>NZ_JAAKZZ010000305.1 GCF_011045075.1 Streptomyces boncukensis
CTGGAGGACGAAGGGGTCGCCGCCGGGGATCACGCCGGAGGCGGATGCCATCTCGTCGGCCGGGGTCATCGTGCCGAGCGGGGTCATGCGTGAGTCGCTGCGGGTCTGGCCGCCCGCGATGTCGCCGCGGTTGGTCAGCCATGCCGCCCGTACGGTCATGAGGGTGGTCTCCCTTACTGCGGGTGTCGAGGCGCCTACCACCAGGCGGAGCGCCACGAGATGGTGAGGGCGCCGGCATCGTTGAACTCGGCGGCGCGGAAGCTGATGAGCGAGGCGCCGGGCGGCAGGATGCACGCCTGCTCAGGGGTGCTGCGGGGGGTGGCGGTATGCAGGCGCGGGGCGGTGTCGTTGAGGGTGACGGTGCCCTCACGGGTGTCGATGACGAGCCGGTCGGTGGTGCTGAGGGTGATGTCGTACTCCAGTACCGCGCCGGTGGCGTGGTTGGTAACGGCCGGGCGGATCACGGGGCCGGTGAGGGCGAGGGTGGGGTAGGTGTCCGCGTCGCCCGCGTTCTCGACGAGGACGGTGCCGGGGATGGCGTTGCCGCCCCAGTCCAGTTCCCATTCCAGGCCCGGCGGCGGGTCGGCCGGGTGCCAGTCGAGGCCGGGTTCCGGCACCGGCAGCCCGGTGCGGGCCACCTGCTCTTCGACTTCGTAGCGGCGTGGGTCGGCGCATGTCCATTCGATGGCGCCGGTGGGTTTGCCCCAGGTGTAGTCCTGGGAGGCGGGCAGGCTGCGGCGGGTGACCCGCGCCCACATCAACCGTTGCGTGCTGGCGAGTTGGACGACGAGCGCGCGTTCCTCCTGGCGGAGTGCGGTTGCCTGGCGTAGTTCGTCGAGGGCTTCGGGGAGTCCGGCGGCGCCGCGTGGGTGGTGGACGAGGAAGTCGAGGGTCAGCACGCGTGGCCCGGCCAGGAGCCAGCCGGGCCACGCGCCGTGGGACGCGGGCATCGGGACGGAGGCGTCATCGACGTCGGGGAGGTCGTCCCAGCCTTCGAGCTTGCGGCCGTGGACGGGGGTGCCCTCCCCCATCAGGTAGGCGCCGAACTGGATCTGTCCGTCGCCGGTGACGAGGACGTCGCCGAGGGGCACGCGCACCGCGCCTCACCCCCTTCCCTTCGCGAGCCAGGACAGTTCGCGGGCGATGGACGCGGGTGTCTGGCGCTCCTCGGCGACGAACGTGCCGATGGACACCACCGGTCCCCCGTCGGCCGAAGTCCCACCCAGCACGCCCGCGTTCGCGGCCTCGACCTGGGCGCCGAGGGCGGGGCGGTAGGCGGCTACCTGGTTGGTGACGGACTGGAGCTGTGCGCGCAGGGCGGGCATGGCGTCGGTGATGCCGGCGGAGAATCCGGCCATGACCAGCCGTCCGGCCGGGCGCAGGATGCGCGCGTCCTTCTCCGGTGGTCCCTTGACGTCCGGAAGCATGTCGGTCAGCGACCCGAGGGTGCCCCGTACGCTGCCGAACATCGACTTGATGCCGTTGATGAAGCCCCTGATCAGGGACTTACCAGCGTTGACGAGGACCGAGCCGAGATTCCCGAGGGCCGACTTGGCGTGGCGGGGAAGTCCTCGGATGGCGGAGATGGCGGAGGTGATGCCCGCCCGTATGGCGGCGGTCGCCGTGCGCCACGCGCTCGCCATCAGGGCCCGCAGGCGCCCGCCGAGGGATGCGGCGGCGGCAACGGCACGGCCCGGCAGGGAGGCGAGCCAGGCGACGGCGCGGCCGACGCCCTGGGCGGCCCAGGTGCCGAGCCGGATGAACACGCTGCGGAAGAACGCGCCGACGCGGCCGACGAGGGCACGCGCCCCGTTCCACGCGCCGGCGAAGTCGCCGCGCAGCAGCGCCGTCACGATGCGCAGCGCGGGCACGACCACGCCCCGCACCACGGCCGCGAGCGCGCCAGCGAGTACCGCCGCCAGGCGTCCGATGACGCCGATGATCGCGGTCAGGATCGGCATGAGCGCCCGGAGCACGCCGCCGAGCAGTTGCCCCAGCGCGGTCAGCAGGGGCGCGAGGGCCGCGAGGAGCTGCCCGAGGGCCGTGGTGATCTGGATGAGCGCGGGGCCGAGCGCGGTCATGAACTGGGCGGCGAGTTGCACGATCATCGGCAAGAGCTGGGCCAGCAGCGCGAGCAACGGGGCGAGCAGCGCGGGGAGCTGGGCCAGGATGGGTTGCAGCGCGGCGCTCAGCGTCGTCACGAGCTGGGTCAGCACGGGGCCGAGGGCGGTGAGCACCGGCACGAGCGTCTGCCCGAGCATGGTGATCAACTGCGTCAGGATCGGTAGGTTCTGTCCGATGTGTGCCGTGAGCGCGGCGATGATGGGTACGAGCGCGGTGCCGAGTGCCGCGACGATCTGTTGAAGGACCGGCGCCAGGGTGGTCAACGCCTGCTGCAAGGGTCCGGCAAGGCCCGTCACCAGCGTGTTCAGCAGCGGAACGACGGCGCGTAGCGCGGTGGACAGCACGCCGCCGACCACGTTTCCGGCGGTGGCCAGCGTCTCGAAGAGGCCGCGGAACGCTTCCTGTGCCTGGGCGCTGCCGGTGACATCGGCGAGCGTCCTGGACACCTGGTTGAGTACGCCGAGGAATCCGGCGCCCGCGTCGGCGGCGGGGCCGAAGATGTTGCCGACGGCCGTGCCCAGGTTGCCCAGGGTGTTGAAGAGCTGGCCGACGAGGGAGACGGCCCGCTCGATGGCGCGCTGGAGTGCTCCGGACTCGAACGCCTTGTTCAGCTTCTCCGCGATACCGCGTCCGGCGGATGCCGCGCCGGAGGTGATCCGTTCGAAGGACGGGCCGGCGGCGGCAGCGATCTGCCCGAGCGCGCGCACGACGCCGCCCGGAGCCCCGGCGAGGTTGCGAAGTCCGGCGTTGGCCGAGGACATCGCCCGGCCGAGCGTGCCGGAGTCGGCCAGCTCGACGGCCGCGTTCGCGACGCCCTTGGCCATGGTGTTCAGCACGCCGGCGGTTCCGGTGAGCTGCGTACGCAACACCGGGAGCACGGAGGAGCCGAGCCGCTGAACGCTGCGCGCGAGCCCGTCGAAGAGCGCACCCTGTACCGAGGAACGGAGCGCGTCCCAGGCGGGCGCGAGGCTGCGCACCTCGGTGACGAAGGCGCGGGCCGAAGGGGCGAGCTTCGCCATGGCCTCGGCGTCGCCCTGGAGCGCGTCGGCGACGCCGGACATGCCGATCTTGATGGCGGCGCCGGCGGACGCCACGGCGATGAGTCCGGTGGCGGCGACGCCGGCCGCCGGTGCCATCTGGGCGAGCCCGCCCGCGAGGCCGGCGATGTTCGGGACGGCGGTGAGGGCGAGGGCCCGTACGTTGCCCAGCGAGCGGGCGACGGCGCCGAGCGGTCCGCCCGCGCTCGCGCTGTCGCGGCCGAGGGCGGCGAGTGAGGCGCGTACGCCGTCGAGTCCGTCGCGGTCGGCGTCCACGCGGACGTGAATCGTCTCGTCCCGCAGCGTGGCGAGGCGGGCGCGTACCTCGGTGGTGAAGCCGTCCATGTCCGGCGTCACCGGGATGGTGACGCGCAGGGCGGCTTCGGCGCGCTCCAGCGCGGTGCGCAGATCGGCGGCGAAGCGGGAGGTGTCGGGGACGACGCGGACACTCACGCGGTCGGCTTCGCGCCCTCCGGGAGAGGCCATCGGGAGGGATCACCTCCTTATGACCGCCCCCTTCTCGGGAGCGCCGAAACGGTGCGCCAGGTCGGCGACGGTGGCCGGGCGCCGCTGCTCGGCGCCGGTCGGCCGGGGGAAGCGCTTGGGGCGCCGGATGCGTTTACGTGCGTTGGCCTGCGCGGTGATCCACGCGGCCTCGTCCACGGCGTCGATGACGGCCGCGAGCAGGTGGGCCGAGACAGTCCAGCCGCGGTGTTGCGGACCGCCGCGCACAGCAGCGGCGAAGGCGGATTCGTCGGGCAGCTCCTCTACGAGCGCGAGCAGCAGCGACGGCGCGGCCGGACGGCTCCCGAAGAGCGCTTCGGTCAAGTCGAGGCCGTAGAAGCGGCGGAAGTCGGCCAGCAGCGCGGCGCCGTGCTGGTCGGTCAGCTCGCAGAGGGCGAGGCTTCCCCCACGCTCACCGCCTTCGCCCACCGCTCGAACAGCACGGCGGCCGTGGCAAGGTCGCCACCGAGGGCGTCGAGGAGCCGCGCGCCCTGCTCGGGGGTCTTGGCGGCGACCTTGAGGGCTTCGGTGACGGCGCCGGTGTCGCCCGCGTTCGCCAACTGCTCGACGTCGGCGAGGAGTCCACGTTCCTCGGCGCTCATGCGCAGAGGGGAGCGCAGGGTCACGGCGGTGCCGTCCGGTAGGGCGATGTCGAAGTCTCCGTACTGCCGCTCGGCGGCGGCGCGGATCTCGTCGAGGGTCACATTGGGCATGCGTGCGGACCTCCAAGGGGCGTGCGGACGCTCGTAGGGCTGAGGGCGCGAGGCCGGGTGGCGCGGCGGTCCGCGATGAACCGCGCCACCCGACCGACCGGGGCGCGGGCGTCTCAGGAGCCCGGCGGCGTGGACAGCGCGGCGAGAGTGCCGACCTGGTAGGTCCACTCCTGTCCGGACATCCCGAGCACGGTGGCGCGTACCGGGAGCCCGGCCAGTTCCTCGGCGTCGAACTCGATGTCGTCGGCGCGGGCGATGGACACGCGCGGGAAGTGGAAGAACATGCCGTTCGCGCCGTCGCGGACGAGGACGAACAGCGCGCCTTCCAGCTCTTGCGGCACGCTGGGGACCTGCACCACGGTCCGCCCGGCGGCCTCCGCAGTGGTGGCGTTGGCGCCCCAGAAGGCGCGGTACGCCGACTCGTCCCACTGCTGGAGCGCGAAGGTCACGCTCTCGACGCGCGGGCTGGTGGTGTTGCGCAGGTTCTTGTTCTGCCAGGTGCCGAGCGTTTCGGTTTCGCCGCCGTCGGTGGTGATGCCGAACGGGTCGTCGAGGCTGGTGTGTCCGAAGTCGGCCCACGGCTCGGCGGGCGCGGTGATGTCGTCGGGGAGGGGCTGGCCGGTCGTGGGGGCGAAGTAGTAGTGGCCCACGGCCGGGTTGAGGACTGCGTTGTCGTCGAGCGGCACGGCGGTGCCCTCCAAGATCTCTCGTCAGACGGCAAAGCGCCCCGACGGAGGGTCGGGGCGCTCGGTGCGGAGTGGGTCCGGCGTCTACGCGGTGGGGCGGACGGTGAGTTCGTAACTGGCCTGGTAGCGGTACACGCCATCGGGCGTGCGCTCGTCGGGCAGCAGCGCGGGAGCCGCGCGCTCGGTGAGGAAGCCGATGGAGCCCACGGCGGGGATGACGGTCTGTGCGCGCCACGCGGTCACCAGGGCGGTGCGTGCGTTGGCGGCGAGGTCTTCGGCGGCGCGGTCCGTCTCGGCCCAGCACTGCACATCGACGACGGCGCGGCCGAGGAACCGCATGTCCACCGCCGCGCCGCCCACGGGGCGGGCGAGGACGAACGGCAGGGGCATCGGCTCGGGCAGGAGCGTGCCAATTGGCACACCGTCGAGGGCGGGGCGGAGGATGCCGAGGAGGAGGTCAGCCGGGGACGGCAGCGTCCGGGGAGGCAACGCCTCACCCCCTTCGCGCGGCGCGGGTCATGATGTAGAGCCCTTGCATGGCGCCGACGTGCCGACCACGGCCGTTGGTGAAGTCGTCGCGGCCGTACTCGATGGACAGCGCCGCGACATCGACGAGCGAGACCACCACGTCAGTACGGCCGCGCGTGACCTCGATACGGGCGTGCCCTTCCGCGCGGTGCTGGGCGAGGTCGGAGCGCGCCCGCGAGGCGATGCTGTTGGCGCGTGACCGGACGGCCTCCCTGACACCGGGCATCCGTGCAAGCTGCCGAGAGGCATGCAACCGCACATTTACCATCGGATCACCTCGACTTAGAGCCTTTCAAATGCCCCGCGATATTCATCAACTGACCTACAATTGTCTCACTTTCCACAGCAGCACCCTTCAGGGCGTTCAGGTCCACTTCGTAACACAAAGTCTCGACAGCACCGAAAGGCCCTTCAGCATCAACTTTCACGGAATACTTTGGCGATAGCACTGCAAAGACGTCTGAGCCGAGACCCACGTTGTACAACACCCTCCGCCCAGGGGGCATCACTGAAATCGGACAGCAAAGCGTCCGTTCCAGTCGCGCATCCTGATCTGAGCCCAGAGTGGTCCGCAACGGAGGGTCGATCTGCACTTTCACATTCCGCGCAACCGTGGAGCCAGTGTTCGTGATCGAGAGACAGAGCATCTGAGATTCCGGCGCACGCGGCACCAAGTCCACGACTACATACGGGTTGACTTGTTCGCGATAGACCCTTCGAGTAAACCTGAACTCAGTTTGGAAATTGTAAAAAGTCAAGACGATCGCTACCCCAGACAGCGCCACTGCAACCCATTCAGTCATAAGAAGAGCGTAAACTTAGCACGCGATAACTTCACGTAATGACACAACCCACGTCTACTGAATCGCTACCGCACGGATCAGAGCATCAATATGTCGGGTAGCGGGTGAGCCGTTGTAGCGGCGGGGTTCGCCGATCACGTCCCAGGTCCGCCCGTTCCACTCGACGCGTACCCACGGGCCGAGCGGGGCGTCCCGGGCGATGACGCGGTAGGTGGTTTCCGTGGCCTGTCCGGGTACGGCGGGCTCGTCGCTGTCTACCGGCTGAACGCGGCAGCGCACGGGCACGCCGGTCGTCGAGGGGCGCCAGACGGTGTTACCGCGGTCGTCGGTGGTCTGTTCCTGGGGGTAGACGGTGATGGTCTCGTTGCCGGTGTCCAGCAGGCTCACGGCGGCCACCATTCGCGGTCGAGCGGCAGGTAGGGGCCGGTCCCGCGCGGGTAGCGCACCAGGTGGCGCGGGTCGTGGCGGATGGGGTCGAGGTAGGGGACGGCGGTGAAGGCTCCGTTGCCGGCGCCGAGGAGGCGCCATTCCTCATCGAGGATGGTGAGGTATCCGGCGGCGGCGCGGGTGTCGATGGCGTAGGCGTAGTTCCCCTCCGTCTCAGAACGGTAGCCGCCCGGGTTGCGCAGGACGCGAACGACGGCGGCGGCTTCGACGGAAACGACGAGGGCGCGGTAGTGCTCGGAGGCGGTCACGCGGTCGTCGAGGTCGGGGATGCGGGCGCGGATGCGTTCCTCGATGTCGTCGAGGAGGACGGCGGCCAGCCGCTGCTCGGCCTCGTCGAGGTCCCGGCCGAGCCGGGCGGCGACGTCATCGACGGTTGCGTACGCCATGACCGCGTCCCTCCCCTTCGAGTCGTTCCACCGCGCTCACCCACGCGTCGAGTTCGGGGCGCGGGTCAAGCTCGGCGACGCGTTCGAGCGCGGCGGCGGACGCCGCAACCCACCGATCCGGCAGCAGGAGCGAGCGGATGGCCGAGACCCAGGCGTCGAGGTCGTCGCGGACGGCGAAGGTGCCGGACCACGACAGTGACTCGACGAGACCGGGTGTGGGCGCTGCAATGACGGGGATGCCCGAGCACATGGCTTCGATGGCGGCCATGCCGTACGACTCGTACACGCTCGGCATCAACAGCACCCGTGTGCGCGCCCACACGTCCCGCCGCATGGCGGCGGTGTGCGGGATGATCTCCACGTTGGGCACATCCCAGCGGATGACCTGTTCGCCGTGGCCGCCGATCACCCCGGCGAACGCCACGTCAGGCATCCGCTCGGCGAGCTGGTACAGGATCTCTCCGCCCTTGTGGGCGTTGAGGTTGACCAGGGTGACCAATTCGCCGGGTGTGGTGGCGTGTTCGTCGGGAGAGATCGGCGGGTGGACGACGATGCCGGGCACGCGGTAGCGGGCGCACTCGCGCTGTATCCACAGGGTGTTGAAAACCACGAGGGCGGGGCGCTTGTGCAGCCATACCCGGGTGTGGTGCATCTCGTTGTGAATGATCTGCACGACCGGGACGCCGCGGGTGCGGCCGTACTGGGTGGCGTGCGGGGTCTCCTGGTGGTGGGTGACCAGCGCGGCCGGGGCGAGCCTGTCGAGGAGTTCAGGCACCGTGCCGAGCGGTCCGGCACGGTGCACGGTCACGCCCTGGTGGTCGTACTCCGGCTCGCCCTCGGCCTGACTTGTGGTGACCACGTGGGCTTCGTGTCCGGCGTCGGCGAGTGCCCGCAACAAGGTGTGGAGCATCGTTTCCGATCCGGCGTTGTGGTACGGCACGTACCAGTGGACGAGGGCGACGACCCGCACCCCGTTCCCCCTTTCGTCAGGAGCGGGCGGGGGCGTCCTCGTAGGCGGCGAAGGCGTCGAGGTCGCCGATGGCCCATCCGAAAATGATCTCCGCGCGGAGCGCGACCAGGTTGTTTTCGAAGAGGGACACGAGCTGTCCGCCGAGGGTGACGGCGGCGAGGTTCGTGACGTCGAGCTTGAGGTCCTTCACGATGCCGACGCGAAGCTGATTCCAGTCTCCGCCGATGGCGCGGACGAGGGTGTCGGCGCTGGCGCCGATCTGCCCGGACACGCCGCGCCCGTAGCGCACCGGAAGACCCATGAGGCTGTTGGTGGCGTTGGAGAGGTCGGGGCCGGCGGCCTGGAAGAGGGGGCGGCCGAAGGAGTCGTACGCGTTCACCGCGCGGGCGCGGAAACGGGGGTCGGCGGCGAAGCCGGTGAAGTCGTGGCCATCGTTGATGACCAGCTCGTAGCCGTCGCCGATGTCCTTGGCCATGCCGCCCTCGTCGGGCAGTGCGGTGCCGAGGGTGACGCGGTTGTCGGTGGCGTTGAGGAACTGGCCGTCCACGCCCGCCAGTTCGCCGCCGGTGGTGGCGGCGCGGCCGTGGAGGACGGCCAGGTCCACCGCGCGGGCGATGGCGAACGACAGGTCCCCCTGGATCTGGGAGTACAGGCCGGCGATGTCCGCCTCCATGAACTCCTCGGAGACGGTGACGATGGTGGCGAACTTGCGCGGGGTCACTACGCGCATCTCGTACCGGTACTCGCTCTGCGGCTTCTGCTCGGACTCCCCCACCGGGCCCGCCTCCGGGCGCTGGGCGATGACGGGGATGTTCGTCTGCCCGTAGGTGAGCGGCATGGTGTTCGCCATGCCCAGGATCAGGGACTGTTCCTGGGCCTTCTCGAAGATCGGGCGCAGGACTTCGACAGGGAGCTGTCCGATGTCGGCAAGCACTCCGGGCACGGGCATGGGCGGGCTCCTATCAGGGCTACTTGTTCAGGGAGTCGCGGACGTACGCGGCGAAGGCGTCTGCCGGCGACGCGGGCGCGGAC
>NZ_JAAKZZ010000306.1 GCF_011045075.1 Streptomyces boncukensis
GCCCGGGGACACCCCGCCACGGCTCCCCCGCGGCACACAGCCCCAGGCAGAGGGCGGGTCCCACGCACCACGCCCAAGGCGACCGAATCGGGCGCAACAGGGTCGCACACACCAACAGGCACACACCCGAGTGGGAAGGGCCACCGATGACGGAACACGACGACGACCTCGTCCTCGTCTCCTGGAATCTGGAAGCCGACGGCGAGATCACCGACACCGGGGACGCCGGCCCCGCGTGGCACCTCGCGCACGACATCCTCGCCGAGGTCGGTCCTGACATCCTGCTGCGCCAGGAGATGAAGTACAGCCGCACCGACACCATGCGGCGTCTGCACGATGCCGAACTGCGCCTCGGTATGTCCGGCTACCTCGCCCCCGACAACCCCGGCGCCCCGGACCTGCCCTCGGGTGTCTTCCTGCGCCCCGGACTGTTCGAGGTGAACACGCACCACACACCGTCCCGCCCGTGGTGGCTGCGCCCCTGCCACCTGACCGTCCGCCTCGGTGACTGCCCGCGCCCCCTCGACCTCATCTCGTTCCATATGTGCTTCTACGACCCCGCCACCCGTTCCGCCGAGGCACAGTGGCTCACCCTCGGCGCCGAGCCCGGACGGGCGAGCCTGATCGCGGGGGACTGCAACAGCTACCCGGACCACACCCGCAACGCGGTCGAACGGGTCATCCTCCCCGACTGGGACACCGTCCCCGACCGCGCGCACGCCACGCACCGCACCATCTACGAGCTCGGATGCCGCGTCAGCGACACCAGGCCCGACCGCATCCTGTGCGACGCCGGATACGTCGACCTCGCCCGGCATGCCTGCACCGAACTCGAACAGCCCTCCGCACTCCACCCGACAGCCGGATACGACAAGCGCCACCAAAGTGGACCACAGCGCATCGACCGCGCCTACGCCTCCGCGGGCCTGCACCGCGCGGTGACGTCGGTCGAGGTCATCGACACCGACCAGACCCGCCGGGCCAGCGACCACGCGATGCTCGTCGTCCGCCTCAGCCGCAGGGAACTGGAGAACGCCCTCACCCCCGAGACGAGCGAGGAGTATCACCTCGCCAGCTAGCTCCCTCGGCGACTCGTCGGGGCCTGGGGCAGACCTGGCGCCCCCCCCCGCACCTGACTCAGCGCTGATGCGCCGTGCGCGCGGGCGCGGGTGGTACGCCCTTGTCGGTCAGCACCGGCAGCCGCACCGTTTCCGCACAACCAGACACCGAGAGAAGGAGAGAGCAGCATGACGATGCTCAGTCACGTAGACGTCGATGCGGTCGACCTCGTCCTGCACTCGCCCGACGGCGAATCGCGCGGGATGTTCCACCGCACCGGCGATCACTTCCCGCTCAACCCGATCCGGCACATCCTCTCCAGCATCGACGAGCAGCCCACAGCGGCACGGCCGTGGGGTCTGCGGTACCTGGCCATCCCGCGGCCGACCGCCGGCAGGCACGAGGGCGGCTCTTCGGAGACGAGCGAGGGCTCGCCCGACGGCAGCGGTCCGCAGGACGAAGAGACGAAGCCCGACTGAGGAAAGGGGCCCCACGTGACACACGTCCTTGTCATCACTGACGAGGACGACCGGACGGCGAGCCGGGTCACCTCCGAGCTCGCCGTCCGCGGCGTCCCCGTAGCCCGCATCGACGCTACGGACTTCCCGACCAAGCTGCATATGTCCGCTCAGATCAGCACCGGCGCGACATGGAGCGGGCGACTCGTCGACGCTGGCACGGGCCGCGAGGTCGTCGACCTCGCCGCCGTGCGCAGCGTCTACTACCGGCGGCCCACGCAGTTCACCATGCCCGAGGAGATGAACCGCGCCGAACGACTCTTCGCCTACGGCGAGGCACGCCGCGGGTTCGGCGGAGTGCTGCAAGCCCTCGACGACGCCTTATGGGTCAACGACCCCACGGCCGCAGCCCGCGCCGAGTACAAACCGAACCAGCTCGCCGCAGCGGCAGCAGTCGGTCTGGACATTCCCCGTACGCTGATCACCAATGAGCCCGAGCGTGCCTACGCATGGGCAGCACAGCTCGACCGGCCCCTCATCTACAAGCCGCTCGCCGGTATCTGGCACGCCGACGAGGGCAAGGTGCGCGTCCTGTACACCAGCCCCGTCACGAACCTCGACGAACTGCGCGACGAAGCCCTCGAACGCACCGCCCACCTGTTTCAAGAGCAGGTCGACAAGGAGCACGAGGCCCGCGCGATCATCGTCGGTGACCGGGTCTTCACCGTTGCGATCGATGCCACGTCCCAGGCCGCCCGTACGGATTGGCGCTCCGACTACGACGCACTCACCTACCGCACCATCGGCCTGCCGGACGAGACAGCGCGACGACTCGTCGCCCTGCACAAGCGCCTCGGCCTGCGCTTCGGCGCGGTCGACCTCATCCGCGACACCACCGGGCGCTGGGTCTTCCTGGAGACCAACCAGAGCGGCGAATGGGGGTGGCTCGTTGCCAAGACGGGCATTGCCGTAGCCGACGCCCTCACCGACCTACTCATCAAGGGGGCCGACACATGACGACCAACCCACCCGCACGGGCGCTCTCGGCCACGCTCACCGCATCGGGCCACCTGACACCCACGTGGCGAACGGTCTACGAGGCCGTGCCACGGGAAGACTTCATCCCGTCCCGGGCATGGGCCGTCCCCGACGGCCCCGAGCCCGGCTACCCGATCGACCGCGACCAGGACCCCGAAGGCTGGCTGCGGGCCGTCTACTCCGACACCTCCATCGTCACGCAACTCGACGACGGCGACGGCGACCTGCACACCGGAACGGGAACACCGAGCAGCTCAGGCTCGGCCCCCGGCATCGTCTTCGCCACCCTCGACGCCCTCGACGTCCGCGACCATCACCGCGTCATGGAGATCGGCACCGGTACCGGCTGGACCGCCGCCCTCCTCTCCCAGCGCGTCGGCGCAGACAACGTCACCTCGATCGAGGTGGACAAGCAGGTCGCCGCGCAGGCGGAGAAGAACCTCACGGCCGCCGGCCACGCGCCGCACCTCGTCGTCGGCGACGGCGCCGCCGGCTGCCCCGCACGAGCGCCCTACGACCGCGTACACAGCACGTGCGCGGTGGCCACCTTCCCTCACGCGTGGGTTGCGCAGACCCGGCCCGGCGGCGTCATCGTGGCCCCCTGGGCGCCCTTGTACGGTCCCGGCCAGCTCGCCCGCCTCGTCGTCGACGATGACGGATGCGCGATCGGACGGTTCCCCGCCTTCGCCTCGTACATGATGCTGCGCTCTCAGCGCCGCACGGTGAAGTGGGATCCGCACCACACCAGCGAAGCCCGCGAGGCCACAACACAGCTCGACCCCCGCACCCTGGCCCACGGCGCCTACACGGCAGACCTGATGATCGGCGCACTCGTACCCGGAGTCGCCCGCATTCCGGCACCGGCTGACGACGGAACGGGCAACTTCTCCCTCCTGCTCGTCGAGGTCGACCGGAACGACGGCACGGGTGCATGGGCCGCGGTCGACTACACCCCCGGAGAGACCGACTACCGCGTCACCTCCTATGGGCACCGCGACCTGTGGCACGAGGTCTCCAGCGCCTTCCTGCGCTGGGTCGGATACGGGCAGCCCGACCGCCATCGGTTCGGGATGACGGTCACGTCAGAGGGTCAACACCTGTGGCTCGACGACCCGCGCCACCCCATCACCCAATGACAAGGTGCCTCGGCGACCGGGCCAACGGTCACCGAGGCAGGCCACCAGCTACCCCGGCTAAGTAGGAGCTGACGACCAATGCGCGACCTTATCGCCTGCCTGCACCCCCTGCTACGGCTGCTACTCCCGCAGCCACGCCCCGGCCGCCACACCGCGGCCTACCTCGCGAACCCCGCGCCCACGCGCCCCGCCCCGGCTCAGCCGGCCAAGAGTCAGCCCCGGCCGGTCCCCGATCACGTCCGCGAACGCATGCACCCCCTCGACGCCGAGGCCGTCGCCCCGATCCGCCCCTACCTGATCGCACACGAACACAGGGTCGAGCGACGTCGGCAACGCGAACGCCGCACCGCCGCCGCCCTGGCAACCCTCGGCATCGACTACGACCCGAACCTTGCCGTCGCCGTCGGTGCTTAACGCGTCTCACAGGCGAACCGTCGCGTTTCTCCCCGCACCCCCGTCCGAAAGGAAACGATGGCACCTCCAACTCGGGGCGCAACGCGCGCCCGCTGGGAGGAGACGAGACCATGACGATCACTCTCACCACGGATCACCCCGGATGGCTCACTGGACCCGCGAGCGAGCCTGTGCGCCTCGTCATGTACGAGGATGTTCCGTGGCTCGCCGTCTGGCAGCCGACTGCCGGGCTGGTCCTGCGCCCCATCGGTACCGAGAACGCGGTAGCCCCGCCAGCACCCCGCACCGCGCCGCACGAGCTGCCGACCGCGCCCGAGGCCGCGCCGCTGGTACAGCGGATCGCGACGCTCGGCCACGCGCAACGGCTGACGAATCCCTCACTGTGGGATGCGATCACGACCGCGATCCTCCGCCAGGTCGTACGAGCCGAGCAGGCCCGGAAGGTGTACCGCCGCTGGTGCGCCAACCACGGCCGCGCTGTCGATACCTCCGTCGGCCCGCTGTGTCTGGCACCGAGTCCTGATACGGTCCTCGGTCTGCCCGACGAAGCGTTCGCCGAGTCCGGAACCAGGTTCCACCGCACGGCACTGTGCGCCGCAGCGACCGCCTACATCAAGCATCAGGCCGCATGGGCGCAGCTCGCGCCCGAGGATCTCGTGAAGGCCCTCGACGAGATTCCGCGCATCGGCCCGTGGACCGCATCGGCCGCCGCCGCGGATTACACCGGCGACTTCTCGGTCTACCCGCACGGCGACCTCGCCGTGCGCACCTGGGCGCGCCTCGCGCTGCCCGGGTACCCGTTCCCCGACACCGACCGCGCGTTCGCCGCACGGTGGCGCCGCCTCGCCAACGACAACCGCACGCAGCTCCACGCCCTGACCCTGTTCACGCTGACATGGGGGAACCATGCTCGAACAGACCAGCACGGAGACGACCCGCACGACCGGCCAGATAGCGGGGGCTGACTCGGGGCGCCCCCTCGATGCGCTGTTCGTCAACGCGCCGTTACGGGACTACGCCGAGCGCCCGCGCGTCAACGACTACACCCTGCCCGTGCTCGGCATGGCCTACATCGCAACCTATGCCCGGCACTCCGGGTTCAACGTCGGCGTGCTCGACGCCGAGGCACACGGGCTCGGCATCGACGAGACCGTGCGCGCCATCAACCACGCCGCCCCGCGATGGGTCGGCATGAACCTGCTCGCCCCGACCTATGAACTCTCGGCACGCATCGCGAGCGGTCTGCACTCCGACATCGCGCTCATGGCAGGGGGCCACCAGGCCAAGGCCATGCCGCAGCGCGTGCTCGCCGACCCCCGGATGGCCGGCTTACGCGCGCTCGTACTCGGCGAAGGTGAGACCCGCGTCGCCGCACTCCTGGACGACGAGGGCCGCCGCGCATCCTTACCCGGCGTGATGTGGCGCGACCGGCTACTCGGGACGACCGCCGCGGGCGTCGCACACGGCACAGACACCGCACACCTGCTCGCCCCGGACATCGACGCTCTCCCGCTCGTCGACCGCGCATACCTGCCGCAAGACCCGTACCGCGCCGATGACGGCCGTATCGAGGCCAACATCGTGGGCTCGCGCGGCTGCCCCTACGACTGCGGATTCTGCGGCGCCGCGGTATCCGCGAACCCAGACGTCAAGATCCGTACACGCTCCCCCGAGCGGATCGTCGCCGAGCTGGAGACCCTGAACGCCGAGCACGGCGCCACCGCGTTCCGCTTCGTCGACGACCTGTTCCTCGGCGCCGCCCGGATCATCCGGCCCGCCATGGACACCTTCACCGCAAGCCGCATCGGCGAACGCTACGTATGGGACGCCACCGGCCGGATCAACGTCCTCCATCGCGCGGACGACGCCATGCTCGACACCCTCGCCCGCAACGGGTTGCGCGAGGTCGCCCTCGGCATCGAATCCGGCAGCGACCGCATCCTGCGCGCGATGGACAAACGCATTACGGCCGAGATGACCGAGCAGGTCGCCCACCGCCTGATGGAACGGGGCGTCAGCGTGAAGGGCTACTTCATCCTCGGCTATCCGGATGAGCAACCCGACGACCTCGGCGCTACCGTCCGCCACATACATCGGCTGTGGGACCTCGCCGACGCCCAGCCCGGGAACTTCCGCGCTTCCGTCTTCGAGTTCCGGCCCTACCCCGGTACCCCCATATGGCAGCAGCTCACCGCCGACGGCTACGACCCCGAGCAGATGCTCGCGTACGCCGACGTCGACCTCACTGACCAGGGAGCCGACGAGTCCATGCGCGCTCGCGACGAATTCAACTTCTCCGTCGGCATCCAGTTCGGGGGCGTCCCCCTCCCCGAACTGCGTGGCACCCTCGCCCGCCTCGCCCGTGAGCAGCACCACCGCAACGCATCACCAGGGGCCGCAGCGTGAATCGACCCGGCCGGCTCATCACCCTCGACGGCCCCGGCGGCGTCGGCAAATCAACCACCCTCGCCGCCCTCGCCGCGCACCTGCGCCAGCACGGCGCCCCCGTCCACACCACGGCCGAACCCTCGGACAATCGGCTGGGCCGGTTCACCCGCGCCCACGCCGACCACATCCGCGGTCACGCCCTCGCCTGCCTCGTCGCGGCCGACAGATATCACCACATCGAAACCGAGATACGGCCACGCCTCGACGCCGCCCAAGACGTCCTGTGCGACCGCTACCTCGCATCCACCCTCGTCGTGCAACGCCTCGACGGCGTCCCCGAGCCCTTCCTGCTGGACTTGAACGCCGACGTGCTCCTGCCCGACCTCGCGGTCCTCCTCACCGCCGCCCCTGCAACCATCAGACAGCGTCTCACCACTCGGGGAGCGCACCACAGATTCGAGCAGGACCCCGAGACACCCGCGCGCGAGGTCCGCCTCTATGAACAAGCAGCGCGCACCCTCGAACGCATGAAGGTACCCGTGCTGGTCCTCGACACCACCGAGGCCACTCCTTCGGAGACCGCCGAGCGAATCGCCGAACAGGCGCCCCCATACGCCGATACCGTCATCGACAGCCACACCAGACCCGACGACCCACGGTGACCCCATGAACGCAGCGCCCATCCTCGACACGCACGTCATCCTGCTCGACGGCGACAAGGTCCTCATGTCACAGCGCGGCGGCCCCTATGGCTACGGTCGCTGGCACCTGCCCTCGGGCAAGCTCGACCGGGGCGAGACCATCCCCGCGGGCGCCGCGCGCGAACTGCACGAGGAGACCGGCGTCACCGTCGCGCCCGACCAACTGCGGCAGGTGCACGTTGTGCACCACAAACAGGCCGAGGACATCGAACGGGTGGGCTTCTTCTTCCTGGCGACCGAATGGGAGGGCGAACCGAGTAACCGTGAGCCCCAGAAATGCCTCGATCTGCGCTGGTTCTCCGTACATGACCTGCCCGAGGACATCATCGAGTATCCCGCCGCGGGTCTCCGCGGCTACCTGGACGCGCCCGGCGCGCTCACCCTGCACGGATGGTGACCTGGATCGCGGCACGGCAATGATCTTCTGCTTCACGACGGACAGCAACACTCGGGCCCGGTGCCATGGCATCGGGCCCGACGCAGCTCAGCGGGTGGGAGACGTGGGAGAAAAACGGGAGAACGCAGCCTCGGACAGCTCCGCCGAGCTGGTTCGTACCCTCCCCGTACTTGGCCTCTGACCTGCGACGCAAGTGCAGTTCCGCAGGTCAGATCAAGATCGATAATGGTCTACGGATCAGAAGGTTGCAGGTTCGAATCCTGCCGAGCGCGCAGCAGGTCAGAGGCCCCTTGGGATCGCCCAAGGGGCCTCTTGCTCTGACGTTGACATCAGCTTTGGCGTCGGCCGCCGCGTGGGAGTGGCTGCCTTGGTCTTCCAAGCAGCGCCGGAACCCCTTGCAGAGCCTCCACGTGGACGCGCAGGGCTTCCGCCAGGTCCGCGAGCATCTTGACGTTGTTCACCGGGATCCGGCCTGACTCGACCCGGTACACCCAGTCATCGGAGCGGTTCAGCAGCTCGCCGAGCTGCCATTGGTGCAGGCCACGGGAGGCACGGTCAGCAGGCTCGTGCCAAGCCGAGAACGAGCACGAACAGCGGATGGCCCGGCCACGCATGGCCGCAGGCGCCCTGTTCTTCGACGCCCAGGGCTGCCTCCTGCCGGCCCGTCCCTCGTACAAGCCGAAGTGGGAGATCCCCGGCGGGTACGTGGAGACGGACGAATCCCCCTTGGCCGCGTGCCGCCGTGAAGTGGAGGAAGAGCTGGGCATTACACCGCCTATCGGCTCGCTGCTCGTAATCGACTGGGCACCGCTCCCCGCCGAAGTGACAAGGTCCTGTATATCTTCGATGGTGGTGAGCTCAGCCCGGACGCCGCAGCGTCAATCAAGCTCGCGCCTGACGAGCTGCTGTCCGCCGAGTTCCATCCGGCCGAAGACCTCGGCCGGCTTCTGATTCCGGGGCTTGCCCGCCGCGTGAAGCGTGCCGTCGCCGCTCGTGCTGAGGGCCATCCGGTCTATCTCGAACACGGCGAGCCTCCGGCGGGGTAGCCGCTTCGGCGCTGCCCATGGCCTTCCGATTCAACGCAGCGAGTCGAGACACGGTACGCACCCACACGGGGCGCCCGACAGATAGCGCTGCTGCCGCACCGGTTTTCTGCCGTCTGGCTGAGATCCACCGAATGCGAGGGCCAGCGCCGCTATCCTGATGGCCTTGTTGATGACATGCCACATGGGGGCTACGTGTCGAGTGTCAGGTCTCTTGCCGTGGCCACGGCCTGCCTCGCGGTTCTGGTCGGGTGCAACGGTGGCGGCAACGGCGGTGGCACAGACGCTGACGCTTCCGAGGGAAAGAGCAAGACCCCCAGCTCTGAAGCGCCTACGTCGCGCGGACCGTCGGGTAGAACGCTGTCGGTCGCGGCGGCTCGCACGGGGTTGTTGGAAGTCGGCGATCTGGGCGGCGGAGACTGGCGGCTCGACGAGGAACGACTAGGACTTGTCCGGTCGATCATGTGACTGCCTCGCGTCCGGGTCGTTGATGCGGACATGGGGCGGGGTGATCTGAGTGATGCCGAGTGGGAACGGCTGCGGCCGTTCCTGCCTGTCAGTAACAG
>NZ_JAAKZZ010000307.1 GCF_011045075.1 Streptomyces boncukensis
GGAAGGCAGTTGCCATGTCCCCTGTGCCCCCTATGTCCCCTGTGTCTCCCCTGTCCTCCCAGGATCCGTACGCAGACATGCCGGACGCCGTAGGCGAGGCGTGGGAGCGCAGTCTGACCAGCGGCCGGGCCGCCATGTCCCGCCGCAGGCTGCTGCGCGCCGCCTCCCTCGCCGCAGGCGGCACGGCCCTCGCCGCCTGCGGCATCCCGCCCGCACAGGGCGACAAGGGCCGCTCGGCCGAGCGGCGCGACCCCGACCACTCCCGCACGGAGAAGGTCCTCGACTTCGCCAACTGGCCGCTCTACATCGATGTGGACGAGGACGACAAGAAGAAGCGGCCCACCCTCGACCGCTTCCAGCGGGAGAGCGGCATCAAGGTCAAGTACGTCGAGGACATCAACGACAACAGCGAGTTCTACGGCAAGATCAAGCCGCAGCTCGCCGCCGGCCGGAACGCCGGGCGCGATCTGGTCGTCCTCGCCGACTGGATGGCCGGGCGCATGATCCGGCAGGGCTGGGCGCAGCGCCTCGACCCGGCCCGTATGCCCCACGCGGTCACCAACCTGGAGGACCGCTTCCGGACCGCCGCTCACGACCCGGGCCGCCAGTACAGCTACCCGTGGGCGGGCACGGCGTGCGTGGTCGCGTACAACAAGAAGGCCACCCAGGGGAAGCGGGTCGCCTCCGTCAGCCAGCTGCTGGAGGACGACGCGCTCAAGGGCCGGGTCTCGATGCTCACCGAGATGACCGACACCGTCGGACTGACCATGCTTGACATGGGCATCGACCCCATGACGTTCTCGGACGACGACTTCGACCGGGTCGTCGCCCGCATCCAGAAGGCCGTCGACCGCAAGCAGCTCCGCCGCTTCAGCGGCAACGACTACATGGACGAGCTGAACTCCGGCGACATCGCCGCCTGCCTGGCCTGGGCGGGCGACGTGGTGCAGCTCAAGCAGGACAACGAGGACGTGGAGTTCGCGGTCCCCGAGCGCGGCTACCTGTTCGGTACGGACGACCTGCTGGTCCCCGTCAAGGCCCGGCACCGGACCAACGCCGAGAAGCTGATCGACTTCTACTACCGGCCCAGGGAGGCCGCCGAGCTGGCCGCCTGGATCAACTACATCTGCCCGGTCACCGGCGCGCAGGCCGAGATGAAGAAGATCGACGCCGAGCTCGCCGCGGACCCGCTGATCTTCCCCGACGCCGAGATGATCAAGAAGGGGCGGAACTTCCGGCCGATGAAGGGCGAGGAAGAGACCGCCTACGAGGAGAAGTTCGCCAAGCTCATCGGCGCCTGACCGAGGAGAGGGAGCCATGACGCTCACGCTTTCGGGCCTCAGCAAGGTCTTCGGCGACGCCACCGCCGTACACCCGCTCGACCTCACCATCCCCGAGGGGTCGTTCTTCGCCCTGCTCGGCGCCTCCGGCTGCGGCAAGACCACCACCCTGCGCATGGTCGCCGGGCTGGAGGAGCCCACCGGCGGACGCATCCTCCTCGACGGCGAGGACATCACCCGGCTGCCCCCGCACCGCCGCCCCGTCAACACCGTCTTCCAGAACTACGCGCTCTTCCCGCACCTCGACGTCCGGGACAACGTCGCGTTCGGGCTGCGCCGGCGCGGCGTCAAGTCCGTGGGGAAGCAGGTGGCCGAGATGCTGGAGCTGGTCCAGCTCGGCGAGCTGGCGCGCCGCAGACCCGGGCAGCTCTCCGGCGGCCAGCAGCAGCGCGTGGCGCTCGCCCGCGCGCTCATCAACCGCCCGCAGGTGCTGCTCCTCGACGAGCCGCTGGGCGCCCTCGACCTCAAGCTGCGCCGCCAGATGCAGCTTGAGCTCTCCCGCATCCAGGCCGAGGTCGGCATCACCTTCGTGCACGTCACGCACGACCAGGAGGAGGCCATGACGATGGCCGACCGGGTCGCCGTGATGAACGGCGGGCGCGTCGTGCAGCTCGGCGAGCCGGCGGAGCTGTACGAGAACCCGCGCTCCACCTTCGTCGCCAACTTCCTCGGCACCTCCAATCTCGTCGAGGCCCAGGTCACCGCCGCCGGCCCGGACGAGATCCAGGTGAAGGCGCCGGGCGCGGACGGCACGCTGCGGCTGCCCGCCGCACGCTGCCCGGCCGAGGGCACCGGGGCCGGCGACACGCTGCTGGTCGGCGTGCGCCCGGAGAAGATCGCCCTCACCCGCGCGCAGGACGCGGACCAGGTGCCCGGCGGCCGCAACCGGCTCACCGGCCGCATCCGGGACGCCAACTACCTCGGCGTCTCGCTGCACTACCTCGTCGACACCCCGGCCTGCGCCGAGATCTCGGTCTACGAGCAGAACGTGGAGCGCGACACCCGGCTGACGCCCGGCGCGGAGGTCGTCGTGCACTGGCGGCCCGCACACACCTTCGCGCTGGACGCCGCGCAGGACATGACAGCGGGGGAGGGGGAGATATGACGTCCGTCGCCCCGCATCCGGCCCCGGCGCCCGGCGGGCAGGACACGCCCGCGCAGCAGCCGGCCGCCCGCTCCCGCCGCCGCGCGCTCACCCCGTACTGGCTGCTGCTGCCCGCCGGACTGTGGCTCGCCGTCTTCTTCGTCGCACCGCTCGTCTACCAGGCGTCCACCTCCGTGCAGAGCGGCTCGCTGGAGGAGGGTTTCCGGGTCACCTGGCACGTCGCCAACTACACCGACGCGCTGGGCGACTACGGCGAGCACTTCCTCCGCTCCTTCGGCTACGCCGCCGTCGCCACCGTGCTGTGCCTGGTGATCGGCTATCCGCTCGCCTACACGATCGCGTTCCGCGCGGGCGCTGGCGCAATGTGCTGCTGGTGATGGTGATCGCGCCGTTCTTCACCAGCTTCCTGATCCGCACGCTCGCCTGGAAGACGATCCTGTCCGACGGCGGCGCGGTGGTCGGCGCGCTGGAGACGCTGCACGTCCTCGACGCCACCAGCCGGCTCGGACTCACCAGCGGCGACAGGGTGCTGGCCACACCGCTGGCGGTGGTGTGCGGGCTGACGTACAACTTCCTGCCGTTCATGATCCTGCCGCTGTACAGCTCGCTGGAGCGCATCGACACCGCGCTGCACGAGGCCGCCCGCGACCTGTACGCCACCGGGGCGACCACCTTCCGCAAGGTGACCTTCCCGCTCTCCCTCCCGGGCGTCGTCGCGGGCACGCTGCTCACCTTCATCCCGGCCTCCGGGGACTACATCAACGCGCAGCTGCTCGGCTCGCCGAACGAGCAGATGGTCGGCAACGCCATCCAGAAGCAGTTCCTCAACGTCCTCGACTACCCGACAGCGGCGGCCATGTCCTTCCTGCTGATGGCGCTCATCCTGCTGGTCGTCAGCGTCTACATCCGCCGGGCGGGAACGGAGGAGCTGGTCTGATGGCGAACTCGCCGCTGCTCGCCCCGCTGCGCCGGCTGCGCCGCAACGCCGTCGTCCTCGCGGGCTGCGCGACGCTCGGCTATCTGCTGCTGCCCAACCTGGTGGTACTGCTGTTCTCGTTCAACGACCCGGCCGGGCGCTTCAACTACCAGTGGCGCGCGTTCTCCACCGACGCCTGGACGGACCCGTGCGGCGTGGCCGACATGTGCGGCTCGCTCGGGCTCAGCCTGCGCATCGCCGTCCTGGCGACCCTGATCGCCACCGCGTTCGGGACCCTCGCCGCCTTCGCGCTCGCCCGCTACCGCTTCCGGGGCGGCGGCCTCGCCAACGCGCTGATCTTCCTCCCCATGGCCATGCCCGAGGTGGTCATGGCCGCGTCACTGGGCACCCTCTTCCTCAACATGCGGGTCGGCTTCGGCTTCACCACGATTCTGATCGCCCATGTGATGTTCTGCCTGAGCTTCGTGATCGTCGCCGTCAAGGCACGGGTGATGAGCATGGACCCGCGGCTGGAGGAGGCGGCCCGGGACCTGTACGCGGGCCCGGTGCAGACCTTCTGGCGGGTCACGCTGCCGCTCGCCGCGCCGGGAATCGCCGCGGGTGCGATGCTGAGTTTCGCCCTGTCCTTCGACGATTTCATCATCACCCAGTTCAACGCGGGCTCGTCCACGGTGACGTTCCCGATGTTCGTCTGGGGCGCCGCGCAGCGCGGCGTTCCCGTCCAGGTGAACGTGATCGGCTCGGCGATGTTCGTCATCGCCGTCGCGATCGTGCTGGGCGGCCGGCTCACCGCGAACCGCCGGAGGAAGAGCTAGCGCCGTGTCCGGCGGACCCTGAGGGGCACATCGCTCGGGAGGTGCCCCCGAGACCGGTCGTGGCCAGGGGCACCCCCTCCCCGGCAGCCCCCGCCGGGGACCGTGAGCAAGAGGAGCCGATATCCATGCGCGAACCAACCACCGCGCTGGCCGACGCACAGCCCGCCGTGTACTGGCTGGACGACCCCGCGCGCCCCCGCGCGCACGCCGCGCTGGTCGGCACCGAGCAGTGCGACCTGCTCGTGGTCGGCGGCGGCTACAGCGGCCTGTGGACCGCGCTGCTGGCCAAGGAGCGCGACCCGGGCCGCGATGTGGTGCTGGTCGAGGGCGAGGAGACCGGCTGGGCGGCCTCCGGGCGCAACGGCGGGTTCTGCGCGGCCTCGCTCACCCACGGCTTCGCCAACGGCGCCGCCCGCTGGCCCGGCGAGATCGCCGCGCTGGAGGAGCTGGGCGCGCGCAACCTGGACGCCATCGAGGAGGACGTCCAGCGCTACGCCATCGACTGCGACTTCGAGCGCACCGGCGAGATCGCCGTGGCCACCGAGCCGCACCAGGTCGCCGAGCTGGACGAGAGCGCGGCCCAGGCGCGGGCGCTGGGCCTGGACGCCGGGCTGGAGCTGCTCGACCGGGACGCGGTGCGCGCCCAGGCCGACTCGCCGACCTTCCTCGCCGGGCTGTGGGACCGGACGGGCGTCGCCATGGTCAACCCGGCGCGGCTCGCCTGGGGGCTGAAGGCGGCGTGCGCCGAGGCGGGTGTGCGGATCTACGAGCACACCCCCGCCACCCAGCTGGCGGTGCGCGGTGCCGGAGCCGCCGTGCGCACCCCGTACGGCCGGGTGCGCGCCCGGCACGTCGCGCTCGGCACCAACGCGTTCCCCTCGCTGCTGCGGCGGGTGCGCCCGTACGTCGTCCCGGTGTACGACTACGCGCTCATGACAGAGCCGCTCGGCGCGGACCAGCTCGCCGCCGTCGGCTGGCGCAACCGGCAGGGGCTGAGCGACAGCGCCAACCACTTCCACTACTTCCGGCTCACCGCCGACAACCGGATCCTGTGGGGCGGCTACGACGTGGTCTACCACTACGGCAGCCGGATCGCCCGCGAGTACGACCAGCGGCCGGAGACCTTCCGCACGCTGGCCCGGCACTTCTTCCGCTGCTTCCCGCAGCTCGAAGGGCTCCGCTTCACCCACCGCTGGGGCGGTGTGATCGACACCTGCTCGCGCTTCTCCGCGTTCTTCGGGACCGCGCACGGCGGACGGGTCGGCTACGCGGCGGGCTATACGGGACTGGGCGTCGGCGCCACCCGGTTCGGCGCCGAGGTGATGCTCGACCTGCTCGACGGCGCGCGCACCGAGCGCACGGAGCTGGAGATGGTGCGCGGCCGGCCGCTGCCCTTCCCGCCCGAGCCGCTGCGCTGGGCCGGGATCGGGCTCACCCAGTGGTCGCTGGCCCGCGCGGACGCGCGCGGCGGGCGGCGCAACCTGTGGCTGCGGACCCTGGACCGGGCCGGCATGGGCTTCGACAGCTGAGCCGGACGGGCGCCGGGGAAACGCCGCGGAAACAGCGCCCCGACGGATCGGAAAACCCCCGGCGAAGTGGTGTAAGGATGCCGCCCCGCCGCTCTCTCCCCCGTGACAGCTCCGCGCGCCGGCGCGAGCGCGACAGGAAGGCAGAGAGCATGAGCGGCACAGCGGAGACCAGGGGCGCCGTCGAATGGCTGGCTTCGGCCGCCCCGGACCCGGAGGTATGCCGGTGGGAGTGGGAACGCAATCCGCTGGGAGTGGCGCTGCTGCCCGCGGGGCGCATGTGGGACGTGCTCATCGTCAGCGCCCAGCTGGGCCACCCGGCGCTGGACGTCCTCACCCGCTGCATCGACCGCATGGGCCCGGTACTCGCCGACTTCGGGGACGCGCGGGTCGGCTTCTTCGTCCCGCCGGGCACGGCCACCCGGTGGCTCGGTACGGGCGTGCGGTGCGCGGGGCGCGGCACCTGGATCGTCGTGCCCTATCCGGGGCGGTTCACCGGCGGCACGCGCTGGGTCATCCCCCCGGACGGCCGGGGGACTCTGAACGACCCGGCCGTCCTGGAGCTCGCGATGCACGAGGCGGCGGCGCGGATCGCCGGAACGCGGTGATCCCCCAGGCCGCCGCTGCCACCAGGAGCGCGCTCAGGCACCAGCTCGCCAGCACATCCAGCGGCCAGTGGTAGCCCCGCCAGACCAGGCCCAGCCCGTTCAGCGCGGTGAGCAGGGCGGCGGCCGTCCACCAGGCCCGCGCGGCGCGCGCCCCGGCCACCTGGAGCAGCAGCACGGCGCAGCCGAAGGCGACCGCGGCTGTCGCCGCGTGCCCGGAGGGGAAGTACCCCGTGCCGCCCAGCGGCCCCGGACGGTCCGTCCACGCCTTGAGCGCGGAGACGACGGCGGGCACCAGCGCCATCGCCACGGCGCAGCACAGCGCGGGGCCCAGGGGGATACCGGTGCCCCCTGCTCCGGCGAAGCCGGGAGCTCGGCGGAAGCGGGCCGCGGCGAGGGCGTACAGCAGGGCGGCGAGCAGTACGGGCAGCGCCACCGCCGCGTTGCCGAGGTCCGCGAGGGGTTCGGCGCACCAGGCGGGCGGCGCCGCGGCGCGCAGCGCGTCCCCGAGCCGTTCGTCGGCGCGGCGCAGCGGTCCGTCGCCGAGGACCTGCCAGACGGCGAGGGCGCACCCGAGCAGCGGGAGGGCCGCCCACCACAGCCAGCGGACCGGCGGCACACGAGTCGGCCGCCCAGGAACAGGGGGGAGAGCTCCGGGGCGGCCGAGGCGACCGGCGTGCCGCGGGCCCCGGGGGGAGTGGGACAAGCGGTCATCCGATCGATGAGGAACGTGCACGAAGGCACGACCGAACTGGCCCTGGGGAGAGACCAGCTCGTGCCGGTGATGAGGAGGTGACCCCCGGCATCGTCCGGCAACTGCAGAAACCGTACGGCAGCGGGACTGGACCGGTCAGCGGTCTCACTCTCCGGACATGAGGCCCGCACAGGTTCTTCACGGGAGGCATATTCACCGGCCTCCCTGTCCTCTCCGTCCTCGCCGTCCTCCCCGCCCTCGCCGTCCGCGCCGTCACAGCTGGCCCAGGGCCTCCTCCAGCACGTCCAACCCCTCGTTCAGCAGATCCTCGCCGATGACCAGCGGCGGCAGGAAGCGCATCACGTTGCCGTAGGTGCCGGTGGTCAGCACCAGCAGGCCCCGCTGGTGGCACGCCTTGGCGAGCGCCGTGGTGGCCTGCGGCGCGGGCTCCTTGGTCCCCGGCTGCACCAGTTCGATCGCGAGCATCGCGCCGCGTCCGCGCACGTCCCCGATGACGTCGAACTCCCCGGCCAGCTTCTCCAGCCGCGGCTTCATGACCTCCTCCACGCGCCGGGCCCGCGCCGCCAGGTCCTGCTCGCGCATGGTCTCGATGGAGCCGAGGGCCGCCGCGCACGCGACCGGGTTGCCGCCGTAGGTGCCGCCCAGGCCGCCGGAGTGCGCCGCGTCCATGATCTCGGCGCGCCCCGTGACCGCCGCCAGCGGCAGGCCGCCCGCGATGCCCTTCGCGGTGGTGATCAGGTCGGGCACGATGCCCTCGTCCTCGCACGCGAACCACTGGCCCGTACGGCAGAAGCCGGACTGGATCTCGTCCGCGACGAACACGATCCCGTTGTCCTTCGCGAACTGGGCGATACGCGGCAGGAATCCGCGCGCCGGCACGATGAACCCGCCCTCGCCCAGCACCGGCTCCACCACGATCGCCGCGACGTTGTCCGCGCCGACCTGCTTGGTGATCTGGTCGATGGCCTGCGCGGCGGCCTCCTCCGCGCAGTTCTCCGGGCCGGTCAGCCAGCGGTACGGATAGGCCATCGGCACCCGGTAGACCTCCGGCGCGAACGGGCCGAAGCCGTGCTTGTACGGCATGTTCTTGGCGGTGAGCGCCATGGTGAGGTTGGTGCGGCCGTGGTAGCCGTGGTCGAACACCACGACGGCCTGCCGCCCGGTGTGGGCACGGGCGATCTTGACGGCGTTCTCCACCGCCTCGGCGCCGGAGTTGAGCAGCACGCTCTTCTTCTCGTGGTCGCCCGGAGTGACCTCGGCCAGCTCCTCGCAGACCGCCACGTACGGCTCGTACGGCGTCACCATCACACACGTGTGGGTGTAGTCCCGCAGCTGTTCGGACGCGCGGCGGACCACGGCCTCGGCGCTGTTGCCGACGGAGGTCACGGCGATGCCGGAGCCGAAGTCGATGAACGAGTTGCCGTCCACGTCCTCCAGCACCCCGCCGCCCGCGCGCCGCACGAAGACGGGCATCACGGTCCCGATGCCGTCCGCCACCACCGCCTGCTTGCGGGCCATCAGCTCCTGCGACTTGGGCCCGGGAACAGCGGTGACGAGACGCCGCTCCTGGGGGAGGGCCGGACCTCCGGGCAGATCACTCATCGCGGTCATAGCGCACTCCTCGGGAGAAAGGGGGGGGGTCTGCTGGTTCTTCGCAGGCTAGGGCTACCCGCAGAGGCGGGACATGCACCGCTGCGGAGAAGTCCGCCGGACGTGTTGGCCGCACCGTAGCGTGACGTACGCCCCCCGGGCTCCCTCCGGCCGCCGGGCCCCGGTGAGACGGTGGTTCAACTGTCGTGGTCAGCCGTTAGATTGGGCGGAGGAGGATATACCGGCGGCTCGGTGCGGCGGGCCGGCGCGATGGGGCATCAGGGAGCAGAGGCGGCACATGGACATGGGGCTTCCCGACCGGAAGCGGGGCACGGACGGCGCACACGACTCCGGCGGCACCCCGCAGGACCCGGTGCCCACGCCCCGGGAGCCCCGCCGGGACCCGCCGTTCGCCGACGTACCGTACGCCGAGCGGCCGGAGCTCCGGGCCGAGCCGCCGCCCCGGCCCCTGTCTCCGCCCCCGTCTCCCGCGGAGCCTCCGTCCAGGGCGTTGCACGCGTCCGTCCCTGCGCCCGGTACGGCGGGGCCCCCGC
>NZ_JAAKZZ010000308.1 GCF_011045075.1 Streptomyces boncukensis
CCGCTACCCCGCAGCGTAGTTGGGAGGTGTCACGGGACGCGGACGACGAGGGCGTCGCCCTGGCCGCCGCCTCCGCACAGCGCCGCCGCGCCGACCCCGCCGCCCCGCCGCTTCAGCTCCAGCGCGAGATGCAGCGCCAGCCGGGCCCCGGACATGCCGATCGGGTGCCCCAGCGCGATGGCGCCCCCGTTGACATTCACCTTTTCGGGTCCGATTCCCAGGTCCTTCATCGACTGGTGCGCCACGGACGCGAACGCCTCGTTGATCTCGATCAGATCGAGGTCGCCGACCGCGATGCCCTCCTTCTTCAGGGCGTGCTGGATCGCGTTGGACGGCTGGGACTGGAGCGAGTTGTCCGGCCCCGCCACCGTGCCGTGCGCGCCGATCTCCGCGATCCACTCCAGCCCGAGCTCCTCGGCCCGCGCCTTGCTCATCACGACCACGGCCGCGGCGCCGTCGGAGATCTGCGAGGACGAACCCGCGGTGATCGTGCCGTCCTTGGAGAACGAGGGCCGCAGCGTGCTCAGCGTCTCCACCGTGGTGTCCGGGCGGATGCCCTCGTCCTCGGAGAACAGCACCGGGTCGCCCTTGCGCTGCGGGATCTCCACGGGCGTGATCTCCGCCTGGAAGAGCCCGGCGCGCTGCGCCGCCGCGGCCCGCTGGTGCGAGGCGGCGGCGATCTCGTCCTGCTCGGCGCGGCCGATGCCGAGCCGGGTGTTGTGCTGCTCCGTGGAGGCGCCCATGGGGATGTTCTCCCACGGGTCGGTGAGCCCGTCGTACGCCATCGCGTCGAGCATCTCCACGGCGCCGTACTTGTAGCCCTCCCGGGACTTGGGCAGCAGGTGCGGCGCGTTCGTCATGGACTCCTGGCCGCCCGCCACGACGATGTCGAACTCCCCCGCGCGCACCAGCTGGTCGGCCAGCGCGACGGCGTCCAGGCCGGAGAGGCAGACCTTGTTGACGGTCAGCGCGGGCACCGTCATCGGGATGCCCGCCTGGACGGCGGCCTGGCGCGCCGGGATCTGCCCGGCCCCGGCGGTGAGCACCTGGCCCATGATCACGTAGTCCACCTGGTCCCCGCCGATGCCCGCCCGCTCCAGGGCTGCCTTGATGGCGAAGCCGCCCAAGTCGGCCCCGGAGAAGGACTTCAGGGACCCGAGCAGCCTCCCCATGGGCGTACGGGCCCCGGCGACGATCACAGAGGTGGCGCTGCTGGACGTAGCAGTCATGAGGTCCCCTTCCGGAGGGAAGTTAACGAGGGTTACCATCAATGTACTGAGCGGTACCTCGCGCGGTCACCGGTACAAGAGTGTGACCGTGCGCACGTTGCGTAATCACGCCGCGGACGCTGCACTGTCTCCATGCTGACGCGTATCGACCACATCGGGATCGCCTGCACCGATCTGGAGACCACCGCCGCTTTCTACGCCCGCACCTACGGCTTCGAGGTGCTCCACACCGAGGTCAACGAGGAGCAGGGGGTCCGCGAAGCCATGCTGCGGATCAACGGCACGGACGACGGAGGCGCGTCCTACATCCAGCTTCTCGAACCCGTACGGGAGGACTCCGCCGTCGGCAAGTGGCTGGCCAAGAACGGCGAGGGGGTCCACCACATCGCCTTCGGCACCGCCGATGTGGACGGCGATTCGGAGGCCATCCGCGACCAGGGCATCCGCGTCCTCTACGACGAGCCCCGGCGCGGCTCGATGGGCTCCCGCATCACGTTCCTGCACCCCAAGGACTGCCACGGGGTGCTGACGGAGCTGGTGACGGCGGCCGAACAGCAGGGCACGCACGGCTGAGTCCGCCGCGCCGGGAGGGCGCAGCGCCGAACCGGCCGCCGCACAGGGGGCACCGGAATCCTCGGCGCGCGCCCCCTCGCGGGGAACCGCAACGCACCGCGCCCGCGCCAACGGACCACTGACGTCCGCTTCCGCGCCCGGTACAGTGGCATCCGGCCGGGGCGGGCTCTCCGCACCTGACGGGGTGCTCCGGGCTGGGGGCTCGGTCCACGTTCCGCCGATGATCTGACACCATTTCCGTCAGACGCCATGACATGGGGTCCACGGTGAGGTTTCTGATCACCTCCACGACGACCAGGGGACGGATGGGACCGCGCAGTGCGGGGCTACGACCGCTACGAGGCTGACGCCGACGATCACCTCTCGCAGTTCGAGGCCGAGATGGATCGGCTCAAGAAGGAGCGCGAGAAGGCGGTCGAGCACGCCGACGACCTCGGCTACCAGGTCGAGGTGCTGCGCGCCAAGCTGCACGAGGCGCGGCGCGCGCTCGCGACGCGCCCGGCGGGATACGACAACGCCTCGCAGCAGGCCGAGCAGTTGCTCCGCAACGCCCAGCTCCAGGCCGACCAGATGCGGGCCGACGCGGAGCGGGAGCTGCGCGAGGCCCGCGCCCAGACCCAGCGGCTGCTGCAGGAGCAGGCCGAGCAGCAGGCCCGGCTGGAGTCCGAGCTGCACGCCGAGGCGGTGCGCCGCCGTCAGCAGCTCGACCAGGAGCTGGCCGAGCGCCGCTCCACGGTCGAGAACCACGTCAACGAGAACGTCGCCTGGGCCGAGCAGCTGCGCGCCCGCACCGAGCAGCAGGCCCGCCGCCTCATGGAGGAGACCCGGGCGGAGACCGAGCAGTCGCTGGCCCAGGCGCGCGCCGAGGCGCAGCGGCTGACCGAGGAGTCCCGGCAGCGGCTCAGCACCGAGGCGGAGAACGCCCGCGCGGAGGCCGAGGGCATCCTGCGCCGCGCCCGCGCCGACGCGGAGCGGGTGCTGGGCGCCGCCGCGACGCAGGCCCAGGAGGCCACCGACCACGCCGAGCAGCTGCGCACCGCCACCGCCGAGGAGTCCGAGAACAGCCGCCGGGACGCCGCCGAGCTGGTGCGCCGGGCCGAGGAGCGGATGCAGGAGGCCGACGCGGCGCTGCGGGAGGCCCGCGCGCAGGCCGAGCAGAAGCTCACCGAGGCCGAGGAGGCAGCGGCCCGGCGTATCGCCGACGCCGAGTCGGAGAACGAGCAGCGCACCCGCACGGCCAAGGACCAGGTGGCGCGGCTGGTCGGCGAGGCCACCAAGGACTCCGAGGCGGCCAAGGCCGAGGCCGAGCAGATCCGCCAGGACGCCCGCGCCGAGGCGGAGCGGCTGATCGCGCAGGCCCGCGAGGAGGCCCGCTCCACCACCGCCGAGGAGTCCGCGAACCAGCTCGCGGAGGCGGCCCGCACCGCCGAGGACGTGCTCAACAAGGCGTCCGAGGAGGCCAAGGCCACCACCAGGGCCGCCGCCGAGGAGGCCGAGCGGCTGCGCACCGAGGCCGAGGCGGAGGCCGACCGGCTGCGCTCCGAGGCCCACGACACCGCGGAGCAGCTCAAGGGCGCGGCGAAGGACGACACCAAGGAGTACCGCGCCAAGACCGTCGAGCTCCAGGAGGAGGCGCGGCGGCTGCGCACCGAGGCCGAGCAGCTGCGGGCCGAGGCCGTGGAGGAGGGCGAGCGGATCCGCGGCGAGGCCCGCCGGGACGCCGTCCAGCAGATCGAGGAGGCCGCGAGCCGCGCCGAGGAGCTGCTGGCCAAGGCGAAGGCCGACGCCGAGGAGACCCGTACCGAGGCCACCACGGAGAGCGAGCGGGTCCGCACCGAGGCGATCGAGCGCGCCACGGCGCTGCGCGAGCAGGCCGACGAGGCGCTGGAGCGCGCCCGCGCCGAGGCCGAGGAGCTGCGGACGACGGCCGAGCAGCAGGCCGAGCAGACCCGCGCCGACGCGGACGAGGCCGGGCAGCGCACCCGCGAGGAGGCCGAGCAGGCGGCCCGGGAGCGCGCGAGCGAGCAGCAGACGGAGCTGGACCGGCTGCGCGAGGAGGCCGAGCAGAAGCTGGCCGCGGCGCAGAGCGAGCTGGCGGAGGCCCGCGCGGAGGCCGAGCGGCTGCGGGACGAGGCCCGCGCCGAGTCGGAGCGGGTGCGCAACGAGGCGGCGGACCGCAGCCGCACCCTCCAGCAGCAGGCCGAGGAGGAGTCCGAGCGGCTGCGCACCGAGGCGGCCACCGACGCCTCGCAGGCCCGCGCCGAGGGCGAGGCCCTGGCGGTGCAGCTGCGCAGCGAGGCGGCGGCCGAGGCGGAGCGGCTGCGCGAGGAGGCGCAGGCCACCGCCGACCGGGTGCGCACGGAGGCGGACACGGCGGCGGAACGTACCGGCGCGGAGGCCGCCCAGGCGCTGAGCGACGCGCAGGAGGAGGCGGCACGGCGCCGCCGGGAGGCCGACGAGCTGCTGGCGTCCGCGCGCGAGGAGGCGCACCAGGAGCGGACGCAGGCCCGCGAGCAGAGCGAGGAGCTGCTGGCGTCGGCGCGCAAGCGGGTCGAGGAGGCCCAGGCCGAGGCGGAGCGGCTGACCGGGGAGGCCGAGCGGCGCGCGGCGGACCTGGTGGCCACCGCCGAGGAGACCGCGCAGCAGGTACGGGACTCGGTGGCCGGGCTGCACGAGGAGGCCGAGGAGGAGGTCGCGGGGCTCCGCTCGGCCGCGGAGCACGCGGCCGAGACGCTGCGCCGGGAGGCGCGGGAGGAGACGGACGCCGCCAAGTCGCTCGCGGAGCGGACCGTCGCGGAGGCGTGGGAAGAGGCCGAGCGGGTGCGCGCGGAGGCCGAGCGGGTGCGCGACGAGGCCCGCGAGGAGGCCGCCGCCAAGCGCACCGAGGCCGCGGAGCAGGCCGACCAGCTGCTCGCACAGGCCCAGGAGGAGGCGGTGCACACCCAGACCGCCGCCGAGGAGCAGGCGGACGCCATGGTGGGCGCGGCGCGCACCGAGTCCGATCGGCTGCTGGAGGAGGCGCGGGCCGAGGGCCGGGAGCACGTCGAGAAGGCCCGCTCGGACGCGGACACCCTGCTGGAGGAGGCCCGCAACGACTCCTCGGCGATCCGGGAGCGCGCCGAGGAGCTGCGCTCCCGCACCGAGTCCGAGATCGAGGAGCTGCACGAGCGGGCGCGGCGGGAGGCCGCCGAGGCGATGCAGTCGGCGGGCGAGCGCTGCGACAAGCTGGTCAAGGCCGCCGAGGAGCAGCTCGCGGAGGCCGAGCAGAAGTCCGAGAAGCTGCGGTCGGACGCCGGCGCGGAGGCGAGTAAGGTCCGCATCGCGGCGGTCAAGAAGGCCGAGGGGCTGCTGAAGGAGGCCGAGCAGAAGAAGGCCGAGTTGGTCGCCGAGGGAGAGCGGTTCCGCGAGGAGGCCGAGGAGGAGGCGCGGCACACGGTCGAGGCCGGGCAGCGCGAACTCGACGTCCTGGTGCGGCGCCAGGAGGACATCAACACCGAGATCTCGCGAGTGCAGGACGTGTTGGAGGCGCTGGAGTCCTTCGAGGCGCCGGACCCGGGCCCCGGCCCGGCTCCCGGTGCCGGCTCCCCGCCGCCCCCGGGCCCCGGCCCGCAGGGCGGTTCCGGCGGCTCCGGCACTCCCAGCGGCAAGAAAGGCGGTGCGTCATCCGGGAGTTCCGGAAGCAACGGCGGTGTCAAAGCGGGGGCTGGAGCGGGTACGACCCGTACGGGTGGCAAGGGCGCCGGGTCCTAGCCACTCGAACGAGCGCACATTCTCCAGATCAAACGGGCATAAGCTCTGTGACACGCCGCTTCTGCCCCTAGGATTCCCCCTATCACTCCCCGTCTGATAACCCGTCTGAATCGACAGGAACCCCATGAGCGACACTTCCTCCCCTTTCGGCTTCGAGCTCGTGCGGCGTGGCTACGACCGCGGGCAGGTGGACGACCGCATTACGAAGCTCATCGCCGACCGTGACAGCGCACTGGCTCGCATCACCTCTCTGGAAAAGCGCATCGAGGAGCTCCACCTCGAAACGCAGAACGCCCAGGCCCAGGTCAACGACGCCGAACCGTCGTACGCCGGTCTGGGAGCCCGAGTCGAGAAGATCCTCCGCCTCGCCGAGGAGGAGGCCAAGGACCTGCGCGAGGAGGCCCGCAGGGCCGCCGAGCAGCACCGCGAGCTGGCCGAGGGCGCGGCCCAGCAGGTGCGGAACGACGCGGAGGCGTTCGCCGCCGAGCGCAAGGCGAAGGCCGAGGACGAGGGCGCCCGCATCGTCGAGAAGGCCAAGGGCGAGGCGCAGACGCTCCGCACCGAGGCGCAGAAGGACGCCCAGTCCAAGCGCGAGGAGGCGGACTCGCTCTTCGAGGACACCCGCGCCAAGGCCGCGCAGGCGGCGGCCGACTTCGAGACGAACCTCGCCAAGCGGCGGGAGCAGTCGGAGCGGGATCTGGCCTCCCGTCAGGCCAAGGCGGAGAAGCGCCTGGCGGAGATCGAGCACCGCGCCGAACAGCTGCGGCTGGAGGCGGAGAAGCTGCGGACGGACGCGGAGCGGCGCGCCCGGCAGACCGTGGAGACCGCGCAGCGGCAGGCCGAGGACATCGTGGCCGACGCCAACGCCAAGGCCGACCGGGTGCGCAGCGAGTCCGAGCGCGAGCTGGCGGCCCTGACCAACCGCCGCGACAGCATCAACGCCCAGCTCACCAATGTCCGCGAGATGCTGGCCACGCTGACGGGCGCGGCGGTGGCCGCGGCCGGGCAGCCGGAGGAGGGCGCCTCGGAGGAGGCGGCGTCCAACGCGGCCTCGGCGCTGAGCCGCGGGGTTCCCGCCCAGCAGTCCCGCTGACCCGCCGTTCCCCGGGGCCCGGTAACGGGGCGATACCGGGCCCCGCCGGGGCGCCCCTCAGGGGCGCGGGGAACTGCGCGCCCGGCCATCGCACCCGCACCCCTGACGGCGTACTCCGTTTGGCGTACCCCGCGTCGCGGGATTGACGGGGATCCCATAGCGTCGGTTCATGATCGAGCTGCGGGGACTCACCAAGCGCTACGGCGAGAAACTGGCCGTGGACGACCTCACCTTCGCCGTGCGCCCCGGCATCATCACCGGCTTCCTCGGCCCCAACGGCGCCGGCAAGTCCACCACGATGCGCATGATCCTGGGCCTCGACTCGCCCACCAGCGGCGACGTCCATATCGACGGCAAGCACTACGACCAGCTCCAGGAGCCGCTCCACCACATCGGCGCCCTGCTGGAGGCCAAGGGCGTGCACGGCGGCCGTCGGGCCCGCGACCACCTGCTCTGTCTCGCGCAGTCCAACGGCATCCCCCCGCGCCGGGTCGGCGAGGTGCTGGAGATGGTGGGACTGTCGGCCGTCGCGGGCAAGCGCCCCAAGGGCTTCTCGCTCGGTATGGGCCAGCGCCTCGGTATCGCCGCCGCGCTGCTCGGCGACCCGGACATCCTGATGTTCGACGAACCGGTGAACGGCCTCGACCCGGAGGGCATTCACTGGATCCGCACGCTGATGCAGCGGCTGGCGAGCGAGGGCCGCACGGTGTTCGTCTCCAGCCATCTGATGAGCGAGATGGCGCTCACCGCCGAGCATCTGGTCGTCATCGGCCAGGGCAAGCTGCTCGCCGACACCTCGATGTCCGCGTTCATCGCCGAGAACTCGCACACCTACGTACGGATCCGCACCCCCGAGCCGGAGCGGATGCGCGACGTACTGACCGCCCAGGGCTTCCGGCTCTCCGCCGGGGAGGGCGGGGCGATCGAGGTGGAGGGCGACAACGCCGAGCGGCTGGGCGAGCTGGCCGCCGCGGAGCGCCTGGTGCTGCACGAGCTCAGCCCGCAGCGGGCCTCGCTGGAGGAGGCGTTCATGCAGCTGACGGCGCAGGCCGTGGAGTACCACGCGCACGCCGGGCCCGAAGGAGCCCCGCAGCCCGCACAGCCCCCCGCGCAGCCCGCACAGCCCGCCTGGGGCGAGGAGTGGAACCAGCGGCGGGCCGGCGGGCAGGGCCGGACGAGCGAAGAGGACTGACCCATGGCGCACACCTCACGCGTACTCAAGTCCGAGTGGACCAAGGTCCGCTCCGTGCGGTCCACGGTGTGGACCCTGGCCCTCGCGCTCGTCGTGACGGTCGGCCTGGGCGCCCTGATCTGCCTGCTGACGAACAACGAGTACGACGACATGTCGGCGCACGACAAGATGACCTTCGACGCGACGTTCGTCAGCTTCGCCGGCATGGGCCTGGGCCAGCTCGCGATGATCGCGTTCGGGGTGCTGGTGGTGTCGGCGGAGTACAGCACCGGCATGATCCGCAACTCGCTGGCGGCCGTTCCGCAGCGCGGGGTCTTCCTGCTGTGCAAGGTGATCGTGGTGGGGCTGCTGGTACTGCTGGTCGGCATGGTCACCAGCTTTGTGACGTTCTTCCTGGGCCAGTCGCTGCTGGGCGACCACGGCGTCTCGATCGGGGACCACGGGGTGCTGCGCGCGGTGCTCGGCGGCGGGCTCTATATGACGCTGATCGCGCTGTTCGCGGTGGGGGTCGCCTTTATTCTGCGCAGCCCGCTGCTGACCTTCGGCATCCTGATGCCCTGGTTCTTCCTCATCGCCAACATCCTGGGCGAGGTGAACGCGACGAAGAAGATCGCGCAATACCTTCCGGACCAGGCGGGGCAGACGGTGATGACCGTGGTGCAGGAATCCCTGGACCGCCCCTACGGCCCCTGGCAGGGGCTGCTGATCATGGTGGCCTGGACGGTGGCCGCGCTCGTGGCCGGCTTCGCGGTGCTCAAGCGGCGGGATGCGTGACGCGTGGGGCGTGACGCGCGGGGCGTGTCCGGCTGATCCTGCTGGGCCGGGGCTGCCCCTCGCGGGGCGCATCCGTGCTCCCCGAGCAGGGCAGAGCCGGACGGACGGTGGCGGCCAGGGCACGGCGGAGCGCACAGGGGCGCACGGATAGACGCACGCCCACGGCCCGTGCGGCGCGGACAGCAGCGCGCGGTCAGTAGCGCGGCGCATTTCGGGACCGCTGGAGCCGGGCGCCCCGGCGGTCCCGCGCGCTCCAGCAGGCGCGGTGCCAGTGCCGGCGGTCCGCCACACCGCCGTCCTGCGGCCAGGCCACGACATGCGGCACACCGGGCGGGATCTCCTGGTCACACCCCGGACAGCGGTAGCGCTTGGCCGCAGCGCCACCGCTTATCTGCCGCACCACCCACTCCTCGCCCTGCCAGCTCTCGACGCGCTCCAGCCCATAGCGCTCCCCCTCGCCCCCGCCGCCACCGCCGCCGCGGGCGGCTGACGCGGCGCGGGCGGCCTGGGCGGACTTCACGGCACCGCCACGCGGGCGGTTACGTCGCGGGGACACAGGGGCACTCCGGGG
>NZ_JAAKZZ010000309.1 GCF_011045075.1 Streptomyces boncukensis
CGGCTCCTGGCCCTCAACACGGCGATCTGGCACAACTGGGCCTGCGGAGCCGACAGGAAACGCTCGCTGATCCACTACGACCACACGGCCCCGCTGGCCAGCACGTAAAAGCACATCAACCATCTAGCGGCGTGAGTGGCCGAACAGCAGGCGGTAGGCGATCAGCAGCACCAGCGAGCCGCCGATGGCCGCGCCCCAGGTGGGCAGGTCGTAGAAGTCGTTCTGGACGGGCCGGTCCAGGAATCTCGCCGAGATCCAGCCGCCGACGAACGCTCCGGCGATCCCGATGAGCGTGGTCCCGATGAGGCCGCCCGGATCCCGTCCCGGCAGCAGTATCTTCGCCACGGCTCCGGCCAGCAGGCCGAGGATGATCCAGCTGACGATCCCCATGCCGCCCCCTCTCCCTCTCCTTCAGTGACACAGACCTTCAGTGACACAGCACAGGGACAGACGCGCGGGCCCCGCAGAAAGGTTCCACCCTTGCGCAACTGTCCGGTACGGAATGGTACGGCCGGTGCGGCCCGCCGGATGCGGGCCCGTGCCGCTTCGGGGACGCGATGAGTTCCGGGTCCGGTGGAGGTCCGTACCCCGAGAGGCCATCCACCCGTGTGCGAGAGGGAGAGCGTGCCATGGCAGTGATCGTCGCAGGGAAGGTGTACGTGGACCCGGCGGAGCGGGACGCGTTCGTCGCGGGGCACGGTGAGGTCGTGGCCCAAGGGCGCGCCCGGCCCGGCTGCCTCGACCTGTCGATCTCACCCGACCCGGTGGAGCCGGGGCGGGTGAACATCTTCGAGTACTGGGAGTCGCGGGAGGCGCTCGACACGTTCCGCGCGAACGCGCCCGTGCCGTCCGGCTCCGTCGAGATCGAGGAAGCGCAGGTCCTCAAGCACGACATCGCCCGCACCGGCCCGCCCTTCGACTGACCGCTACAGAAAGCTGACGTTCTGCGCGAGGGAGAGCCGGCTGGAGTAGTTGACGGTGTTGGTCGCGGACCGCATGTACGCCTTCCACGCGTCCGACCCGGACTCCCGCCCGCCGCCGGTCTCCTTCTCGCCTCCGAACGCGCCGCCGATCTCCGCCCCCGAGGTGCCGATGTTGACGTTGGCGATGCCGCAGTCCGAGCCCTCGGCGGACAGGAAGTACTCCGCCTCCTGCTGGTCCCGGGTGAAGATGCTGGAGGAGAGGCCCTGCGGCACGTCGTTGTGCAGCGCGACGGCTTCCTCCAGCGTGTCGTACGTCAGCACGTACAGGATCGGCGCGAACGTCTCCTCCCGTACCACGTCGAACTGCTCGGCGACGCGCAGCAGCACCGGCTCTGCGTACACCGCGCCGGGCGCGGAGTCGGCCGGCCGCCGCCCGCCGCCCGCGAGCACCTCGCCGCCGCGCGCCGTAGCCCGGTCGACGGCGTCCCGCATCGCGTCGTAGGAGCGCGGCGAGATGAGCGGGCCGACGAGGGTCTGCGGGTCGAACGGGTCGCCGATGGGCAGCTTCCGGTACGCGGCGGCCAGGCGCCCGGTCAGGGTGTCCGCGAGGTCGCGGTGGACGATCAGGCGGCGCAGGGTGGTGCAGCGCTGGCCCGCGGTGCCCGCAGCGGCGAACACGAGGGCCGGCACCGCCAGGTCGAGGTCGGCGGAGGGCGCGACGACGGCGGCGTTGTTGCCGCCGAGCTCCAGCAGGCTGCGCCCGAACCGGGCGGCGACGCGCGGGCCGACCTCGCGGCCCATGCGGGTGGAGCCGGTGGCGCTGACGAGCGCGACCCGGGAGTCGTCCACCAGCGCCTGGCCGGCGGCGCGGTCGCCGAGCAGCAGCCGGTGCACGTCGCGGGGCGCGCCGGTGTCCTCGGCGGCCCGCTCCAGCAGCCGGGCGCAGGCCAGCGAGATCAGCGGGGTCAGCTCGGACGGTTTCCACACCACGGTGTCGCCGCAGGCGAGCGCGACAGCGGTGTTCCAGGACCACACGGCGGCGGGGAAGTTGAACGCGGAGATGACGCCGACCACCCCGAGCGGGTGCCAGGTCTCGGCCAGCCGGTGCCCGGGGCGCTCGGAGGCGATGGTGCGGCCGTAGAGCTGGCGGGACAGGCCGACGGCGAAGTCGCAGATGTCGATCATCTCCCGGACCTCGCCGAGCGCCTCGGAGCGGATCTTCCCGGCCTCGATGGTGATGAGGTCGGCCAGCTCGTCCTGGTGCGCGCGCAGCAGGTCGCCGAGGCGGCGGACGAGCTCCCCGCGGCGGGGCGCCGGGGTGCCGCGCCAGGCCGGGAACGCGGCGCGGGCCGCGCCGGCGGCCTCCTCCGCGTCCGCAGCCCGTGCAGCGGGCAGGTCGAAGAGGTCCTCACCGGTGATGGGCGTACGGGCCCGGAGTCCGGCGCCGTCCGGGAGGGTGGCGCCGACCCGCTCCAGGCTCGCCTTCGCGCGGGCCCGCAGGTCCTCAGTGCCGGGGAGCGGGGTGCTGGTCATGGGACTCCTTGCGGTGCGGGTCGGTGCGGACGAGGGCGCCCGGGTCCAGACCCAGTTCGCCGGCCACCCGCGCGAGGGAGGCGTCCCGCTGCCGCGCGTAGTGGGTGAACGGGTCCAGGACCTCGCGGTCCAGGGCCCCGGAGAGCCAGGCGGCATCGTAACGGGCGCCCTCGCGGGCGGCGTTCCGGGCGCCCGTGCCGCTGAGGTTGGACTGGAAGATCCCGGCGGCGGAGCGGGGCAGGAAGTCCTCGTAGACGATCGGCTCGGCGCGCACCCAGCCGCCGGCCAGCAGCGCGTCCGGCGCTGCGGGCGGCCGGGTGCCGTCCCGGGGCCGGCCGGGCACCGTGTGGTACGTGAAGAAGCCCAGCCCCCGGGCGGCCAGCTCGCGTTCGGTGCGCGGCATATGCTCCTCCCACACGGCGCGGGCCAGCGCGCTCCGGGGCGTGTGCGGCTGGTCGGCGGCGTGCCGGTCGACGAGGGCGAGCAGGTCGTCGTAGCGGGCGCGGCCCTCGCGGGTGAGGGCGATGCCCCGGGCCTCCACCTCGCCGAAGCGCACCCGCAGCGCGCCGGTGACCACGGTTCCGTCCGGGGTGCGCAGCGCGCGGGGCTCGTCCAGGGCGCGGAAGGACGTCTGACGCAGCAGCACATCCGGGCCGGCCCAGGCGGGCGGGCCCTGGATGGTGTCGATCATCTCCACGCCGCGCGCCGTCATCCGCCGGTACAGCTCGTCGATGTCCAGGACGCGCGGGGTGAGGTGGTTGAGGTGGGTGCTGCCCACCCCGCCGATGTCCGCGGCGACGCCGGAGACCCGCTCCAGCGCCGCGTACCACGCCTGGTCCACCGGCTCAGGCGACAGCTCGAAGGACCCTACGGCCAGCCGCAGGAAACGCTCGGCGTCGGCCTCGGCCAGCCCGCCCTCCGCCGCCGCGCGGTCGGCCAGGTCGAGCAGCCGGGGCGGGAACAGCTCGCGTGCGGACAGGAAGGTCTCCAGCCGGGCGCGCAGCTCCTCGTCGAAGAACCGCGGGTCGGCGGAGGTGAGCAGGGAGGTGAAGACCCGGAACGGGTTGCGCTCCAGCTCCTCGCCGTCCACCGGGCGGAAAGCGGTGGAGACGACGGGAACCGCGCCGACGGCGGCCTCCCGCAGATCGTAGAAGCCGACCGGCCGCATGCCCAGGGCGCCGAAGACCCGGGCGACCTGGCGCAGCTCCCGGGGCGTGCCGACGCGGATGGCGCCGTGCCGCTCGGCGGTCAGCCGGCCCACGGAGCCCAGCCGCTCGGCGGCGGCGCCCCGGGCGCGCAGCACGTCCTCGTTGACCTCGCGGGAGACGTCCACCAGCGTGGTGTACGCGGGCACCTCCCGCCCGTACATCGCGGAGAGCCGCTGGGCGAAGGCGGCGCGCAGCCGCCACTGGGCGATCATCGGTGACGGTGCCTTTCGTCCGCCGGAGGAGCTCCGGCCACTCGTGAATGTTTTCGGTCCCGTGACCCATGGCCGTTCCCCCGAACGGTACGGTGCTGGCATGGATGACTCCAGTGACAACACCACTGAGGCGCATGGAGACTTGCTGACCCCCGTCAAGGCGGCCGCCCTGCGACTGCTCGGAAAGCTGGGCGCCGCCGAACTGTCCCTGGACGCCGTCGCCGAGGAGAGCGGCCGTTCCCGCGCCGACGTCGAGCGCGTCTTCGCGCACCGCGACGAGCTGCTGACCGCCCTCCTGATCGACGCCTACAACGAGTCGGCCGCCGCCATGGAGGACGCCGACCGCGCCGCCGCCGAGAGCGGCGCCACAGCGGGCGGGCGCTTCCTGGCCGCGGCCCGCGCGCTGCGCGCGTGGTCCATCGCCGACCCCGGCCGCTTCGCGCTGGTCTACGGCTCACCCGTGCCGGGCTACCACGCTCCCGCGGACACCGTCGGCCCCGCGTCCCGGATCCCCGCGGTGCTGGCCGGCGCCGTGCGGGGCGCGCTGGAGGCGGGCGAGCTGACCCCGCCCCGGCGGGCGGTGCCCGGCCCGCCGCTGGTGCGGCCGGAGGCCGTCGAACTGTTCGGCGGGGTGCCCGAGGCCCCCTACGGCGATCTCATCGAGCGCGGGATCGTGCTGTGGAGCAACCTGATCGGGCTGCTGGCGTTCGAGGTCTTCAGCCGCACCCACGACAGCGTCCGGGACCAGGCCGCCTTCTTCGACTACGGCATCGCCGTGGCGGCGGAGAGCGTCGGGCTCGACGTACCGCTGACCGAGTAGGCCAACCGTCGCGTACGCGGCATCCACGGGGACTCACTGGTGAACACCGTCAGAACCGTCTGCTTCCTCATCGCGGCCTTCGCCTCGTACTTCGCGCTCCTCTACCGGCTGTGCCAGGCGCACCGCAGCTGGCGCGACACCGCCTACCGCGGCCTGGTGATCACCCTGCTGCTGCAGTGCGTCACCTTCACCATGGGGGCCCTCGCACAGCAGGGCGACACCTTCCTGGGCGTCGGCAACCTCGCCATTCTGCTGATGCACCTCTCGGCGGTGACCTTCTGCGTCAGCGCCCAGATCATCCTGCAGCGGTGGGCCAGCGGCCAGGCGAGCGCCGCGCGGAAGGTGCGCGGCTGGCTGCTGGCGGGCGGCGCGCTGGACGTGCTGCTCGTGGTGCTGTTCCTGGTCGGGGACGGGCCGGACAAGCCGGCCGACGCCTTCAACACGGGCAGCGACCACCCGCTGATCCTGACCTATCTGCTGGTCTTCATCGTGTCCCAGGCGGTGCCCGTCGTCACGATCTTCCTGCAGTGCGGCCCGTACGCGCGGATGACCGACAAGCCCTGGCTGCGGCGCGCCCTGCGGTTGCTCTCCGCGGGCGCCGTGGTGCTGTTCCTGTACTGCCTGACCCGGACGGCCAACATCCTCAGCGCCGTGATCGGGGCCGAGCCGAGCGACGGGCAGCTCGCCGCCGCCTCGGTGTTCAGCGCGGTGGGCATCGCCATGGTGTCGGTCAGCATGACCATCTCGTCCTGGGGCCCTTCGCTGTCCAAGCTGGGCGCCTGGGCGCGCAACTACCGCTCCTACCGGGCGCTGTATCCGCTGTGGCGGGACCTGTACGAGTCGTCGCCGGACATCGTGCTGGAGCCCTCGGCGGCGTCCGCCGTGTCCGACCTGCGCTACCGGCTGCACCGGCGGGTCGTCGAGATCCGGGACGGATGGCGGGAGCTGCGCCCGTACATCGATTCCGCCTCCGCCTCCGACGGCTCCTCCTACGGCTCCTCCGACGGCTCCGCTCCCGCGCCGGCGGGTGAGGAGGACCGGCAGGCGTGTGCCGAGGCGGCGCAGATCCGGCAGGCGCTGCGGGCCAAGCGCGCCGGTGCCCGGCCCGGCGCCGGCCGGGCGGCCGGCGCCTTCGAGCACCGGGACGCGGAGAACTTCGACGCCGAGGTGCACTGGCTCGTCCAGGTCTCCCTGGCCTACCGCAAGCTGGACGGCACGCGGCAGGCCGACCGGGGAGCCGAGCCGGAGCTCGCACTCGTGGCCGACGTGGCCGACGTGGCCGACGGGGCCGACGGGGCCGTCGGCGTCCCCGACGGCGGTGCCGACGCCCGGCGGGACGGAGCACCGCAGGCCGGATCCGGCTCCGGTGCTCCCCGCTGACCGCCTGGTGCGGCGCGGGACGGTCAGCGCCCCGCGGCCGCGCGGCACCTCGAACGGGCTGTTGACAGGACCAGTCGGCTCAGCGGTCGCCGAGCCCGGCCCGGGACCTGGTGTCTCCATGCTCACCCCCGTAGGGCATGGAACGGTGCTGAGACGGTGCTCGTGTCTCGGCCCGGCCCGAGGCGCCGGTGCCGCGCCGACCCGTGCCGAGCGGAGCGGATGGCCGGGCCCCGCTCGGCGTGTCCACGACCTGCGTGGACTGGGCAGCGCTGCCAGATGCTGCCCGCTATCTCAACCTCCCCCGGTGGTGGTTGAGTTAGCTGTCAGCTATTGGCGGTACCCAGCCTCATGGATACCCGTGCGATTGTCAACGTCCGACTGGTCTGGGAGGGTTGAATGGCCTAGGGTGACGCCGAGTAAGGACGGGAGGGAACGCAGGGTGTCCGAGGCAGGAGATCGGCCAACCCTGTCGGTACGTCTGGACGACCTCTTCAGGACGGTTCGCCCCCAGGGCAGGCACTGGACCAACGCCGAGGTCGCAGCCGAGCTGAAGGAGATCAATCCGGATCTCCGGGTCGGCGGCGTCTATCTGTCCCAGCTGCGCACCGGCAAGCGGGCCAACCCCTCGCCGGATCTGCTGGCCGCGCTGGCCCGCTTCTTCGGGGTCTCCGTGGCGTACTTCTTCGACGAGCAGGTCGCCAAGTCCGTGCTCGCCGAGGTCTCGGCGGTGGAGGCCATGCGCCAGGTCGGCGTCCGCGCCGTCGCCATGCGCGCGGCAGGGATGCGCGAGGAGAACCTTCAGGCGATCACGGCCATCATGGACCAGTACCGCCAGATGCAGGGCCTCCCGCCCGTCACCGATTCGGTACCGCCCGCATCCGATCGGGAATGAGCGCACCATGAAAGGACGGCTGGCCGGCCAGCGGCGCCGCCAGCAGCTCAGGAAGCTCCGCAGAGCAGCCGCGCGCAGGATCGCCGAGCTGGGTCTGCCCCGGCTGGCGGATGTGGAGAGCCTCTGCCGCCACCTCAGCGAGGTCCGCGGCAGGCCGATCACCCCTGTCCCGCTGCCCATGCAGGCGGCCCAGCCGTGCGGGATGTGGCTCAGCGCCGACGACGAGGACATCGTCTTCTACGACGCCAACACCACCAGCGCCCACCAGGAGCACATCATCCTGCACGAGCTGGGCCACATCATCTGCCGGCACCGCGGCGCGGGCTGGGCCGAGGAGGAGAGCGCCCGCCTCCTCTTCCCGAACCTGGACCCGAGCCTGGTGCGCGACATGCTCAAGCGCGCCACGTACGACGACGTCCAGGAGCAGGAGGCCGAGGTCATCGCCTATCTGCTCGCCCAGCATGTCGGCGGCGCCGAGGGCGGTGACAGCGGTGACAGCGGTGACGGCGACGACGTCATCCAGCGTGTCGAGCGCACCCTGGAGTGAGGGAGTGCCCTGCTACGCAGGGGTGCCGGTTGCCTCCAGTTCCTCGGTCAGCGCCGCCACCGTCTCGGCTATCTCATCCTCCGTGTGCTCGCTCGTGACGAAGAACCGGAGCCGGGAGAGGCCCTCCTCCACCGCGGGGTGGAAGATCGGGTCGACCAGGACCCCGCGCGCGGCAAGCCGGTCGGCGAGCCGCAGCGTCCGCTCCGAGTCGCCCAGCACACACGGGATGATCGGGGTGTGCCTGCTGCTGCCCGTCGGCAGCCCGGCGGCGCCCGCCAGATCCAGGAACCGCTCCGCGTTCCGCCGCAGCGCGCGCACCCGGTGCGGCTCCGCGGCGATCAGCTCGGTCGCGGCCAGCGCCGCCGCCGCGTTCGCCGGGGTCATTCCGACGCTGTAGACGAACCCGGGCAGCGTGTGCCGCAGCCAGGCGATCAGCCGGGCCGAGCCGCCGAGATAGCCCCCGCAGCTCGCGAACGCCTTGGACAGCGTGCCCATCCACAGATCCACCCCGGAGCGGTCGACACCGAAGAACTCGCCGACCCCCCGGCCGTGCGCTCCCACGGTGCCGATGCTGTGCGCCTCGTCGACCAGCAGCAGCGCCCCGTACCGCTCCTTCAGTTCGATCACCCGGTCCAGCTCCACCAGGTCGCCGTCCATGCTGTACGCGCCTTCGACGGCGATCAGCGTGCGCCGGAACCGCGAGCGGTTCCGGCGGAGGATCTCCTCCAGCTGGTCGAGGTCGTTGTGCGCGAACGGGCGCCGCGCGGCGCCGGACAGCCGGCAGCCCTGGAGGATGCTGTCGTGCGCCAGCGCGTCGTGCACGATCAGGTCCTCGGAGCCGACCAGGTGCCCGACGGCCGTGACGTTGGTGGCGTGGCCGCTGACCAGCACGAGGCAGTCCTCGGTGCCGAGGAAGTCCGCCAGCGCCTGCTCCAGCCGCACGGTCAGCTCCCGCTCCCCGGCCAGCGGCCTGCTCGCCGACACGGACGTCCCGTACCGGTCCACCGCCTCCCGCGCGGCCCTGTTGACCTCCGGATGCCCGGACAGGCCCAGATAGTTGTAGCTGCCGAACGAGCGGTAGGCGCGGTCGCCGACCCGCGTGGTGTTCCCCACGGTCCCCTCGTGGACCCGGAAGTACGGGTTGTCGGCGCCGGAGCCGTGCAGCCAGTCCAGCCGCCGCTCGAACGCCCGCAGTTCGGGGAAGTCCGTCACCCGGCCCGACGCCGGGTCCCAGCCCGCCGGGTCCGCCTCCGCCTCCGCCTCCCTCGCCGGCTCCCGGGACGGCGCCGGGCGGGGGAGCGGGTCCCCGGCGGCGCCCGGGTCGGCCAGCGCGATGAGCTGCTGGACGGTGATGCCGGAGGAGTGGACGTCCTCGGCGGGGATGTCGGTGTCCGGCAGCCTCTTGCGGATGCCGGCCAGCAGGTCGTGCAGCATGAGCGAGTCGAACCCGAGGTCGTCCTCCAGCACGGACCGGGTGGTCACGCCGCCGGGCGGGAACACCCCCACCCGCGCCACCTCTTCGAGGACGACCGCTCCCACGTCCACCCGGCCCTCCCGGTCCGGGTGCTCCGGGCCGTCCGCCGTCCCCGTACCGCTGGGCCCGGCGGCGGAGGGCGCGGCGGCGGCGCTCCGGGCGGGCGTGAGGTCCCGGCGGGATATGTCGAC
>NZ_JAAKZZ010000030.1 GCF_011045075.1 Streptomyces boncukensis
CGGGCGGGACGCCCGCCGGGTCCGCGGAGGCAGGGGCGTCGGTGGAAGCAGCCATGGGAGGGGCTCCGTGCGGTTCTCAGGTGCGTCGTGCGTCATTGCAAGGCCCTGATCAGGACCGCGACGGACTCTACGCGCGTTGCAAGGTGCCCACTATCGTACATAGCCACATCATGCGGACAGCGTCTCGGGCACTTCCTCCAAGGTACGGGCCCGGCCCGCGCGGTGCCCGGCGGCGCCGTGTGACCTCGCCCTCAGACGAACGGGACCAGCGCCACCGGGCAGCGCGCGTGGTGCAGCACCGTGTTGACCACCGGACTGACCTGGAGGCTCAGCCGGCGCTGCGTGCGGCGGGTGCCGATCACCACCGTCCGGGCGCCGCGGCTCAGCTCGATCAGATGCTCGGCGGCCGGGCCGTGGTGCGCCTCGCTGAGCACCTGGACTCCGGAGGACTCCGCCGCGAACCGCTCGGCGACCCCGCGCACCATGTCCTCGGCGACTTCGGCCTCCCTCGCCTCCCTCGCCTCCCTCGCGGGTGTCCGCTGGGGCTTGGCCGGCGCCCTGAGCGGCAGGCCCGGCAGGGTCGGGTGCGTCCAGGCGTGCATGACGCGCAGCGGGGAGCCGTCGCGCTCGGCCTGCGCGAGGCCGAACTCCAGCGGCACCGTCACATCGCCGTACTTCAGGCCGACGACGGTCTCGCGCACCCCCGCTCCGGCATCCGCCGCCTCGTCTCCGCGCACCACCAGCAGCGGGCTCGCCGCGTGCGCGGCGAGGCGCAGCCCGACCGAGCCCAGCAGCAGTCCCCGGAAGCCGCCGCGGCCGCGCGAGCCGACCACGGTGAGCAGCGCGGTACGGCTCGCGCGCACCAGCGCGTCGGCGGCCAGCTCATACGACCCGGAAGGCACGACGGTCAGGCCGTGCACCCGCTCGCGGGCCCGCTGCGCGGCGGCCTCGGCGACCTGCAGGCCCGCGCTGCGGGCGTACTCCCGGTCGGTGTCGGTCTCGGGAACGGCGGTCCTGCGGGGCGTCGCGACCCCGCACAGCACCAGCAGGCCGACGCCGCGCCGCCCCGCCTCGTCGGCGGCCCGGTCCAGGGCGCGGATGGAGTGCTGGGACCCGTCGACGCCGACGACCACATGGTCGCGCGGGACTCCCGGGGTGCGGTCGGTGCCGTGGCGCGCGTTCGTCTCCGTCATATCCGTCCTCTCCTCGTGCCACCCCCCGGGTACCCCGTCAGTCTGGGGTACACAGGGCGCAACCCGGAGAAGGCATGACTCAAGGCCGCGGACGGCGCCGCCATCCGGCCGCCGCGGCGCGGCAGTTCAGGCCGCGACCTGTCCTGACTGCCCTGCCGCCCCCGCCTGGTCCGCGCCGGGACGCACCGAGACCGTCAGCGCGTCCTTGTCCACGTCCGCCACCAGGGTGTCCCCGGGCCCGGCCGCGTCGCTGAGCAGGAACGACGCCAGCCTGTTGTCCAGCTCCGCCTGGATGGTCCGGCGCAGCGGACGGGCGCCGAACTCGGGCTGGTAGCCGTGCGCGATCAGCAGCTTCCGCGCCGCGTCGGTGACCTCCAGCCCGATGTCCTGGGCCCGCAGCCGCCGTACGCTGCCCTCCAGCAGCAGGTCCACGATCCGCCCCAGATTCTCCTCGGTGAGCGCCTGGAAGACCACGGTCTCGTCGATGCGGTTGAGGAACTCCGGCAGGAAGGCGGCGTTCAGCTGCTCCTTGAGCTGCGGGCGGATCTCCTCGACGTCTCCGTGGTGCGCCAGGATGAGGTGCGAGCCGATGTTGCTGGTCATGATGGTGAGGGTGTGCCGGAAGTCGACGGTCCTGCCCTGGCTGTCCGTCAGCCGCCCGTCGTCCAGCACCTGGAGCAGGATGTTGAAGACGTCCGGGTGCGCTTTTTCCACCTCGTCGAAGAGCACGATGCTGTACGGCTGCCTGCGCACCTTCTCGGTGAGCTGCCCGGCCTCCTCGTGGCCGACGTAGCCGGGCGGGGCGCCGACGAGCCGGGAGACGGTGTGCTTCTCCTGGAACTCGCTCATGTCGAGGCGGATCAGCCGGTTCTCGTCGCCGAAGAGCAGCTCGGCGAGGGCCTTGGCGAGCTCCGTCTTGCCGACGCCGGTGGGGCCCAGGAAGAGGAAGGAGCCGGTGGGCCGGTCCGGGTCGCCCATGCCGGACCGGTTGCGGCGGACGGCCTGGGCGACGGCGGTGACGGCCTCGTCCTGGCTCACGACCCGGGAGTGCAGCGCGTCCTCCAGCTTGAGCAGCCGGTCCTTCTCGCTCTCGGTCAGCTGTGCGACGGGGATGCCGGTACGCCGGGACAGCACGTCGGCGATGTCGTCCACCCCGACCGCCATCACGCCCTCGCGGCGCTCCTCGACCCCCGCCAGCTCGGCCTCGACCTCCGCGACCTCGTCCTTGAGCTTGCCGGCCCGCTCGAAGTTCTCGGCGGCGACGGCCTCGTCCTTCTCGCGGTTCAGCTTGGCCAGCCGGTCCTCGCGGGAGACGACCTCGGAGGAGCGGCCCAGCGAGCGCAGCCGCACCCGGGCGCCGGCGGTGTCCACCAGGTCGATGGCCTTGTCGGGCAGGAAGCGGTCGGTGAGGTAGCGGTCCGCGAGGTCGGCGGCCGCCGCGAGCGCCTCGTCGGTGAAGCGGACCTGGTGGTGGGCCTCGTAGGAGTCGCGCAGGCCCTCCAGGATCTGCACGGTCTCCTCCACCGTGGGCTCCGCGACGAGCACCGGCTGGAACCGGCGTTCGAGCGCGGCGTCCTTCTCGACGTTCCTGCGGTACTCGTCCAGCGTGGTGGCCCCCACGACATGCAGCTCGCCCCGGGCCAGCGCGGGCTTGAGGATGTTGCCCGCGTCCATCGCGCCCTCGCCGCCCGACCCGGCGCCGACGACGGTGTGCAGCTCGTCGATGAACAGGATGACGGCGTCGGAGGCCGCCTTGACCTCGTCGATGACCTTCTTCAGCCGCTCCTCGAACTCCCCCCGGTACTTGGAGCCCGCGACCAGGCCCGGCAGATCCAGGCCGACGACCCGGACGTCGCGCAGGCTGGTGGGCACGTCGCCGGCCACGATGCGCTGCGCGATGCCCTCCACGATGGCGGTCTTGCCGACACCGGGCTCGCCGATCAGCACCGGGTTGTTCTTGGTGCGCCGGGAGAGCACCTCCAGCGTCTGCTCGACCTCCTCGGCCCGCCCCACGACCACGTCCAGCTTCCCGGCCCGCGCCTCCTCGGTGAGGTCGCGGCCGTACTCGTCCAGGGTCGGGGTGGCGCTCTCCCGGCCGTTCGCGCCCTGGGTGCCCTCGCGGCGGCCCGCGGCGGCGGCTTCCCCGGCCGCCCGGCCCAGCCGGCCCAGGTCGGCACCGGAGGACTCCAGCACCCTGCGGGCGCCGGAGCCCGGGTCGTCCAGCAGCGCGGCCAGGATGTGCTCGGGGCCGATGTAGGAGACGCCCGCGGCCTGCGAGTGGGCGTGGGCGCTGATCAGGACGCGCTTCGCGGCGGGCGTCAGACCGGGCTCGGCGGAGGGGGTGCCGCTCTCGCCGGGCAGCGCCTCGGCGAGGGCCTCGCCCAGCGCGTCCGGGTCGGCGCCCGCCTCGGCCAGCAGCGCGCGGGACGGGTCCACCCGGGTGCTCGCCCACAGCAAGTGCTCGGTGTCGAGGTCGTCGCTCCCGTCCTGCTGGGCGCGCTGGGAAGCGCGGGCGATCAGCTCGCGCGCGGAGTCGGTCAGCAGCCGTCCGATCGGCACCCGCTGCACGGCGGGCGGTGCCGAGCGGGGCGACATCCCGAAGAACCGGTTGAGCAGCTCGTTGAACGGGTCGGGGGAGCCGTAGGAGCCGTACGGGGGCAGCGTCATGGGTATCTCTCCGCACTCAGTGCTGGACGTCGGCCATGCGCTCCACTACACCAGCCCCGAAAAAGCGCCGCAAAAGGAACATTCAGTTATTTGATATCTCGTAAGAAATTTAACTGAGTCACATCCTTTGCTAGGCTCACCGGTATGAGTGAGAAGCCAGCCGCCGCCACCGGGCTGCGGGCGCGCAAGAAGCAGCGCACCTATCAGGCGATCTCCGACGCCGCGATCGCCCTCTTCCTCGAACGGGGCTTCGACGCGGTTCCGGTCGCGGATATCGCCGAGGCCGCCGAGGTCTCCAAACCGACCCTCTTCCGCTACTTCCCCGCCAAGGAGGACATGGCGCTCTACCGCCTCGCCGACCACGAGGACGAGGCCGCCCGCGTGGTCCGCGAACGGCGCCCCGGGCAGTCGCCGCTGGCGGCGCTGGAGGCGCGCTTCCTGGCCGGGCTGGAGGCACACGACCCGGTCACCGGGCTGAGCGACGCCCCGCAGGTGCTCGCCTTCCACCGGCTGCTGTACGGCACCCCGAGCCTGGTCGCCCGGATGCACGCGTACACGGCGCGCTCCGAGGACCACCTCGCCGCGGCGCTGGCCGGGCCGACGCCGCCCGACGCGCCGCACGCGGAGCTCACCGCGCGGCTCGCCGCCGGCCAGATCCTGGCGACCCAGCGGATCCTCGCGCTGGAGAACTGGCGGCGGATCAGCGCGGGCGGCACCGCCACGGCGGGGCTCGGCACGGCGCGCGACGAAGCGCGGCACGCCTTCGGGCTGCTGAGGGAGGGCCATGGATCCCGCTACTGAGCCGCAGCGGCCGGAGCCGGAGCAGCTGAAGCCGGAGCGCGACTATGTGCGGGCCTGCCGGGCCGCCCTCGACCGCCTGGTGCGGGCGGCGCAGGACCGGGTGCAGGAGGGCGCCGGGGTGCTCCGGGAGGAGGGGGTCTCCGGGGACGGCGCGAGCGCGGAGGCGCTGGGGCGGCATCTGCGCAGCCGGGCCAAGGAGCTGCGCGAAGAGCCGCCGGGGCCGCCGTTCTTCGGGCGGCTCGACTTCGGCAGCGGCCCGGACGCGGGCGACCACGCCGGCCAGCGCTACTACATCGGGCGGCGCCGGATCGCCGAGCACCCCGCGGCGCCGCCGCTGGTGCTGGACTGGCGGGCCCCCGTGTGCCGCGCCTTCTACCAGGCGACGCCCGCCGGGCCCCGGGGCGTCGCGGTACGCCGCAGGTTCGGCTGGGCACCCGGCGCGCGCGGCGGGCCGGAGGAGCTGACCGGGCTGGAGGACGAGCCGCTGGACACCGGCGGCGCCGCGCCGGACGGCCCGGACCCCGACGGCACCAGCGGCACCAGCGGCACCAGCGGCACCAGCGGCACCAGCGGCATCGTCGCCGCCGAGATCGAGCGGCCCCGGGTCGGCCCGATGCGCGACATCGTCGCCACCATCCAGCCCGAACAGGACGACCTGGTACGGGCCGGACTGGACCGCTCCGTGTGCGTGCAGGGCGCCCCGGGCACCGGCAAGACGGCGGTGGGCCTGCACCGCGCCGCGTATCTGCTCTACACCCACCCGCGCCGGATCCAGCACGGCGGGCTGCTGGTCGTCGGACCCAACCGGGCGTTCCTCGGCTATATCCGCGAGGTGCTCCCCTCGCTCGGCGAGACCGGCGTACGCCAGTGCACCGTGGCCGACCTGCTGACCGGCGGCGAGATACGGGCCACCGACGGCGAGCGCGCCGCCGAGGTCAAGCACAGCGCCCGGATGGCCGCCGTGCTGGAACGGGCGCTGTACGCGGGGGTGCGGGCGCCCGGCGAGCCACTGGCCGTGCCGGACGGCTCGTACCGCTGGCGGCTGGACGCGGACGAGCTGGCCGGGCTGGTGCGGGACACCCTGGCGCAGGCACCGCCGTACGAGACGGGCCGGGAGCGGGTGCGGGCCCGCACCGTCGCGCTGCTGCGCGACCTGGCCGAGCGCCGCGCCGGCCCGCCGGGCGCCGCGTGGCTGCGCCGCATGGGCCGGTCGAAGGCGGTACGGGACTTCGTGGACGCGGTCTGGCCCCGAGCGCGGCCCCGGGAGGTGCTGGCACGGCTGCTGGGCGACGGGGACGCACTGGCCGCCGCGGCCGACGGGCTGCTCGACGCGGAGGAGCAGCGGGTCCTGCTGTGGCACCGCCCGCCCCGCTCGGCCGCGAGCGCGCGGTGGTCGGCGGCCGATCTGGTGCTGCTCGACGAGCTGGCCGGGCTCATCGCGCACCCGGAGGAGAGCTACGGCCATGTGGTGGTGGACGAGGCGCAGGACCTCTCCCCCATGGAGTGCCGGGTTCTGGCGCGGCGCAGCCGGTTCGGCTCGCTGACCGTGCTGGGCGACCTCGCGCAGGGGACCACGCCGTGGGCGGCGTCCGGCTGGCCCGCACAGCTGGCGCACCTGGGCGCCCCGGACGCCGAGGTGGTGCCCCTGACCACCGGCTTCCGGGTGCCCGCCGCCGTCGTGGCGGCGGCGAACCGGCTGCTCGGCTCGCTGGAGGTGCGGGTGCCGCCCGCGCGCTCCCTGCGCCGCGACGGCGAGCTGCGGATCCGCGAGGTGGGCGGCGCGGAGCGCTCCCTGGCCGGGGCCGCGGCCGAGGCGGTGCGGGCCGCGCTGTCCCGGGAGGGGTCGGTGGGGGTGATCGCGGCCGGAGAGCGCACGCCCGGGGTGCGCTCGGCGCTGGCGGACGCCGGGATCGCCTCAGCGGAACCGGGGGATCCGGACGGGGCCGGCACCCGGGTGACGGTGGTGCCCGCGGCGCTGGCGAAGGGGCTGGAGTACGACCATGTGGTGCTGCTGGAGCCCGCGGAGATCGCGGAGGGCGAGCGGCGCGGGGCGCACCAGCTCTATGTGGCGCTCACCCGGGCGGTCTCCCGCCTGGACGTACTGCACTGCCGCCCCCTGCCACCGGCGCTGGCCTGAGACCTGAGGGGGGTTGCGCACGTCCGCGGGGCCCCGCTCAGCGGGATCAGCCGGACACGCCTTCCGGGGGCTGAAGATCCCGCATCCAGTCGGGCACGTCAGCGATCTCCAACAGCAGGAGCAGCCGGAACAGCGGGTGATCGCAGTCCATTTCGGCTTCGTCGTCCACCGGGCCCGCCGCCGCGGGAGGCTCTGCGCCTTGTGTGGTCACTGTGGCTCCAGTTGAGGACGGAATCTCGCGAACTCCACGACGCCGACGGCAAGGTGGCGGCGCCACCGCGAGGCAGGGGCCATTGTCCCCGGTCCGCACTTACTTCTGCAAGCACATCTGCAATTACAGATGCAAGTACGCGCGGCTGTGAGACGCTTCCAGCGTCGGAACCGGCAACACGGCCTCCAGCGGGCCGCGTTGAGCAAGGGAGAGGCGTATATGCAGATCGAGAACGGCATCGAAGCCACCCGGATCGAGGGCGCCGTCTGGCGCAAGAGCCGGCGGAGCAACCCCAACGGAAACTGCGTGGAGCTGGCAGGACTGCCGGGGCAGGGCGTCGCCGTACGCAACTCCCGCTTCCCCTCCGGCCCCGCGCTGATCTACACCCCCGCCGAGATCGCCGCGTTCGTCCAGGGCGCCAAGGACGGCGACTTCGACGACCTCCTCCCCGCGGAGGGCTGAGCCCGGCGCCCGCGCCGTGCGCTCCGCGCCCCCGTCGCTATGCCGGTGGCAAGTGGCGGGGGCACGGGCCGGCTGCATGTCTGTACGCCATGTGGGGGGAGTGAGACACTGAGCGCCTACGTCGTCACTCAGGGGAGCAAGGACAGGCGCCATGGCAGCTGAGCCGGTACGCGACACATCGGTCAGGCGCATACTCGACCACCCGCGCGGCGGGCCGACGATCCTCCGCATCGTTCTCGGCACCCAGCTGCGCCGGCTGCGCGAGGCGCACGGCATCTCCCGGGAGCGGGCGGGCGAGGCCATCCGGGGCTCCCACGCGAAGATCAGCCGCCTGGAGCTGGGCCGGGTCGGCTGCAAGGAGCGGGACGTCGCCGACCTTCTGACGCTCTACCAGGTGACGGATCCGGCGGAGCGCGAGGAGTATCTGGCGCTGGCCCGCCAGGCGGGCTCGCCGGGCTGGTGGCAGAAGTACAGCGATGTGATGTCGCCCTGGTTCGACCGGCTCATCGGCCTGGAGGAGGCCGCCGCCCTCATCCGGACGTACGAGGTGCAGTTCGTCCCCGGCCTGCTGCAGACCCGGGACTACGCCCGCGCGGTGATCCGGCTCGGCCATCCGCGGGCCGGCGAACAGGAGGTCGAGCGGCGGACGGGGCTGCGGATGCGCCGGCAGGACCTCCTCGACCGCCCGCAGGCGCCGCGGCTGTGGGCCGTCGTGGACGAGGCCGCGCTGCGCAGACCGCTGGGCAGCCGCGCTGTGATGCGTGAGCAGATCGAGCATCTGCTCAAGATCACCCAGCGGCCGCATGTCACGCTGCAGGTCGCGCCGTTCCGCATCGGCGGGCTCGCCGCGGCGGGCGGGCCCGTCACCATGCTGCGGTTCCTGGAGCCCGACCTGCCGGACGTGGTCTATCTGGAGCAGCTCACCTCCTCCCTCTACCTGGAGAAGCGGGAGGAGGTGGAGAGCTACATGGTGGTGATGGACCGGCTGTGCGCCACGGCCGAGCCGCCCGCCAGCACCACGGCCTTCCTGGAGGACCTGCTGGCGGAGTGCGGCTGAGCGTGCCGTCCGGCGCACATGCGGACAGGGGCTGCCCCTTACGGTGCACGTTGTGCAGCCCCGATGCCGGGTACGGGGAATCCGCCGGGCGCGATCACACGGCGAACCGCTACGGCTTGCGGGCCACGCCGCCGAACTCGTACCACTCGTCCGTCAGCTGGCGGGGCCCCACCTCGGAGTCGGGGCGCCAGTCGTTGATCTCCCCGAGGCCCGGCTCGATGACCTCCAGGCCGTCGAAGTAGCGCTCGACCTCGTGCGCCTCGCGCACCCGGCCCCAGTTTCCCTGGGTGCTGCGGTCCATGAAGTCGGTGACGAAGTCGCGGGTGGTCTTGTCCTCGCTCACCAGCTGGTTGATCACCAGATAGCTGCCGGAGGGCAGCCGGTCGGCGACCCGCCGCACCAGCGCGGCCGGGTCCGAGGAGTCGGGGATGCAGTGCAGCACCGAGACGAAGAGCGCGGCCACCGGCCGGTCCAGGTCGATCAGGCGCTGGACCTCGGGGTGCCCGAAGATCTCCTCGGTGTCCCGCATATCGGCCTGGATCACCGTGGTGGACTCGTTCTCCTGGAGCAGCGCACGGCCGTGGGCCAGCACGATCGGATCGTTGTCGACGTACACCGCGCGGGCCCGAGGGTCCACGCGCTGGGCCACCTGGTGGACGTTGTCCTGGGTGGGCAGCCCCGAGCCGTGGTCGAGGAACTGCCGGATGCCGAGGTCCTCGGCCAGGATGCGCACCACCCGGCGCAGGAACCGGCGGTTGTTCAGGGCGAGCGGTCTGGTGCTGGGGACCACCTTGTCCAGCTCGGCGACGGCCTCCCGGTCCACGGCGTAGTTGTCCTTGCCGCCGAGATAGTGGTCGTACATCCGGGCGACGCTCGGGATGGTGACATCCACGCCGAATACATCGAGCCCGGTCTCTTCTTCCCGCATGCGCCCCTCACCGTTGTCCCCGTGCGACCAGCGCCGCCGCGGTCGGCGCGCGCTGAAGGAAGTTTCGCACGCAGCGTATGCCCGGGGCTACGCCAAGTGCCCCGCGCTCAGCGGAAGTCGGGGAGATCCGCGGCGCGGTGGAGGTGGAGGCGGAGGCGGAGGGCCCGGCGCGGGCGGGTGGTCACTGCGGGCCCAGCTCGGCCCAGACCACGCGTCCACGCCGGGGATCCCTCGCGGAAACCCCCCAGCTTTCCGCGAGGGCGCTGACAAGCTGCAGTCCACGGCCGTTGACCTCGTCGTCCGAGGCGTCCCGGGGCTGAGGGGAGCAGCGCTCCGTGCCCTCGTCGGTCACCTCGATGCGCAGGCGCTGGCCGCTGAGCTGGAGGCTGCAACTTATCTGGCCACTGTCGGTGTGCAGCACGGCGTTGGTGAAGAACTCGGAGATCACCAGCTGTGCGGTGTGCCCCAGGTCCTCCGGGAACCCCCAGCGGCGCAGCCGGGCACCCACGCGGGCGCGGGCGCGGCCCACGGACGAGGCGTGTGCAGGAAGCTCGAAACCTGCCTCGCGCACGGCGGCGGTCACCGGGACCGGCTGCGGCCAGGAGAGCTGCACGTCGGGACGCGAGGGGGCCACGAGTGGTTGCCTTCCGTCTGCCTGTGGAGGGTGGCGCAGCCACATGAGCTGGGTCACGTTGTTCACTATGCTCCGCCCCCTTCACAGATGGCAAGAGGAGTTCTGCAATTCGCAGAATCGCATCGCCAGTATGGCTGCTGCACGTCGTGCCATGGCACACTGCTCGCACGTCAGGTCCACAGGGGAAGGCAGCCGGAGGAGGCATGAGTGGCTGAGTCACGGTCCGCACCGACTGTGGGACAGATCGTTCTCGGCCTGCGGCTGAGGGACCTGCGGGAGAGCGCCGGGTGCTCCTTCGGCGACGCCGCGTACGCGCTCAGCGTCAACGCGACCACCGTCCGCCGGATGGAAAAGGCCGAGGTCGGGCTGAAGCCGCCGTACGTCGAGAAGCTGCTGCGGGTCTACGGCCTCAGCGACGACGAGATCGCCTCCTTCCTCACCCTGGTGGACGAGGCGAACCAGCCCGGCTGGTGGCACGGCTTCCGCGATGTGCTGCCCGCCTGGTTCAGCCTCTACGTCAGCCTGGAGGGGGAAGCGAGCCTGATCCGGGCCTACGAGCCGCACTGCGTACCCGGTCTCCTGCAGACCGAGGACTACGCGCGAGCGCTGCTGCGCATCGGATTCCCGCAAGCATCCGAGGAGGAGCTGGACCGCCGTGTCGCGCTGCGCATGGGGCGGCAGCGGCTGCTCGACGAACCGGGGGCGCCCATTCTGTGGGCCGTGCTCGACGAGCAGGTGCTGCGCCGGCACGTCGGCTCGCCCCGGGTGATGCGGGAGCAGATCGACCGGCTGATCGAGTTCATCGCACGGCCGCAGGTCACCGTCCAGGTCATCCCGTTCACCGCCGGTCCGCATCCGGGGATGTTCGGGCCCTTCCAGCTCTTCCGCTTCGACATCCCGGAGCTCCCGGACATCGTCTACACGGAGGGGCTGACGGGGGCGCACTACCTGGACCAGCGCCCCGAGACTTCCGTCTATCTGGAGGTGCTGGACCGCATGGGCGCGCAGGCCGCGCCAGTACCACACACCGAGGCCGTCCTCGGTGAGATCCGCAAGGAGTTCTGATCACATGGGTCACACGGGCCACATCCACATATACAACGGCATGCCTGCCAAGGACCTGGGCAGCGAGGGCTGGCACAAGCCGTGGAGCGGCACCAACGGCGGAAGCTGTGTCGAAGCCATGAAGCTCGGCGACGGGCGCGTCGCGCTGCGCCAGTCGACCGATCCCGAGGGTCCGGCGCTGATCTACACCACACACGAGATCGAGAAGTTCATCCAGGGCGCCAAGCAGGGCGAGGCGGACTTCCTCCTGGCCTGAACCGGCGCCCGCGGCGCCCGCCGCCGCGCCCCCGCAGCCACGTACGCACCGGCGCACCCCCGGAACGGAGACTCGGATGGCCGGATACGGCAACGCACCGCAGATCGACACCACCCGGCCGCACTCGGCCCGGATGTACGACTACTACCTCGGCGGCAAAACCCACTACACGGCCGATGTGCAGGCCGCCGAGGCCGTCGTCGCCACCGTTCCGTTCGCCGGGGCCATGGCCCGCGCCAACCGGGACTTCATGATCCGCTCCACCCGCTGGCTGGCCGCCGAGCGCGGCGTGCGGCAGTTCCTGGACATCGGCAGCGGCATCCCCACCGAGCCCAACCTGCACCAGATCGCGCAGGGCGTCGCCCCCGAGTGCCGGGTCGTCTACACCGACAACGACCCGATCGTGCTGCAGTACGCGCACGCCCTGCTGCACAGCACGCCGGAGGGCCGCACCGCCTATCTGCAGGCCGATGTGACGGACCCGGAGAGCATCGTCGACTCCGACGAGCTGTATGCCACGGTCGATCTGAGCCGTCCGGTGGCCCTCTCGGTGAACGCCCTGTTCCACTTCGTCACCGACGAGCAGCGCCCGTACGACATCCTGGACGGCCTGGTCAGCCAGCTGGCCCCGGGCAGCTTCGTGTGCCTCACCCATGCCGCTTCCGAGGTCGGGAACCCGGAGCTGGAGGCGCTCGGCAAGCAGGTCGAGGAGATCTACGCCCGCAGCGGCACCCCGCTGCGGCCCCGCAACAACGCCGAGGTGGCCCGCTTCTTCCAGGGTCTGGAACTCATCGAGCCGGGCATCACCATGGCCCACCACTGGCGCCCCGACCCGACCATGCCCGGCGAGCTGAGGGAGGGCGAGCCGAGCATGCTCGCCGGGGTCGCGCGCAAGCCCTGATGACGGGGCCGACACGGGGCGGCTCCGTCATCATGGACAGGCCAGGTCCTTCGCGGTGACCGGGGCGCCCTCGACGCTGCTGCGGTCGTGGACGATCCGGGCCAGGCGCACCCGGCCCGCGCCGGGCCGCACCGTCAGGGTGCGGGAGTGGCCCACCACCGGACGGGTCCGCGCCTGAGGCAGCGCGGCGGCGAGCACCCGCGCGTAGCCGTCGTAGCCGGGGGCGTAGCTGATGACCGTACGCCCTTCCGCGCGCCGGCCGCCGCCGCGCCCCGCGACGGAGAACCCGTTGCGGCGCAGCGCGCGCTCGACGCGCGCGCTCTCCCGCCCCTCTCCCACGACCCGCACCGGGACCAGCCCGGGGTCCACGGCCACCGGCCGGACGCCGGGCGGCGGTGCCAGGGCGCGGTCCCGGGTGAGCGGCCGGTCCTCGGCCAGGGCCCGGAAGAGGGCGCGGGCGCGGCGGTCGTCCCAGGCGAGGGTGGAGCCCCAGGAGGCCACCCGGTGGTCGAAGTCCGCGATCGGCACGGTGGCGAACTCCATCCGGCGGGCGCTCAGCCCCCGCAGCCGCCCGCCGAGCCGGAGCAGCTGCTGCCGGGTCAGCCCCTCGTCGGTGCGCACGGTCCGGCGCAGGGTGCGCGCCGCGCGCAGCAGCGCGGACGGGTCGTCCGCCCGCTCGCCTGCGAGCCGCAGCAGCACCCCGGCGACGAGCTGCTGCTGACGGCGCACCCGGCCGAGGTCCCCGGGCGGCGGCACATGCCGGGCGCGGACGAAGCGCAGCGCGTCGCCGCCGCTGAGGGCGTGCTCGCCGGCGGCCAGGTCGAGGCCCGCGTTCTCGTCCCACATCGGCTTCCGGGTGCACACCTCGGCGCCGCCGAGCCCGTCCACGGCGGCGACGAAGCCCGCGAAGTCGGCCTCGGCGTAGTGGTGCACCCGCAGCCCGGTGGCCTGTTCCACGGTGCGGACCGCGAGCGCGGGGCCGCCGTGCCGGTGCGCCGCGTTGATCTTGCCCCAGTGCGCGGTGGGGGCCTCGCCCTTCTTGTCCCGGTGCGGCGCGAAGCGGACGTAGGAGTCGCGCGGGATGCTCACGGCGCTGATCCGCCGCCGGTCGCCGGAGAAGTGCAGCAGCATCATCACGTCGGTGCAGTCGCAGGCCCTGCCGTTCACATGCAGCCGGTCGCGCTCGGCACCGCTGAGGCCCGCGCGGCTGTCCATACCCGTCAGCAGGATGTTCACGGGGCGGGAGCGCCCCGCGCCGGACTCCGCGCCGGACGCGGACCCGGAGGGGTCCGCCCCCTGGGCCGTGACGCTGCAGGACGCCAGGAGGCAGGCGGTCACGGCCAGCGCGGGGCCGGGCCGGGCCCTGCGCCCCCTGCGGGGCACGGCGTGCGCCGCGCCGGGAAGGCGCGGGATCCGCCGGAGGCGGCCCCGGGCCCGGAAGAGTGCACGCATGGGAGGGAACACCTCCGCAATAGCCGGAATATCTGATTCCGCATGCTAGGCACGGGGCCTCCGCTCCCCCGGCGCACCGGCGGCCACAGCGCGCCGCGACCACCCGGGCGGCTCAGGGGATGCCGCTACCCGGCCTCCTCCCAGGCGACCCCGGGCCCCGGCTCCTCCGCCATCTCGTCCCGGCGCTCCAGCGGCCGGGTGGCCGGGCCCTGGAGGACCTCGCCGCCGACACCGAAGCGCGAGCCGTGGCAGGGGCACTCCCAGGCGGTCTCCGCGTCGTTGAACCGCACCAGACAGCCCAGATGCGTACAGCGCGGGGACAGCACCCGCAGCTCCCCCTCGTCCGTGCGGTGCACCGCGCAGCGGCGCCCCCGGATGCGCACGATCGCGCCCGTCCCGGGGCCGATCTCGGAGACCGTGTCCACATACGAGGGGCTCAGCCGGTCCCCCACGAAGCGGCGGGCGACCGCCGACTGGAGGCGCAGCAGCGCCGGCGCCTCGCGCGGGCGCAGCCGCACCGGGTCGTACAGGCGGGCCCACGGCGGCAGCTCCTCCCCGGTGAGGTACGCGGTGAGCAGCCGGCCCGCCAGCACCCCGGAGCTCATACCCCAGCCCCCGAACCCCGCGGCCACCCAGGTGTGCTGGGCCGCCGGGTGGAACCGGCCGATATAGGGCACGCGGTCCGTGGTGTCGTTGTCCTGCGTGGCCCAGCGGTGCAGCGGCCGGGCGCGCGGAAACCGCTCGTACGTCCAGGCCGCCAGCCGCTCGTAGCGGGCGCCGACCGAGCCGATGCCCGGGGTGCCGGGGATGAAGCCCTCGCCGGTGACGACGAGCAGCCGCCGCCCGTCCCGGAAGGGGTACGGCGCGGTGTGCACCGAGCGGGCGGTGTGCTCCGGGGTGAGGTAGCAGCCGCCCGGGTCCTCATCGGCGGGCAGCAGTGCGGCGATCACCAGTTCGCGGCGCGGCCGGAGGCGGGAGAACATCAGCGCCCGGTCGAACACCGGGTAGTGGGTGGCCACCACGACGTCGCGGGCCAGCACCTCGGCGCCGCACTCGACCGTGAGGCGGCACGGATCGCCCTCGTCGAGGCCGAGCACGCGGGTGCGCTCGTGGATCAGCGCGCCGTGCCGCACCGCGTCCCCGGCGAGCGCCAGCAGGTACTTGCGCGGGTGGAACTGCGCCTGGTCCGCCACCCGTACGGCCGCGCGCACCGGGAACGGCAGCCCGGTGCCGGTCACGAACGAGGCGTCGAGCCCCGCCTGCGCCGCCGCCTCGGCCTCCGCGCGGATCTCGTCCGCGTGGTGCTCCGACTCCACGAAGGTGTACGCCGGGACGCGCTCCAGATCGCAGTCCGCGCCCAGCAGCGCCGCCACCTCGGCGAGGCGCTCGACAGCGGACTGCTGCGAGAGCGCGTACATCCGGGCGCTCCCGGCGCCGCGCTCCGCGCGCAGCCGGGCGTAGACCAGGCCGTGCAGCGCCGATACCTTGGCCGCCGTGTGGCCCGTGACCCCGGCCGCGATCCGGTCGGACTCCAGCACGGCCACGCTCCGCCCGGCCCGGGTCAGCTCCCACGCCACCGACAGTCCCGCGATACCGCCGCCGACCACGGCGACGTCCACCTCGGTCCGGCCGGCGGGCGGCAGCGGCGGGAAGGGCGACGCCGCGGCCGACAGCATCCAGTACGACTCGTAGCCGAGCGGCAGCGTCGTCATGGCTTCGCTCCAGACGTCTCGCAGGGCTCAACTGTCCACCCCGTCCAGGTGATTCCCCGTGTGCGGCGGTCCACGCCCGCGGCGGCCGGGCCCCGCACGCGGATTCCGCCGAATCCCCCCGCGCACCGCGTCCGAGGCACTACGGTGAGTGCCCGCGGGGAGCGATCGGTCGTTGGCTGTACGCCGGGAGGGTTCCGCGATGGGCGAGGAAGTTCATCCGACGCCTGCTCACCACCTCGATGTGCTGCTCGCACGCGCCCAGAATCCGTTCGACGTCTCCGACGCCGTGCTGACCAGGCTGGACAGCGCGGTGATGTTCCAGACGGAGCTGTACGGCTGGCGCCACCGCAGCACGCCGCCGCCGACGCTGCGCTGCAGCAGCTTCCGCCATGTGTTCCTGCTGGCGGACGGCGGCAGCCTGGTGCTGTGGGAGCTGTGCTACCAGAGCGAGGGCGGCGGGCACGAACTGTACGAGCTCTACACCTCCCAGGAGGCGCTGCGCCGCTCCGAACGCCGGGTCCACCAGCGGCTGGACGGCGCGGGGCACACCGTTGAGCCGGACGCGGAACCGGACGGGCCGTACCGGCTGGACGGCCCGCACGGACCGGGAGGGCCGGAGGGACCGGGCGGACTCGACGGGCTCGACGGACTGGGTGGACTGAGCGGACTGGAGGAGCTGGCGAACCTGGCGGAGCCGTGTCCGACGGAGTGGCACTCCGGGCTCACCGAGCACGACTCCCCCGAGCACGCCCGCCGCCTGCTGCGCCGCGCCGAGAACGCCGACCGGCCCGGCGAGGACACGCTGCGCCTGCTCACCACCGCGCTCGGCTACCAGATCACCCACGTTCCCGGGCCCGTGATGCGGACCGGGGGATCGCGGGTGTGGTGCTCCCTGTACGAGCATCTGTTCCTGCTGCCGGACGGCCGCGAGGTGAGCCTGTACGAGCTGGAGCACAACCTGTCCGGGACCGGCCGGCTGGTCTGCGAGGTCTATCTGGAGGAGGCGGGGGCCGACCGGGCCGTGCACCGGCGCGCCCGCGACCACGGGATCGACCTGTGACCGCCCCTGGCCGACTGTGACTCCCCGTGCTCCATTGTGCTCCCCTCGTGACCCCTTGTGACCTGGGGAACCGCACGCCTATCGTGAGCCCGCCCGGCAACTCCTGTCAGTGAGCCGCCAATTCAACGGAGGGTCCCCCCATGTCCGCTCGTGGGCGCCACCGCCGCTACAAGCCAAGCACCGTCTCCCGTACGTCGCTCAAGGTGACCGCGTCCGGCGCGGGCATCGCCATTCCGCTGGTCGGCGCCCAGGTCGCGCACGCGGCCCCGCAGGATGTGTGGGAGAAGGTCGCCGCGTGCGAGAGCAGCGGCAAGTGGAACATCAACACGGGAAACGGCTTCTACGGCGGGCTGCAGTTCAAGCAGAGTACCTGGCAGGCGTACGGCGGCACCGCCTACGCCGCACGTGCCGACCTGGCCTCCAAGGAGCAGCAGACGGCCGTCGCCGAGAAGGTGCTCGCCGGACAGGGCCCGCGCGCCTGGCCCAACTGCGGCCCCCGCGCCGGACTCACCCGGGACGCCGCCCGGCCGGCGGCAGCGCAGCAGGCCGCGGCGAAGAAGCCCGCAGCGCGGCAGCCCGCGAAGCCGGCGCAGGACGACGGCGACAAAGCCAAGAAGGCCAGCAAGGCCAGGGCCGAACGCCTGCAGAAGCGGACCACCTACGAGGTGGTCAGCGGGGACACGCTCTCGTCCATAGCAGCGGAGAAGCAGGTCGGCGGCGGCTGGCAGTCGCTCTACGAGCGGAACCGCTCCACCATAGGCGGCGACCCCGACCTCATCGTGCCCGGCCAGGACCTGCGGCTGACGGGCCCGGCGCAGAAGGGGGCCCAGCCCCGTCAGAAGCAGCAGCGCCCCCAGCGGGAGCGGCAGCAGAAGCAGACCCGCACCCAGGCGAAGCCCGAGCCCGCTTCCGCCACGGCCCCGGTGAGCGGCGCCAAGCCCAGTACGGGCTACCGCGCCACCGGTGCGAACTGGTCCTCCGGCTACCACACCGGCGTCGACTTCCCGGTACGCACCGGGACCACCGTCCAGGCCGTCACCCGGGGGAAGGTCGTCTCCGCCGGGTGGGGCGGCGCCTACGGCTACCAGGTGGTGCTGCGGCACAGCGACGGCAAGTACAGCCAGTACGCGCACCTGTCGGCCATCTCCGTGCGGACCGGGCAGTCCGTCGACACCGGCCAGCGGCTGGGGCGTTCGGGCGCCACGGGCAATGTCACGGGCCCGCATCTGCACTTCGAGGTCCGCACCGGGCCCGGCTACGGCACGGACATCAACCCGCTGGCGTATCTGCGGGGGCGCGGCGTCCAGGTGTGACCGCGCCGGACACCAGGTCGGCGTAGTGCACCGTGCGGTCGCACCAGCGGTCCAGGAGCACCCGGTCGTGCCCGACGGCCAGCAGCGCGGCGCCGCTCCCGGCGCGGTACCGCTCGACGACCGCGACCAGCGCGGCCGTGGTCGAGGCGTCCAGCATCGCCGTCATCTCGTCGCACACCAGCACGCGGGGGCGCAGCACCAGCGCGCGGGCCAGGCAGGCGCGCTGCAGCTGTCCGTCGCTCACCTCGTGCGGGCGGCGCCCGAGCAGCTCGGGGCCGAGTCCTACCTCCTCGGCCAGCTCGGCGGTGCGCGCGGGGATCCCGTCCGTCCGGCCCGTGGCGCGCAGCGGCTCGGCGAGCAGCGCTGCCAGCGTCAGCCGGGGGTCCGCGGCGAGCCGGGGCTGCTGGAAGACCACGCCGACGGCGGTGCGCTGGGCGCGCGGCGCCCGGTGCCGCCAGCCGCGCGCCTCCTCGCCGCCGAGCAGCACGGTGCCCGCGTACGGGCGGTGCAGCAGCGCGCTCACCCGGGCCAGGGTCGACTTGCCGCAGCCGCTCGGCCCGAGCAGCCCGACCGCCTCCCCCGCGCCGACGGCGAGGGAGACGTCGCGCAGCACGGGGGCACGGCGGTCGTATCCCGCGGTGACGCCGCGCAGTTCGAGCGCCGCTGCCGGTCCGGGAACGGTGCGCTCCCCCATCACTCACTCCCCTCGTACGGGTGGTGGCAGGCCACGCGCTCCCGCAGCGGGGGCACGGTGGCGCAGACGTCGGTGGCGCGGGCGCAGCGCGGTGCGAAGGCGCAGCCCTCGGGCAGGTCGCCCAGCTCGGGCGGCATCCCGGGGATCGGGGTGAACGCCCGCTCGGGCAGCGCGTCGAGCAGGCCGCGCGCGTACGGATGGCGGGGCCCGGCCCGCCGGAAGAAGCTCTCGGCCGGGGCCAGTTCGACGATCCGGCCCGCGTACATCACCGCCACCCGGTCCGCGACGCGCTCGGCCGCTGCCAGATCGTGGGTGATGAGCAGCAGTCCGTGGCCGTCGTCCGTGTGCCGGCGCAGCTCGTCCACGGTGCGGTCCACCAGGTCGCGGTCCAGCCCGGTGGTGGGCTCGTCGGCGAGCAGCAGCGGCGCCTGAGCGACGAGTGCGAGCGCGGTCGCGGCGCGCTGGGCGAGGCCGCCGGAGAGCTGGTGCGGATAGCGGTCGAGGTGGTCGGCCGGGAACGCGGCGCGCTCGGCGGCTGCCAGGGTCGCGTCCGCCAGCTCGGTGCCGCGCTTGCCGGTCAGCTCGCGCACGGTCTCGGCCAGTTGGGAGCGCACCGAGCGCACGGGCGTCAGATGGGCCGCGGGGCTCTGCGGTACGAGCCCGACGCGGCGCCCGCGCACCGTGCGGGCCAGGGTGCGCTCGTCGGCGCCCAGCAGGTCGATCCCGTCCTCGTCGCAGCCGCCGGCGCCGGTGCCTTCGCCGGTGCGCAGCCGGGCGCGGCCCGCGGCTCTGGCGTTGCCCGGCAGCAGGCCCAGCAGGGCCGAGGCCAGGACGGACTTGCCGCAGCCGCTCTCGCCGACGAGGGCGAGGCACTCGCCGGGCGCGAGGTCGAAGGAGGCCCCGGTGACGGCGGCGACCTCGCCCCCGCCGCGCATCCGGAACCGCACGGACAGGTCCCGCACCGACAGCAGTGTTCTCTCGCTCACAGCATCAGCTCCGACCGTCGGCGGGGGTTGATCCGTTCCCGCCACACCCCGGCCAGCCCGGCGATGGCGAGGGTCGGCACGATGATGAACAGCCCCGGAAACAGGGTGGGCCACCAGTCGCCGGCCAGCAGCGTGCCCCGCGCGTCCTGGATCATGTTCCCCAGGCTCGCCCGGTGGGTCGGCAGCCCCAGCCCGAGAAAGGACAGCGCGGACTCGTGCCAGATGGCGTGCGGCACCATCAGCACGGCGGCGAGCCCGGCCTGCGGGAGCACCCCCGGCAGCAGATGGCGCACGCCGACGCGCCAGCGCGAGGCGCCGCCGGAGATCGCCGCGTCGATGTAGGGGCGCGAGCGCAGCGACAGCACCTCGGCCCGGACGATCCGCGCGGTGGACAGCCAGTGGGTGAGCCCGACGGAGATGACGACGGGCCACACGCCGGGCCGGAACATCGCCACGATGAAGATGCCCAGCAGCAGGTGCGGAACGGACGAGAAGACGTCCACGACCCGCATCACCAGCCGGTCCACCCGCCCCCCGGAGGCGCCCGCCGCGGCGCCGACGGCCGTGCCGATGACGGTGGCGGTCAGCGCGGCGACGACTCCGACCAGCAGTGAGACGCGGAGCCCGTAGACGCTGCGCAGCAGCACGTCGCGGCCCAGGTCGTCGGTGCCGAAGAGGTGGGCCCAGGACGGCGGGTGGAGCTTGTTCGCCATGTCGACGGCCTGCTCGTCCAGCGGGAAGAGCAGCGGCACGAGGAGCACGGCGCCCGCCACGGCGGCGACGAGCCCCACCGAGACGCGCACCCGCACGGTGCGCGCGGACAGCGCCGGGAGCAGCGGGATCCTCACATCTCCTCCAGGGCCACGCGCGGGTCGGCCAGTCCGTAGAGCAGGTCGGCGAGCAGGTTCCCGGCGAGCACGGCGACCGTGGCGAGCGCGGTCAGCGCCGCCAGCAGCGGGAAGTCGGTGGAGGTGGCCGCCTCCACGGTGGCCGAGGCGATGCCGGGCCAGCTGAACACCGTCTCGACGAGCAGCGCGCCGGTGATGAGCTCGGGCACCCGGGAGCCGACCAGGGTGAGCACCGGCAGCAGCCCGGAGCGCAGCGCGTGCCCGAGCAGCACGGTGCGCTCGGACAGGCCGCGCGCACGGGCGCCGCGCACGGCGTCCTCGTCGAGCGCGTCCGCGACGCCCTGCCGTACGTACAGCAGGAACCAGGGCACCTGGGAGACGCCCAGCACCAGCGCGGGCAGCGGGAGGTGCCGCAGGACCGCGCCCGCGGTCACCGCGTCGCTCCCGGTGTCGGTGAGCCCTCCGGCGGGCAGCACGTCGAGCTGGATCGCGAACAGCCAGATGGCCAGCAGTCCCAGCCAGAACGGCGGCGCGGCCTCCAGGGTGTAGGAGACGGAGGTCACAGCGCGGTCGAGCATGCCGCCGCGGCGCCGGGCCGCGGCGACGCCGAGCGCGGTGCCCGCCGCGATGGCGAAGAGGAAGCCGGCGGCGCACAGCAGCACGGACCAGCCGAGGCGCTCCCCGATGACCTGCGAGACGGGCTGGCGCAGCGCGGTGGAGTCGCCGAGGTCCCCGCTCAGCGCGTGGGTGACCCAGTGCCACCAGCGCTCGGGGAACGGCCCGTCGACGCCGAGGTTGCGGCGCAGCTGGTCCAGCGTCTCCTGGGACGCGTTCAGGCCGGCGGAGCCGGCGTACTGCTGCACGGGGTCGAAGGGGGAGGCGGCGGCGACCGCGAAGACGCCGAAGGTCACCACGGCCAGCACCGGGACGGCGGCGAGCAGCCGCCGCCCCACCAGCCGGGCCGCGGGCGCCCACAGCGCCCGCCGGCCGGCCGGGCGCGCCGTCAGCTCCCGCTTCACTTCTTCGGCTGCCAGTCCTGCACGTTCCACCAGGGCCCGGCGCCGATGCCGTGGTCGTGCGGCTCGGTCTGGGTGGTGAGGTCCTTCCACTTGTCGCTGACGACGTAGACGTGGTCGATCGTGGTGAGGAAGGTGTACGGCGGATTCTTGGCGAGCTCCCGCTGCACCGTGTCGTACGCCCGGTGGCGGACCTTCTCATCGCGGCTCTGCCGGCCCTCGTCGAGCGCCTTGTCGACCGTCTTGTCGTCGTAGAAGGCCATGTTGTTCCAGCCGCTGCCGATCTGCGAGGAGTGCAGCGCGGGGTACATGTCGAAGTCGGGGTCCGGCGGGAAGCCGTTGCCGAGCAGCATCGGGTCGTGCTTGAGCCGGGGCTGGATGACCTCGCGGCTGCCGGCCTGCACCTTGATGTCGATGCCGGCCTTCTTGGCGTCGGAGGCGTAGGCGAGGGCGTGGTCCTTGCGGAGCTTGTCGCCGGAGAAGTACCACAGCTTGAACGCGGCGCGCCTGCCGTCCTTGACCCGGATGCCGTCGTCGCCGGGCTTCCAGCCGGCCTTGTCGAGGATCTTCTTGGCCGCGGCGAGGTCGCGGGAGCGCTCGGTGCCCTTGGCGAAGTAGGCGTGGTCGGTGGCCAGCGGGCCGTAGGCGGGCCGGCCGGCGCCGCCCAGAATGCCCTTGACCATGGCCTTCCGGTCGACGGCGGCGTCGAGCGCGCGGCGGATGGCCCGGTCGCCGGTGACGGGGTTGCCGGAGGGCAGCGAGACGGCGCGGTAGTCGGCGGTCCGGGCCTCGATGACGCGCTTGCCGCCGTCGTTCCCGTACGGCTCGGCGAGGTTGGGCGGCAGGATCGCGGCGTCCAGGTCGCCGGACTTGAGGCGGGTGGCGCGCACGTCGTCGTCCTGGATGACCGCGACGGTGAACTTCTTCACCGTCGGCTTGCCGCCCCAGTAGTGCGGGTTGGCCTTGAAGCTGAGCTTCTCGCCCTTGCGCCACTTGCTGAGGGTGTAGGGTCCGGTGCCGACCGGCTCGGTGTTGTACGAGCCGTTGTTGATGTCGTTGTTGCTCGCGGTGCCCGCGATGGCCTTGGAGGCGATCGGCTGGATGGTGCGCTCGGCGAAGGCCGCGTAGGGGTACTTGAGCTTGAAGACGACCTTGCTGGGGCTCTCGGCGCGGACGCTCTCGACGGCGGCGAAGTCGTCCTTGTAGGGGTTGTTGGTCTTCTTGTCGAGGATGGTGCGGTAGGTGAAGACCACGTCCTGCGCGCTGAACGGGCCGCCGTCGCTGAAGTTCACCCCCTTGCGGAGGGTGTAGGTGTAGGTCTTGCCGTCGTCGCTGATCTCGGGGAGCTTGGTGGCGAGCGCGGGCTTGAGGTTCATGTCGGCGTCGTGCCGCAGCAGGCCGTCGAATATCTTCGAGTTGCCCTCCCTGCCGTATCCGAGCAGCGGGCTGAGCGTCTCGGGCTCCTGCGCGACGCCGATGGTGACCGAATCCGTTCCCCCGTCACCGTCCCCGTCGCCGCCCGGCGCCGAGCAGGCCGCCGCCCCCGTCAGCGCTGCCAGGGCCGTTGCTGTGGCGGTCACTGTCCGTACCGTCCGGGCCGTCATGCTTCCGTACTCCCTGATGAAGGTGAAATGCTATTGCGAACGATTCGCAATTAAACCCCATGGCGGCGGACCGCCGCACTCCGGGTGGCCGGCAGGCGCCGATGGCATGGGACGAGGGGCTATGCCCGGAAAGGGCCGGTACCTGCTGGCATGATCCAGGCGAGTTCCAGTCGCAGAACTGCCGATTCCTTCCACGCGCGGACTTGAGGTCAGTAGCCTCATGTCCCGAACCGGGAACCCCCCGAAGCTGAGCGAGCTGGAGACCCCTCGATGGAACGTCCCGCATGGGCCCCACAGGGCATCGATCTCAACGTGCCCAGCGTGTCGCGGATGTACGACTACTATCTCGGCGGCTCGCACAACTTCGAGGTCGACCGGGAAGCCGCCCGACGGGCCATCGCGGCGTGGCCGGGACTACCGAAGATCATGCAGGTGAACCGTGCCTTCATGCGGCGCGCCATCCGCTACGCCATCGGCGAGGGCGTCACCCAGTTCCTCGACATCGGCTCCGGCATCCCCACCTTCGGCAACGTCCACGAGGTCGCCCAGGCCGTGCACCCGGGCTGCCGGGTCGTCTACGTGGACAACGACCCCGTTGCCGTCGCACACAGCCGCGCGGTGCTGGAGGGGCAGGACGGCGCGGCCATCGTCTCGGCCGACTTCCGCTCCCCGCAGGACGTGCTGGAGAGCCCCGAGGTGGAGTGGCTGCTCGACCTGGACCGGCCGGTGGCGCTGATGCTGGTCTCCGTGCTGCACTTCATCGAGGACCGGGACGAGCCGGTGAAGACCGTGGCCGAGTTCTGCCGCGCGCTGGCGCCCGGCAGTCTGCTGGTCCTCTCCCACGGCTCGCCCGAGGGCGGCCCGCGGCGGGACGGCGGCCGGAGCCTCCGGCAGGTCTACAGCACGACCAACACCCCGCTCGTCATCCGCCCCCGCAGCGAGATCGAGCGGCTCTTCGACGGCTTCCGGCTGGTGGAGCCGGGCCTGGTCACCGTGCCGCACTGGCGCCCCGACAGCCCTCCGGAGCTGGAGGACCCCGTCGCCTTCTCCGGCTTCGCCGGAGTGGGCCGCAGGCCGGAGCTCGCCGGGTGACCTCCTCAGGGCACGAGCGCGACGAGCTCGACGACGACACCTCTCCAGCGCCCGCGGCCGACCCCGGCGACGACGGCATACGCCGCTTCGCGACCATCTGGAGCCGCGCCGTCTACCCGGCGACGCAGACCTCGATGACCCGCGCCGAGCTGGAGGACTACCTCTACCCCCTGGCCCGCCTCCTCGGCGAGGCGCTGCACGCGCGCCCGTTCACCCCCGCGCCGGGCTGGGGCGTCGGCCGGGCGCTGGTCGACGCGCACTGCACCAGCCCGGACGTGCTGCCGCCCGCGCTGGGCGTCGTCGAGTCCTATCTGGTGCTGTACGGCAGCCCGCCGGGCTCCCTCCCGGTGGACGAGGCGCGCTCCCGCTGCGCCCGGCTGCAGCACGCCATCGCCGCCGGCTTCGCGCGGGCGCTGCGCGAGCGGACGCTCGCCGAACAGGAGGCGCTCTCGCGCGCCGCGCTGGCCGCGCAGACCGCCGTGGAGGAGGCGCTGCACGCGAGCGAGACGCGGTTCCGCGCGGTGTTCAAGGACGCCACCATCGGCATCGGCATCGCCGATATGAACGGCAGGCTGCGGGACGCGAACGGCGCCCTCGCCCGGATGTTCGGGCGCTCGGAGGAGGAGATGCGGCGCCGCAACCTCAACGACTGGGTGCACCCCGACGACGCCCCGGGCGTGTGGCGGCTGCACCACGAGCTGGCACGCGGCGAGCGGGACCACTTCCGCGTCGAGAAGCCCTACCAGCGCCCGGACGGGACCGTGCTGTGGACCAACCTCACCGTCTCCCTGCTGCGCGACGCGGACGGCGAGCCGTGCTACCAGCTGGCCCTGATGGAGGACATCACCGAGCGCCGGCTGCTGCATCTGCGGCTGCGCTACGAGGCCACCCACGACGAGCTGACCGGGCTGCCGAACCGCACCCTGTTCGCCGAGCGGCTGGACCGGATCCTGGCGGCGGGCAGCAGCGTCAAGCGGTTCGGGCTGTGCTACCTCGACATCGACGGCTTCAAGGCCGTCAACGACAGCCTGGGGCACGCGGTCGGCGACCAGCTGCTGGTCTCGGTGGCCGAGCGGCTGCAGTCCTGCTGCCCCGCACCCTCCCACCTGGTCGCCCGGATCGGCGGGGACGAGTTCGTGGTGCTGATCTCCGACCCCGAGGGCCGCGAGGAGGTCACCAGCCTGGCCCGCGCCGCACTGGCCGCGCTGGCGACACCGATCTCGGTGGACGGCCGGAAGCTGTCCGTACGGGCCAGCATCGGCATCGTCGAGGGCCCCACCCAGGGCGATCTGGGGCCCGCTGAGGTGCTGCGCAGCGCGGACATCACCATGTACCGCGCCAAGGACGCCGGCGGGAACCGCTACGAGCTGGCCGACCCGGACTCGGACGCGCGGGCCATAGACCGCCACAGCCTCACCAACCACCTGCCCGCCGCGCTGGAGCGGGACGAGTTCTTCCTGGAGTACCAGCCGCTGATCCGGATGAGCGACGGGCACGTGGACGGCGCGGAGGCGCTGGTGCGGTGGGCGCACCCGGTGCACGGGCGGCTCGGCCCCGACCGCTTCATCCCGCTCGCCGAGCACACCGGGCTGATCGTGCCGCTGGGCCGCTGGGTGCTGGAGCAGGCCGTCCGGCAGGCGTGCGACTGGGCGGTGGGCCGCACGCTGCGGGTCAACGTCAACCTCTCGCCCCGCCAGCTGCACCACCCCGACCTGGTGCCGGACACCATCGCCGTACTGGAGTCGGCCGGAGTGGAGCCGTCGTCGCTCTGTCTGGAGGTCACCGAGAGCGCCCTGATAGGAGCCGACGCGGACGAGCTGAAGCCGCTGTGGCAGCTCGCCGAGATGGGCGTCGACATCGCGCTGGACGACTTCGGGACCGGCTACTCCAACCTGGCCAATCTGCGCAAGCTGCCCGCGACCACCCTCAAACTGGACCGCTCCTTCACCCAGGGGCTCCAGCGCCACCCGGCCGACCCCGTCGACGTCACGTTCGTCGAGGGCATCGTCTCGCTGGCGCACGCGCTGGGCCTGGCGGTGACCGTGGAGGGCGTGGAGACGGAGCACCAGGCGGACCAGTTGCGCGATCTGGGCTGCGACACCGCCCAGGGCTGGTACTACGCGCGCCCGGCACCCGCCGCGGAGTTCGGCCGCGACTGGGGGTGCCCCTCCCCCTGACCTCGGCCGTGCCCCGCGCCCTGCACCGGGAGCGGCGCGGGGCACGGGGCACGGCCCGGAGCGTCAGACCGCGCGCAGGCGGTAGCCGTAGCGGTAGGTGCGGTCGGCGTGCAGGAGGTACTGCTCCAGCGGCGGGGCGCCCCAGGAGTCGTTGCCGCCGACGCCCGTCTGCCGGTGGTTGACGCCGAGCACGGTCGCGTCGCGGGGCTTCAGCTCGTACGGATGCCGGGGCCCGTCCAGGTCGTGCGGGGTGTAGCGGAGCGCGCTCAGCTCCAGGTGCTCGTCCGGGTCCGCGGTCACCCGCAGCCCGGTGCGGCCCCGCCCGGTGAGCGCGGCCCAGCGCACCCCGGTGACGTTGCCGCACTGCTGCGGGCGCGCGTACGGCACGAACTGCTCGTCCACGGTGGAGCGGTAGCGGCCGACCGGCGCGCCGGTGCGGCGGTCCCAGTAGTTCTCGTGCGGGCCGCGGCCGTACCAGGTGAGGCTGCCGTACTCCTCGGGGAGGGTGAGCAGCGCGCCGACCATCGGCAGGTCGGGCAGCCCCGCACCGGGCTCCAGGGTGTGCGCCACGCGCACCTCGCCGTCGCCGCGCACGGTGAAGACGGTGGTGTACGCGGAGGCGGCGGGCTCGGTGGGCAGCGTGGCGCGGACCTCGACGGCCACGACGGAGGCGCTCTTCCGGGTGACCTCGACGGAGTCCGTGGTGCGCTTGCTACCCGCGTCGCGCCAGGTGCGGGCGGTCTCGTGGAACTTGCGGCCGATGTCGTTGTCGGTGGGGCCGCGCCAGAAGTTGGGGGCGGGGCCCTCGGTGAGCAGCGCCGCGCCCCGGTGGACGAAGGAGGTGAGCGTGCCCTTCTTCTTGTCCAGGGTGAGGCGGAAGTGCCGCCCGGTGACGGTGACCTCGGCGGCGGTCTCCTCGTACTCGACGGGCGGCAGCCGGTCCGGGTCCGGGTCGCCGGGCGCGGCCCGCTGCCAGGCGGTGAGCGGGAGCTGGCCGGCGGCGACCTCGTGTCCGGCGTCGGCCCACGCGGTCTTCTCGCGCAGGACGAGGGAGAGGTTCAGCCAGTACTCGGCGCCGGGCTCCGGGTGCCGGGGGCGGCGCAGCGGGAGCCGCGCGGTGCTCCGCGCGCCGGGCGCGGTCTCGGGCGGGGCCAGCGCGCCGTGCTGCTCGCGCCTGCCGTCCCGGGTGACCTCCCAGCGCAGTTCGTAGGCGTCCAGCCCGGTGAAGAGCTGCTTGTTGACGAGGGTGACCCTGCCGCGGGCCGCCTCCGGGCCGTCGGCGGAGAAGGCGACGCGCTGGTAGACGTGCTTGATCTCGTGGATCTCGGGGTCGGGCTCCCGGTCGCCGCGCACGAAGCCGTTGCAGCAGAAGTTGCCGTCCGTCGGGTAGCCCTTCACCCAGTCGCCGCCGTAGGAGAGGTAGCTGCGCGAGGGGTCGCCGGGGACGGGTCTGCGGACGGTCTGGTCGACGAAGTCCCAGATGAAGCCGCCGTGCAGATTGGGGTACTTCTCGATGACGTCCCAGTACTCCCGCAGGTTGCCCACGCTGTTGCCCATGGCGTGCGCGTACTCGCACAGCAGGAACGGCTTCTTGTTGCCGGACCTGCCGTACTCCTCGACCCAGTCGGGCTTGGCGTACATCCGGCTCTCGATATCGGCGACGGAGTTCATCTGCTCGTAGTGCACGGGCCGCGAGTCGTCGCGCTGGTGCGCCCAGTCCGCCATGGCGCGGAAGTTGTCGCCGTGGCCCGCCTCGTTGCCGAGGGACCAGATCACCACGCAGGCGTGGTTCTTGTCCCGCTCGACCATGCTGCGCATCCGGTCCACGCACGCCGCCTTCCACTCCGGCAGCGATGCGGGGAGGGTGTCGCGGATCTCGTGCGTCTCCAGGTTGGCCTCGTCCACCACGTACAGCCCGTACTCGTCGCACAGCTCCAGCCAGCGCGTCGCGTTGGGGTAGTGCGAGGTGCGTACGGCGTTGATGTTGTGCTGCTTCATCAGGCGGATGTCCCGCAGCATCACCTCCTCCGGCACCGCCTGGCCGTGCACCGGGTCGGTCTCGTGCCGGTTGGTGCCGGTGAAGTACACGTGCTTGCCGTTGACGAGCAGCTTGCCGGGGCCGCAAGTGACCTGCCGGAAGCCGAAGCGGACGCGCTGGACCTCGCGCTCCTCGCCGTCCGGCCCCTCCAGGGTGAGGACGAGGGTGTGGAGGGCGGGGCTCTCGGCGGACCACTGCGCGGGCCCCGCGACATCGGCGGACAGCGTCAGCTCGGCGGTGCCGTCGGCGTCCGGCTCCGCGCTGCCGCTGAGCCCGCGGGTGGCGACCTCCTCGCCCTCGGCGTCGTAGAGCACGGCGCGCACGGTGTGCTCGCCCGCGGCCTTCCCGGTGCGGTTGCGCAGCCGGGCGCGGACGGTGAGGCGGGCGTCCCGGAAGGCGTCGTCGAACTCGGTGCGCACCTCGGCGTCGTCGAGGTGGACGGCCGGGACGGAGTACAGATACACGTCGCGGAAGATCCCGGACAGGTCGATCATGTCCTGGTCCTCCAGCCAGCTCCCGTCCGACCAGCGGTACACCTCGACGGCGAGGGTGTTCTCCCCCGCGCGCAGCCGGCTGGTGATGTCGAACTCGGCGGGGGTGTAGCTGTCCTCGCTGTAGCCCACCTGTTCGCCGTTCACCCAGACGAAGAAGGCGGACTTGACGCCCTGGAAGGAGAGCAGCACATGCCGCCCGTCCCAGCCGCGGGGGACGGTGAAGGTGCGGCGGTAGGAGCCGACGGGGTTGAAGTCCTTCGGCACCTCGGGCGGTTCGGGGGTCTCGTAGCCGACCCAGGGGTACTTGATGTTCAGGTAGATGGGCTCGCGGTAGCCGTGCATCTCCCAGTTGGACGGCACGGGGATACGGTCCCACGCGCTGTCGTCGTAGCCGGGGCGGTGAAATCCCCCGGGCCGTTTGCCGGGGTTCTCGGACCAGCGGAACCGCCAGCTGCCGTTCAGCGAGCGGTAGTAGGGCGAGCTGGCTGGTTTCTTACGGAGCGCGGACGGCGCGTCGGGATACGGGATGAGCGTCGCGCGCGCCGGTTCTCGGTTGATCGCGAAGGTGGTCGGGTCGGCATCCCACGCCTGTCCCGCCTGTGCGGCGAAGGCCGCCTTCTGCTCCCGGAAGACGGCCCAGCCTGCGAGAACTCCACCACTGGCCGCCAGAAAAGTCCTTCGTGCCCAAGGCTTCGCATCCATACTCCACAAGACACCACAAACAACAAGGCGTATCAACGCTTTCACACATAGTTTTTCACCCCTCCCACAC
>NZ_JAAKZZ010000310.1 GCF_011045075.1 Streptomyces boncukensis
CCCCCAGCACCCCCCGTCCCCCGCAGCAGCGACACCTCACTGGACAGACAACCAGAACCCATGATCCCCCTCTCCCTCGCAGAGATCGCCGCCCTGACCGGCGGGCGGCAGCACGGCATAACGGACCCGGCGGCGCGGATCACCGGGCCCGTGGTGATCGACTCCCGAGAGGCGGGCCCCGGCAGCCTCTTCGCGGCGTTCGCCGGGGAGCGCGTCGACGGCCACGACTACGCGCGCGCGGCCGTGGAGGCCGGCGCGGTCGCGGTGCTCGCCACCCGGCCCGTCGCCGGCGTCCCCGCCGTCGTGGTCGACGACGTCACCGCGGCGCTGGGCGCCCTCGCCCGCCATACGGCCGCCACGCTCGGCACCCGGGTCGTGGCCCTCACCGGCTCCAGCGGCAAGACCAGCACCAAGGACCTGATCGCCCAGCTGCTGGAGCGGATCGGGCCCACGGTGTGGCCGCCGGGGTCGTTCAACAACGAGATCGGCCTCCCGCTCACCGCGCTGCGGGCCGGCGCGGACACCCGGCACCTGGTGCTGGAGATGGGCGCGCGCGGCCTCGGGCACATCCGCTACCTCGCCGGGCTCACCCCGCCCGGCATCGGCGTGGTCCTCAACGTCGGCACCGCGCACATCGGCGAGTTCGGCAGCCGGGAGCGGATCGCCGAGGCCAAGGGCGAGCTGGTCGAGGTGCTGCCGGCGGCGGACGAGGGCGGCGTCGCGGTGCTGAACGCCGACGACCCGCTGGTCCGCGCCATGCGCACCCGTACCTCCGCACGGGTGGTCCTCTTCGGCGAGGACCGGGAGGCGGACGTACGCGCCGAGCATGTCCGGCTCACCGCGCGCGGCACCCCCGCCTTCACCCTGCACACCCCCACCGGGTGCGGCGAGGTGACCCTGCGCCTGTACGGTGAGCACCACGTGTCGAACGCGCTCGCCGCGGCGGCCGTCGCCCACGAACTGGGCATGCCTGCCGGGGAGATCGCCACCGCGCTCTGCGAGGCGGGCACGCTCTCCCGTTGGCGGATGGAGGTCACCGAGCGCGCCGACGGCGTCACGGTCGTCAACGACGCCTACAACGCCAACCCCGACTCCATGCGGGCCGCGCTGCGCGCGCTGGCCGCCATGGGCGGGGCGGCCCGGGCACCGGGGGGCCGCACCTGGGCGGTGCTGGGCGAGATGGCCGAGCTCGGCGATGACGCGCTCGCCGAGCACGACGCGATCGGACGGCTCGCCGTCCGGCTCAACGTCAGCAAGCTCGTGGCGGTCGGCGGCCAGGAGGCCGCGTGGCTGGACATGGGCGCCAAGAACGAGGGTTCGTGGGGTGAGGAGTCGGTGCACGTGTCCGACGCTGAGGCGGCCGTCGACCTGCTGCGCGGGGAACTGCGCGCGGGGGATGTCGTACTCGTGAAGGCTTCCCGTTCGGTCGGTCTGGAGAGAGTCGCTCAGGCGCTTCTCGGAGAAGTGAGCAGCGAAGGCGGGGTCGCCGCCCGATGAGGCAAATCCTCTTCTCCGGGGTCATCGGACTCTTTCTGTCCCTGGTCGGGACCCCGCTGCTGATCAAGCTGCTGGCCTCGAAGGGCTACGGCCAGTTCATCCGGGACGACGGTCCCCGCGACCACCACGGCAAGCGCGGCACCCCGACGATGGGCGGGATCGCCTTCATCCTGGCGACGATCATCGCGTACGTCCTCACCAAGCTGATCACCGGCAGCCAGCCCACGTTCTCCGGGGTGCTGGTGCTCTTCCTGTTCGCCGGGATGGGCCTGGTCGGCTTCCTGGACGACTACATCAAGATCGTCAAGCAGCGCAGTCTGGGGCTGCGCGCCAGGGCGAAGATGGCGGGCCAGCTGATCGTCGGCATCTCCTTCGCGGTCCTCGCGCTGAACTTCGAGGACGCCCGCCAGCTGACCCCGGCCTCCACGAAGCTCTCCTTCACCCAGGACTTCGGCTGGGCGCTGCCGCCGGTGATCTTCGTCGTCTGGGCGCTGTTCATGATCCTCGCGATGTCGAACGGCGTGAACCTCACCGACGGCCTGGACGGCCTGGCGACCGGCGCCTCGGTGATGGTGTTCGGCGCGTACACGTTCATCGGCGTCTGGGAGTACCAGGAGTCCTGCGCGAACGTCGCCAGCGCCAGCCAGGCGTGCTACGAGGTGCGGGATCCACTCGATCTGGCGGTGGTCGCCGCGGCGCTGATGGGCTCCTGCTTCGGCTTCCTGTGGTGGAACACCTCGCCCGCCAAGGTCTTCATGGGCGACACCGGCTCGCTCGCCCTCGGCGGCGCGCTCGCGGGCCTGGCCATCACCTCCCGCACCGAGCTGCTGCTGGCCGTCCTCGGCGGCCTCTTCGTCCTGATCACCATGTCCGTGGTCATTCAGGTCGGCTCGTTCAGGCTCACCAGGAGGCGAGTGTTCAAGATGGCACCGCTCCAGCACCACTTCGAGCTCAAGGGGTGGTCCGAAGTCCTGGTGGTGGTCCGGTTCTGGATCATCCAGGGGATGTGCGCCATCGTCGGTGTCGGCATCTTCTACGCGGGCTGGGTGGCGAGCAAGTGAGCTTCCAGGACCTCGCCGGCGACCTCGCCGGGCGGCATGTCACCGTCGCCGGGCTCGGCGTCAGCGGCCTCCCGGCGGCCAGGGCGCTGCTGCGGCTCGGCGCCCGGGTCACCGCCGTCAACGGCGGCGACGGCGAGGGCCCGCGCCGCCAGGCGGCCGAGCTGGAGGAGCTGGGGGCCGCGGTCCGGCTGGGCGACGACCGTACGCTGCCCGAGGGCACGGACCTCGTCGTCACCACGCCCGGCTTCCAGCCGGACAGCCCGCTCTTCCGGGCCGCGGCAGCGGCGGGCGCTCCGGTGTGGGGCGACGTCGAGCTGGCGTGGCGGCTGCGCGGCCCGGACAGCCCGCCCTGGCTCGCCGTCACCGGAACCAACGGCAAGACGACCACCGTCCGGATGCTCGCGGGCATGCTGCGCGCCGCGGGGCTGCGTACGGCGGCGGTCGGCAACATCGGGGTCTCGCTCGTCGACGTGGTGCTGGAGCAGGAGCCCTACGCCGGGCTGGACGTGCTGGCCGTCGAGCTGTCCAGCTACCAGCTGCACTGGGCGCCCAGCCTGCGCCCGCACTCCGCCGCCGTGCTGAACCTCGCCCCCGACCACCTCGACTGGCACGGCTCGATGGACGCGTACGCCGCCGACAAGGGCCGCATCTACGAGGGCAACGAGGTCGCCTGCGTCTACAACGCCGCCGACCCGGCCACCGAGGAGCTGGTCCGCCGCGCCGACGTGGCCGAGGGCGCCCGCGCCATCGGCTTCACCCTGGGCGCCCCGGCGCCCTCCCAGGTGGGTGTCGTGGACGGCGTCCTCGTGGACCGCGCCTTCACCGCCGACCGGCAGCGGCAGGCCCAGGAGCTGGCCGAGGTCTCGGATGTGACGCCGCCGGCCCCGCACAACATCGCCAACGCCCTCGCGGCGGCGGCGCTCGCCCGTGCCTTCGGGGTCGCGCCCGCCGCCGTACGCGACGGCCTGCGCGCCTTCCGCCCCGACGCGCACCGGATGACCCATGTCGCGGACGTGGCCGGGGTCGGGTACGTGGACGACTCGAAGGCCACCAACACCCACGCCACCGAGGCGTCGCTGGCTGCCTACGGCTCCGTCGTGTGGATCGCGGGCGGCCTCGCCAAGGGCGCCACCTTCGACGAGCTGGTGGGCGGCGCCGCGCCCCGGCTGCGGGGCGCCGTGCTGCTCGGCGCCGACCGGCACCTGATCGCACAGGCCCTCGCGCGACACGCCCCGGATGTGCCGACGGTCGACCTGGACCGCACGGACACTGGGGCGATGGCGGCGGCGGTCCGCGAGGCGGCGGCCCTGGCCCGGCCGGGGGACACCGTGCTGCTGGCCCCCGCGTGCGCGTCGATGGACATGTTCGTCAACTACAACGCGCGTGGTGACGCGTTCGCCGAGGCGGTACGGGCCCTTGAGCGGAGCGCGACGGAGGACTAGGGCCCGCCCGATGGGTCATGCACACCCTCCGCGCCGCCTGGCACGCACATCCGCGGCGTTGCCGGATCACCCGAGCAGGCCCACTGCGAGGGAGATCCGGCGCCTTGCGGGTGCACGCACCAGACGACGCGGAGGGCGCACATGACCCATCGGACAGACCCCAGGGCCCGCTCGCCGATCCGCGCGGACCGGGCCGCGGGCGAGACGGAGGGATACGGATGACGGCTCGATCGCGATCCGCCAAGCCGCCCACGGCACGGCGCGAAGCGCGCTCCCCGGCCCCCGCGCGCCCCCCGCGTCGTCCGCGCTCTCCGGGAAGCTCCCTCGCATCCCGGCAGGGGCTGTACGCCCGCGCGAAGCGCGCCTGGGACCGCCCCCTGACGGCGTACTACCTCATCCTCGGCGGCAGCCTGCTCATCACCGCGCTGGGCCTGGTGATGGTCTTCTCCGCCTCGCAGATCGAGGCGCTGCGCTCCGGGCTGTCCTCCACGTACTTCTTCCGCAAGCAGCTGGTGGCGGCCGGGCTGGGCACCCTGCTGCTGTTCGCGGCCTCCCGGATGCCGGTCCGGCTGCACCGCGCGCTGGCCTACCCGCTGCTGGCGGGCTCGGTGTTCCTGCTGTGCCTGGTCCAGGTGCCCGGGATAGGGCGCGAGGTGAACGGGAACCAGAACTGGATCTACCTGGGCGGCCCGTTCCAGATCCAGCCCAGCGAGTTCGCCAAGCTCGCGCTGGTGCTGTGGGGCGCCGACCTGCTCGCCCGGAAGAGCGACAAGCGGATGCTCACCCAGTGGAAGCATCTGCTGGTGCCACTCGTCCCGGTCACCCTGCTGCTGCTCGGGCTGATCATGCTCGGCGGGGACATGGGCACCGCGATCATCCTCACGGCCCTGCTCTTCGGTCTGCTGTGGCTGGCGGGGGCGCCCACCCGGATGTTCGCCGCCGTGCTGGCGGTGACCGCCACCGTGAGTGCGTTCCTCATCACATCCAGCCCGCACCGCATGTCCCGCCTCGGCTGCATCGGCGCCACCGACCCGGGGCCCGACGACCAGTGCTGGCAGGCGGTGCACGGGATCTACGCCCTGGCCTCCGGCGGCTGGTTCGGCTCGGGCCTCGGCGCGAGCGTGGAGAAATGGGGCCAACTGCCGGAACCGCACACCGACTTCATCTTCGCCGTGACCGGGGAGGAACTCGGTCTCGCGGGGACGCTGTCGGTGCTCACCCTCTTCGCGGCTCTAGGCTATGCGGGTATCCGCGTGGCCGGACGCACGGAGGACGACTTCGTGAGGTATGCCGCGGGAGGCGTGACCACCTGGATCACGGCCCAGGCCGTGATCAATGTCGGTGCGGTGCTCGGCTTGCTGCCGATCGCCGGCGTCCCCCTCCCGCTGTTCTCCTACGGAGGGTCCGCCCTGCTGCCGACGATGTACGCCATCGGGCTGCTGATCGCCTTCGCGCGCAGCGACCCGGCGGCGCACGCCGCACTGGCCATGCGGCAGCCCGCGCGGTGGCAGCGCCTGCTGCGGGGCGGGCTGACAGGGCCGCGTCCCGACGGGGGCACCCCCGGCCGGAAGAGTAGGAAGACGATGAGACGGCGCCCCGAGCGGCGGCCGTCCGGAGAGCGGTGAATCAGAGTGCACGTCGTACTCGCCGGTGGGGGGACCGCCGGCCACATCGAGCCCGCGCTCGCGCTCGCTGACGCCCTGCGCAGGCAGGACCCGACCGTGGGGATCACGGCCCTGGGGACGGAGCGCGGCCTGGAGACGCGCCTGGTCCCGGAGCGCGGCTACCAGCTGGAGCTGATCCCGGCCGTTCCGCTGCCGCGGAAACCCACCCCCGAGCTGATCACCGTGCCGGGGCGGCTGCGCGGCACCATCAAGGCCACCGAGCAGATCCTGGAGCGCACCAAGGCGGACTGCGTGGTGGGCTTCGGCGGCTATGTCGCGCTGCCCGCCTATCTGGCCGCCAAGCGGGCCGGTGTCCCCATCGTCGTCCACGAGGCCAACGCCCGGCCGGGGCTGGCCAACAAGATCGGCTCCCGGTACGCGCACGGGGTCGCGGTCTCCACCCCGGACAGCAAGCTGCGCGGCGCCCGCTACATCGGCATCCCGCTGCGCCGCTCCATCGCCACCCTCAAGCGCGAGCAGCTGCGCCCCGAGGCGCGCGCCGCCTTCGGGCTGTCGCCGAATCTGCCGACGCTGCTGGTGTCCGGCGGCTCGCAGGGCGCCCGCCGGCTGAACGAGGTGGTGCAGCAGGCCGTGCCGCACCTCCAGCGCGCCGGGATCCAGGTGCTGCACGCGGTCGGCCCGAAGAATGACATGCCCCATGTGCAGGACATGCCCGGAATGCCGCCCTACGTACCGGTACCGTATGTGGACCGGATGGACCTCGCGTACGCGGCGGCCGACATGATGCTCTGCCGCGCGGGCGCGATGACCGTCGCGGAGCTGTCCGCCGTCGGGCTGCCGGCCGCGTACGTCCCGCTGCCCATCGGCAACGGCGAACAGCGGCTGAACGCCCAGCCCGTCGTCAAGGCGGGCGGCGGACTGCTCGTCGACGACGCCGAGCTGACGCCGGAGTGGATCCACGGCAATGTGCTCCCGGTCCTCGCCGACCAGCGGAAGCTGTACGACATGGCGCGGGCGGCGGCCGAGTTCGGCCGGGCGAACGCCGACGAGCTGCTGGTCGGCATGGTGTACGAGGCGATCGCGGCGCGCGGCCAGGGCTGAGGCCCCGGGCCCGCCGGGGCAGCGCTGGGAAGGCAGGGGTGCGCGTGGCCGGACCGACGAAGACCGCCGATCGGCGCGCGGGGCAGCGCCCGCGGCCCCGTCCGGCGTCCGGCGCGGGCGGCAGGCAGCGGACGGCGCGCACCCGCCGCCCGCGGCTGCCGCGCCGCCGCACCCTGGTCCTGACCGGGGTGCTGGCCGTACTGCTCGGCGGCTTCGCGGTGTACGCGCTCTACGGCTCGCCCTGGCTGCGGGTCGGCCATGTCTCGGTCAGCGGGACCAAGGCGCTGAGCGAGGGCGAGGTCGAGGACGCGGCGGCGGTGCCGGAGGGCGCCCCGCTGGTCACCGTCGACACCGGCGCCGTCGCCCGCCGGGTCCGCGCCGAGCTGCCCCGGGTCGCCCGCCTCGATGTGTCCCGCGACTGGCCGGACGGAATCAGCCTCAAGGTGACCGAAAGAGAGCCCGAACTGACCATGAAACGGGGCGGAAAGTACGTTGAAGTGGACGCCGAGGGCGTGCGATTCGCCACAGTCGGGAGCCCGCCCAAGGGCGTGCCGCTGCTGAGGGTGACCGCGGAGCGCTCGGCGAGCCTGCGGCACTTCGGGCAGGCCCGGCTGCGGCGCGCCGCCGTACGGGCGGTGACCGCGCTCCCGGACCCGGTGCGCCGGGCCACCCGCGAGGTCCGGGTCAGCTCCTACGACTCCGTCACACTGAAGCTGACGCGCGGCCGTACGGTGCTGTGGGGGAGCCCCGAGCGGGGCGAGGCCAAGGCGCGGGCGCTGACGGCGCTGATGAAGGCGGTCAGCTCCGCGAGCCACTTCGACGTCAGCGCCCCCAGCGCTCCGGCGGCCTCCAGGAGTTGACGGGCATCGTCGCTGGTGACCACCCTGGATGGCTAGACCTCTGCCTGATCACATAGGGTGCTGCGTTCTTCCGGGGGGCAACCCCCGTACCCCCGGCCGGGGTCGGCGAGGTGGCTGGTGTCCGGCACCCCCGAGCCGTGTCGGTTGACGGGCGTCCTCGCTGGTGACCACCCTGGATGGCTAGACCTCTGCCTGATCACATAGGGTGAAAAGAAAAACGGGAGGTTCGGCGTGTTCGTTGAACACCCACCACTTGTCGACTTAGTGTCCGTTGCGGAGAGTCCGAGTAAGACAGGCACGGGTAACCCTAAACTTCACGCTTAGGGTTCGGGTCGGCGTTCGAACCGCCCCACAGGGATACGTAACTCGAGGCGAGAGGCCTTCGACGTGGCAGCACCGCAGAACTACCTCGCAGTCATCAAAGTCGTCGGTATTGGCGGCGGTGGCGTGAACGCCATCAACCGGATGATCGAGGTCGGTCTCAAGGGCGTCGAGTTCATCGCGATCAACACCGACGCGCAGGCCCTGTTGATGAGCGACGCCGACGTCAAGCTCGATGTGGGCCGGGAGCTCACCCGCGGCCTCGGCGCCGGGGCCAACCCGGACGTCGGCCGCAAGGCGGCCGAGGACCACCGCGAGGAGATCGAGGAGGTCCTCAAGGGGGCCGACATGGTCTTCGTCACCGCGGGTGAGGGCGGCGGCACCGGCACCGGCGGCGCGCCGGTGGTGGCGAACATCGCGCGCTCCCTCGGCGCCCTGACCATCGGCGTGGTCACCCGCCCGTTCACCTTCGAGGGCCGCCGCCGGGCGAACCAGGCGGAGGACGGCATCGCGGGCCTGCGGGACGAGGTGGACACCCTCATCGTCATCCCGAACGACCGGCTGCTGTCCATCTCCGACCGCCAGGTGAGCGTGCTGGACGCGTTCAAGTCGGCGGACCAGGTGCTGCTGTCCGGCGTCCAGGGCATCACCGACCTCATCACCACCCCCGGCCTGATCAACCTGGACTTCGCGGACGTCAAGTCCGTGATGTCCGACGCGGGCTCGGCCCTGATGGGCATCGGCTCGGCGCGCGGCGACGACCGCGCGGTGGCCGCGGCCGAGATGGCGATCTCCTCGCCGCTGCTGGAGGCGTCCATCGACGGGGCGCGCGGTGTGCTGCTGTCCATCTCCGGCGGCTCGGACCTGGGGCTCTTCGAGATCAACGAGGCCGCGCAGCTGGTGAGCGAGGCCGCGCACCCCGAGGCGAACATCATCTTCGGCGCGGTGATCGACGACGCGCTCGGCGACGAGGTCCGGGTGACGGTGATCGCCGCCGGCTTCGACGGCGGCCAGCCGCCGCCGAAGAAGGGCGACAAGGCGCTGGGCGCGAGCAGCTCCGCGGCCCCGGCCCCCGCCGCCGCGTACCAGGAGGAGACCCCGGCCGAGCCCGAGCCCGAGCGCCCCTCGTTCGGCGGCCTGGGCACGGTCACCCCGCGCGAGCGCGAGGAGGAGCCGGTCCGCGGCGAGTCGGCGCCGGTCGGAGAGGTCCCCCCGCCCGC
>NZ_JAAKZZ010000311.1 GCF_011045075.1 Streptomyces boncukensis
CAGCCGCGGACTGCGACGAAACAGCAAGGGGCAGCCCCGGCCCAGCAAGCCCCCGTCACCCCCGCCGTTCCGCCACCGCGAACACCCGGCGGAACGGGAACGGCGTCCTCCCGTCCGGCCCCTGCGGATACGCCTCGCGCAGCGCCTCCGCGTACTCGGACAGGAACGCGTCCCGCGCCCCCGGGTCGTCGTCCAGGAGCGTGAGGACGGGGCGCAGGGCCGTGCCCTTGACCCAGTCGAGGACGGGGTCCTCGCCGGTGAGGAGGTGGATGTACGTCGTCTCCCAGGCGTCCACCGCGCAGTCCAGGGCCAGCAGGCGCTCGGCGTACTCGGACGGAGTGCGGACCGCGTCCGTGCGCGGGGGTGCGCCGACGCGGGACCGCCAGCGGGGCGCGTTGCGCAGCTCCGCGAGCAGGGTGTGGCTCGGTGCGCTGAAGTTGCCGGGGACCTGGAAGGCGAGGACGCCGCCGGGCGGGAGCGCCGCCACCCAGGCGGGGAACGCGGATACGTGGTCCGGGACCCACTGCAGCGCGGCGTTCGAGAAGAGGAGGCCGAAGCGGTCGGCCGGAGACGGGCGCCAGGTCGCCAGATCGGCCTCGGCGAAGTCCAGGCGGCCGGGGCGCTCGTGGGCGCGGGCCTCGGCGAGCATCGCGGGCGAGTTGTCGTACCCGGTGATGTACGCCTCCGGGTAGCGCTCGGCGAGCGGGGCGCTGGGGCCGCCCGGACCGCAGCCGAGGTCGGCGATCCGGGGCGCCGGGCGCCCCGGCAGCTCGGCGGGGACGCGGGCCAGCAGGTCCAGGACCGGGCGCAGCCGGTGGTCGGCGTGGTGGAGGTACTGCCCGGGGTCCCATACGGGGCGTGCGGGGCTCGGTGTCATAGCCATACGAGCAGGGTGCCGCGCTATATCTCTTGACGTCAAGAGACTTCACGTCGACACAACTACTACACTGGTCCCATGGAGGACGAGGTCGACCGATTGGTGACAGCATGGCGCCGCGAGCGCCCTGACCTCGACGTGGGACCGCTGGAGGTGCTCAGCCGGGTCAGCAGGCTGGCCCGCCATCTGGACCGCGCCCGGCGGCTCGCCTTCGCCGAGCACGAGCTGGAGCCGTGGGAGTTCGACGTCCTGACGGCGCTCCGGCGCGCGGGCACCCCGTATCAGCTCTCGCCCGGCCAACTGCTCACCCAGACCCTCGTCACCTCGGGGACGATGACCAACCGCATCGACCGGCTGGCCAAGCGGGGCCTCGTGGAGCGGCTGCCCGACCCCAGCGACCGGCGCGGGGTGCTGGTACGGCTGACGGACGAGGGCCGCGACCGGGGCGACAGCGCGCTCGCCGGGCTGCTGGCGCAGGAGCGGGCGATCCTGGCGGAGCTCTCGGGGCCGCAGCGCGAGCAGCTGGCGGCCCTGCTCCGCCAGTTGACGGCCCCCTTCGACAACGTCCCCTCATGACTCCCGCGCCCTGCGACGAGCAGGCCGCGCGCGCGTCGTGGTCGCTCGCGCCCCCAGGGGGCGCGGTACTCCCGGGGCGATCCCCGTAACATCAATCCATATGAGCGGCGCACTCCGATTCGCGGGACGCACCATCATCGTCACCGGCGGTGGTGCGGGGATTGGCGCCGCCACGGCGCACCGGCTGGCCGACGAGGGCGCGGCCGTCGTCATCCTCGACAACGAGGAGGACGGCGGGCGGCGCACCGCGCGCGAGATCACCGCCTCCGGCGGCAGAGCCGCCTTCGTGCTGGGCGATGTGACGGACGTACCGGCCTGGACGCGCGCCGTGGCGACGGCGCGCACCGGCTTCGGGCCGGTCGACGGCCTCGTCAGCAACGCGGCGCTGGTGCTCCCCGGCTCCGCCGGCAGCCTCACGCTGTCCGACTGGGAGGGGCAGCTCGGCGTGAGTCTCACCGGCGCCTTCCTCGGCGTGCGCGCCTGCCTGGCCGATCTGCGGGAGCAGCGCGGGGCCGTCGTGCTGACCTCGTCCGTGCAGGCCCTGGTCGGGCTGCCGGGCCGCCCGGCCTACGCGGCGGCCAAGGCGGGGCTCACCGGGCTGGGCCGTCAACTCGCCGTGGACTACGGGCCGCACGTTCGGGTGAACAGTGTGCTGCCGGGTCCGATCCTCACCCGCGCCTGGGACGGCATCGCCGAGCAGGACCGCGCGCGGGCCGCGGACGAGACCGCCGCGGGCCGGCACGGACGGCCGGAGGAGGTCGCGGCGGTGGTCGCCTTTCTGCTCTCCGCCGACGCCTCCTACGTCACGGGCACCAGCATGGTGGTGGACGGCGGCTGGAGCGTGCTCAAGAACTCCCCCTGACCGGCGCCCCCCTGACCGGCCCCTCTGACCGGCCGCCTGACCGGCCCCTCCTCAGGAGCCCGCGCGGACGGGCTCCAGCTCCGCCGGGCCCACTCCCGCGCGGCGGGCCAGCGCCACGGCGGCCAGCGTGGAGTGCACGCCCAGCTTGCCCAGCACGTTCTGCATATGCGTACGGACCGTGTGCGGCGAGAGGTAGAGCCGCTCGGCCACCGCCTTGCGGCCCAGGCCCGCCACCATGCAGCGCAGGACCTCCCGCTCCCGGGGGGTCAGCGACTCCACGAGCCGCTCGCTCTCCGTACGGTGCTTGCGGGTGGCCGTGAGCTCCTTGAGGACGCCGGTCAGCAGCGCGGGCGGCAGATGTGTCTCGTCGTTGAGCACGCCCCGGATGACCTGGAGCAGCCGGGAGAGCGAGCAGTCCTTGGCGACCCAGCCCCCCGCCCCGGCCTGCAGCGCCGCCGCGGCGTGCCGGGGGTCGTCGCGCTCGGCCAGCACCACCGGGCGCAGCTGGGGATAGTCCGTGCGGACCCGGGCCACCAGCGGCAGTCCGCCGGAGGGGTCGGCGGGCCGCACCCCGTCCTCCAGCGGGCCGGAGCCCAGCGGTACCCGGCCCGGGGACCCGCCGTTCGCACTTCCGCCGGCCGCACCGCCCACACCGGCGGGGCCGCATCCCGGCCCCGGGTGCATCGGTGCGCCTAAGTCCGCGTCCACCAGCAGCACGTCGAAGCGGCGGCCCTCGGCCACCCCGCGCTCCAGATGGCGGAGCGCGGCGGCTCCGCTGCCCGCCGCGGCCACCTCGACGTCCTGCTCGGCCGCCAGCGCGGCGGCCAGGGACTCGGCGAAAATGCGATGGTCGTCGACCACCAGCACACGAATACGTTGCATGGCACCCCCTGGCAGTGCGGGCACGGCACCCGGTGCGGGGTCGCGCTACCGCACGACCGCCGCCGTGGTTCGCTGCTACCCCGCCGCCGGGCGTCGTACCCGGCGCTCTCGCCCCCTGATCCGCACCGCACCGGCCCCCACCGGCGCTGTGCGTTCAGAATCAGAGTACGGGCGAGCTGTGACGGCGGAAGGCAAATGGCAAAACTGTTTTGGCGACACGTCAGAAGTGAGACACGCCGGTGTACCCTTGCCCGCCGCGCGCCCCGCACGCGCGCGGCACGCCTGTCACATACGCCGTGCACCCTCGCTCGGCACGGCCTCGAACACGCGGGGGGCGCCGAACCCCTCCTTCTCGAACGCCGCCAGCACGGCGTCGGTGACCGGCCGCGCCGCCGCCTCCTCCACGAGCACGATCGCGGAGCCGCCGAAGCCGCCCCCGGTCATCCGGGCCCCGAGGGCCCCCGCGCCGTCCGCCGCCTCGACCACCGTGTCCAGCTCCGGGCAGGAGACGCGGAAGTCGTCGCGCAGCGAGGCGTGCCCGGCGTACAGCACGGGGCCGATGGCGCGGGTCTCGCCGCGCTCCAGCAGCCCGACGGCCTCCTCCACCCGGCGGTTCTCGGTGACGACGTGCCGCACGCAGCGCCGCGCCTCGGGGTCGTCCACCCGGGTGAGGGCGGCCTCCAGCCCGTCGTAGGGCACGTCGCGCAGCGCGGGCACCCCGAGTGCCTCGGCGCCCCGCTCGCAGGCCCGGCGCTGCGCCGCGTAGGCGCCGTCGCTCAGGGTGTGCTTGACGCGGGTGTCCACGACGAGCAGCCGCATCCCCTCCGCCGCCAGGTCGAAGGGGATCTGGCGGCGGCTCAGATCGCGGCTGTCGAGGAACAGCGCGTGCCCCTCCGTACAGCAGGCCGACGCCATCTGGTCCATGATCCCGCAGGGCGTGCCGACGAAGTCGTTCTCGGCCCGCTGGCACAGCCGGGCGAGCCGCTCCCGGCTCAGGCCCAGGTCGTACAGGTCGCCCAGGGCGAGCGCCGTGCCGACCTCCAGCGCGGCGGACGAGGACAGCCCTGCGCCGGTCGGCACGGTGCCGGCGACATGGATGTCGGCGCCGCCCACCGGCAGTCCGGCCTCCCGCAGCGCCCAGGCGACGCCCGCCGGATACGCGGCCCAGCCGCCCTCGGGGCCGGGGGTGAGCGCGTCCAGCTCCAGCTGGTAGGCGCCGCCGGGGACGTCGGCCGAGTGGAAACGCAGCACGCCGTCGTCGCGCCGCGCCGCGGCGACGTGGCAGGTGTGCGGGAGGGCGAGGGGCAGCACGAAGCCGTCGTTGTAGTCGGTGTGCTCACCGATGAGGTTGACCCGGCCGGGTGCGGCCCACACCCCTTCGGGCTCGGTCCCGTAGACGTCCTGGAAGCTCATGACCGCTCTCCCGTTCCGCGCGCGAAGCGCCAGGCGTCTTCCACGATCTCCTCCAGCGCGGTGCGCCGGGGCCGCCAGCCCAGCCGGGTGCGGGCCCGTTCGGCGGAGGCGACCAGCACAGCCGGGTCGCCCTGCCGCCGCGGGGCCGGGGTCTCCGGGACGGCCTGCCCGGTCACCTGGCGGACGGTCTCGACGACCTCGCGGACGGAGAACCCGTTGCCGTTGCCGAGGTTGCAGATCAGATGCTCGCCGGCGCGCACCGCGTCGAGGGCGAGGAGGTGCGCCTCGGCGAGGTCCGCGACGTGGATGTAGTCGCGGACGCAGGTGCCGTCGGGCGTCGGGTAGTCGGCGCCGTAGACCGAGACGGACTCCCGGCGGCCCGCGGCGACCTGGAGGATCAGCGGGATGAGGTGCGACTCGGGGTCGTGCCGCTCGCCGTGGCCGCCGTACGCGCCCGCCACGTTGAAGTACCGCAGCGAGGCCGCGGCCAGGCCGTACGCCTGGCAGTAGCCGGCGATCAGCTGGTCCATGGCCAGCTTGGAGGCGCCGTACGGGTTGGTGGGCGCGGTCGGCGCGGACTCCGTGATCGGGGTGCGCTCGGGCTCGCCGTAGACGGCGGCGGTGGAGGAGAAGACCAGCCGGCGCACGCCCTTCTCGCGCATGGCGCCCAGCAGTTCGACGGTGCCGCCGACGTTGTTGCGCCAGTACTTCTCCGGGTCCGCGACCGACTCGCCGACCTGCGAGGAGGCGGCGAAGTGCAGCACGCCGTCGTAGGAGGCGTCCAGCCAGCTGCCGGCGTCCTGGATACGGGCCTGGAGGAACGTGGCGCCGTCCGGCACCGCGGCGCGGAAGCCGGTGGACAGGTCGTCCACGACGGTCACGCCGTACCCGGCCTCCAGCAGACGCGCGGCCACCACGCTGCCCACGTACCCCGCTCCGCCGGTCACCAGGAACCTGCTCATGTGCTCGCCACCTCTCGCAGCCGCTCCGCCGCCGCCTCGGGCGGAACATCGTTGATGAACACGTTCATACCGGACTCGGAGCCGGCGAGGTACTTGAGCTTGCCGGGCGCCCGCCGGATGGTGAAGAGCTCCAGGTGCAGCGCGAACTCCTCGCGCAGCGCGGCCCCGGCCCCGCGCCCCCGGACGAACGGCGCCTGGTGCCAGGCGGCGATGTACGGCGTGCGGGGCTGGTCCTCGCCGAAGATCCGGTCGAACCTCCGCAAGAGTTCCAGATAAACCTGTGGAAACTCGGTGCGCGCCTCCTCGCCCAGCGCCAGCAGGTCCGGAACCCGCGGCTTGGGGTAGAGGTGCACCTCGTACGGCCAGTGCGCGGCGAAGGGGACGAACGCCGTCCAGTGCTCGCCGTCGAGGACGACGCGGTCGCCGGCGGCCAGCTCGTTGGCGACCAGGTCGTCGAACAGGTTGTCACCGCCGGGCCGCTCGCCGTGCGCCGCCAGGGAGCGCAGCATCCGCGCGGTGCGCGGGGTGGTGAACGGATAGGCGTAGATCTGCCCGTGCGGATGGGAGAGGGTCACCCCGATCTCCTCGCCGCGGTTCTCGAAGCAGAAGACCTGCTCGACGCCGGGCAGCTGGGACAGCTCGGCGGTGCGGTCCGTCCAGGCGTCCAGCACCAGCCGGGCCCGCTCCTCGCCGAGGTCCGCGAAGGAGGCGTCGTGGTCGGCGGTGAAGCTGACGACCTCGCAGCGGCCGGCGCCGGGCCGCGCGGTGAACAGGCCGCCGCCGTGGGCCGTCCGCGGACCGGGGCCGCCGGAGAAGGACGGGAAGCGGTTCTCGAAGACCGCCACGTCGTAGTCGGCCTCGGGGATCTCGGTCAGCCGGCCGTTCCGGGAGGGGCACAGCGGGCACTCGTCCGCCGGCGGGTGGTACGTGCGGACGTTGCGGTGGGCGGTGACGCCGACCCAGTCGTCGAGCAGCGGGTCGTGGCGGATCTCGGGGGCTGCCGCCGCCGGGGGCAGCGGGCGGCGGTCGGCGGCGGTGCGCACCGCCGCATCGCTCAGGTCGTAGTAGACGATCTCGCGGCCGTCGGCGAGGCGGGCTGAGGTCTTCTTCACCGTGCGGGCTCCTCGGTACGGGGCCCCAACATAATCGCACACAAAGAACCAGGAGCCAACAGACGCAGTGTGCCCGCATGGCTCACGAGCGCGACCGCACAAAAACCGACACCTTAGACAGCTATCGACAGCACCCCGGCTGCATCCCGCTTAAATCATCACAATCAAACAAAGTCCCGCAACAAGTCCTTTCAGAAAGTGAAGCGAGCCGGGTACCTTCTCGATCGTTCCGATCGCGCAATGAAGCGAGTGACCCATGTTGTACCTGGCCGAACGGCTACGGCTCCCCACCAACGGACTCGATTACACACTTCTCGGCATCTACTTCGCCGTCGTCCTGGGCATCGGCTTCGCCGCCAAGCGCAGCGTGAAGACCAGCCTCGACTTCTTCCTCTCCGGCCGCTCACTCCCGGCCTGGATCACCGGCCTCGCCTTCGTCGCCGCCAACCTCGGCGCCACCGAGATCCTGGGCATGGCCGCCAACGGCGCGCAGTACGGCGTCTACACCGTGCACTGGTACTGGATCGGCGCCGTCCCCGCCATGGTCTTCCTGGGCCTGGTGATGATGCCGTTCTACTACGGCTCCAAGGTGCGCTCCGTCCCCGAGTTCCTGCTGCACCGCTTCGGCCCGTCCTCCCACCTGCTCAGCTCGGTCATCTTCGCCGTCTCGGCCGTGCTGATCGCGGGCGTGAACCTCTACGCGCTGGCGATCGTCCTGGAGGCGCTGCTGGGCTGGGACCAGTGGATCGCGATCGTCGTCGCGGGCTTCTTCGTCCTGGCGTACATCACGCTCGGCGGGCTCTCCTCCGCGATCTACACGGAGGTGCTGCAGTTCTTCGTCATCCTCGCCGCGCTGATCCCGCTCACCATCGTGGGCCTCAAGCACGTGGGCGGCTGGAGCGGCATCTCGGACACGCTCAGCGGCGAGAAGGGCAGCGCCTTCATGACCGCCTGGGACGGCACCGGCATCGGCTCGGACAACCCGCTCGGCGCCAACTGGCTCACCATCGTGCTCGGCCTGGGCTTCGTGATGAGCTTCGGCTACTGGACCACCAACTTCGCCGAGGTGCAGCGCGCGCTGTCCGCCAAGAACCTCTCCGCCGCCCAGCGCACCCCGCTGATCGCGGCGTTCCCCAAGATCCTCATCCCGATGGTCGTGGTGGTGCCGGGCCTGATCGCGCTCGTGATGGAGCCGACGCTGGGCAAGGCGGGCAGCGGACTCGAATACAACGACGCCATCCCGGTGCTGATGCGCGACCTGCTGCCGAACGGCGTGCTGGGCATCGCGGTGACGGGGCTGATGGCGGCGTTCATGGCGGGCATGGCGGCCAACATCTCGTCGTTCAACACGGTCTTCACCAACGACATCTACGCGGCCTACCTCAAGAAGCACCAGCCGGACGAGCACTACGTGCTGACGGCCCGCGTGGTCACCGTCATCGGCGTGCTGGGCGGGATGGGGACGGCGTTCATCGCCTCCACGTTCAGCAACATCATGAACTACCTGCAGACGCTGTTCTCCTTCTTCAACGTGCCGCTGTTCGTGGTCTTCATCATCGGCATGTTCTGGAAGCGGACCAGCCCGGCGGCCGGCTTCTGGGGGCTGCTGAGCGGAACCGCCGCCGCGATGGTCAACTACTTCTGGCTCTACAAGCAGAACGTCATCGACATCCCCACCGACCAGGGCGCCAACTTCGTCTCGTCGATCGTCGCCTTCGTGGTCGGCGGCGTGGTGATGGTCCTCGTCACGATGGTGACCCGGCCCAAGCCCGTGGAGCAGCTCGCGGGGCTCGTCTACGGCACCGTCTCGCCCGGCCTCCAAGAGCCCCCGGCGGAGGGCGACGACGCGTGGTACCGGAAGCCCGCGCTGCTCGGCTGGGGCGCGATCATCCTCGCCGCCGCCTGCTACATCCCCTTCTCCTTCTGACCGCGAGGAGCGCTGAAGCACCATGACGAACGAGCACCGTCCGGGACGCCCGGAGTCGGAGACCGAGCAGCTCGCGCACCAGGTCGAGGAGCTGGAGCGCAAGTCCCAGTCCGCCGCCCGGCTGTTCGACGTACGCCGCATCATCGGCGGCCTGTTCGTGGTCTACGGGGTAATCGTCACGATCGCCGGGATCAACCCCTCGGACGCGGACCTGGAGAAGGCCCAGAACATCAACATCAACCTGTGGACCGGGCTGGCCATGCTGGCCCTGGGGCTGGCCTTCCTCGTCTGGCTCAAAGTGAGCCCCACCATTCCGCCTCCGGCGGACGGGGCGGAAGGAACGGAGGGGGAGCCGGAGAACAGGGAGCAGGGTTAACCCCCATCCATCGCCCTGAAGGGCGAGGATTTTCCGTCTGGGGTGGCCTCGGTAGGTTCGGGGCCACCCCTCCGGGTGGGTTCCTGGTTCCTTCCGCCCCTTTCAGGGTGGAGTTGTGCGCG
>NZ_JAAKZZ010000312.1 GCF_011045075.1 Streptomyces boncukensis
CCCTGTGCCGCTTCCCTCCCGAACCCCTAACCGCGCCCCGGATCCGGCGGTAGGGGGCGGGACCGCTGCTACGGTTGCGAACGTGACGGACACCATCTCGGTACTGATCGTCGACGACGACGCCCTGGTCCGGGCGGGGTTGGCGATGATCCTGCGGGGCGTCCCCGACGTACGGGTGGTCGCCGAGGTCGCGGACGGGGCCGAGGTCCCCGCAGCGGTCGCGCAGCACCGGCCCGACGTGGTGCTGATGGACATCCGCATGGTCAAGGTGGACGGCGTCACCGCCACCCGGCAGCTGCGCAGCCGGCCGGACGCGCCCGAGGTCCTCATCCTGACCACGTTCGACCTCGACGAGCACGTCGTGGACGCGCTGCAGGCCGGAGCCAGCGGGTTTCTGGTCAAGGACACCGCGCCCGAGGAGATCGTCCGGGCCGTGCGGCAGGTCGCCAGTGGCGAGCCCACCCTCTCCCCGCGGGTCACCCGCCAGCTCATCGCGCAGATCACCGGCCCGGCGGCCCGCGCGCGGCCCGCGCGGGCCAGCGGGCTGCCCGCCGACCTCGCCGAGCGGGAACGCGAGGTGGCCCGGCTGGTGGGCGAGGGCATGTCGAACACCCAGATCGGCGAGGAGCTGTTCCTCAGCGTCGCGACCGTGAAGGCGTATGTCTCGCGGCTGCTGGCCAGGCTCGGCCTGGACAACCGGGTGCAGCTGGCGTTGCTGGCCAACGGCGTGGACCTCTCCGGCGGCACCGAGCGCCCCCCTCGGCACAACTAGGTCCTGCGGACTGCCGCTGTTGTCCTGGTTGCGTGCGCAGTTCCCCGCGGCCCCTGCGGGGCGCCCCGCAGGGGCGCTTCAGGGGCGCGGGGAACTGCGCGCCAAGCCACAACGCAGCCGCGGCCTGCGACGGAACAGCAAGGGGCAGCCCGGGGCTCAGTCCCGGCTCAGTCCCGGGCTCAGCCCCTGCCGACCGGGTCGGGCAGCGGCTCCTCGGCGCCGACCCTGCGCAGATAGGCCCCGTAGTCGGAGGCCGAGCCGACCCGCTCGATGGCCGCCTCCAGCCCCTGGTGGTCGAGGTAGCCCATCCGGTAGGCGACCTCCTCCAGACAGGCGATCTGCACGCCCTGGCGCTTCTGGAGCACCTGGACGTAGTTCGCGGCCTCCAGCAGGCTCTCGTGCGTCCCCGCGTCCAGCCAGGTGGTGCCGCGCCCGAGGTTCACCAGCCGGGCCTGGCCGTCCTTGATGAACCGCTGGTTGACCTCGGTGATCTCCAACTCGCCCCGGGCCGACGGCCTCGACTCGGCCGCGTACTCGCACGCCCGGCTGTCGTAGAGGTACAGGCCGGTGACGGCCAGGCTGGAGCGCGGGTTGGCCGGCTTCTCCTCGATGTCCACCAGCCGCCCGCCGTCGTCCAGCACGGCGACGCCGTACCGCTCCGGGTCGGCCACCGAGTAGCCGAAGAGCGTGGCGCCGGACAGCTGCGCGACCTGCTCGCGCAGCAGCCCCGCGAAGTCGTGGCCGTGGAAGATGTTGTCGCCCAGCACCAGCGCGACCTGGTCGTCACCGACGAACTCCCGGCCGATGATCAGGGCTTCCGCGAGCCCGCGCGGCTCCTCCTGCACCGCGTACTGGACGTTGATGCCCAGGCCGCTGCCGTCGTCGATCAGCCCCTGGTACTGCTCCATGTGGTCGGGGCTGCTGATCACCAGGATGTCCCGGATGCCGGCCAGCATCAGCACGGACATCGGGTAGTAGATCAGCGGCTTGTCGAAGACCGGCAGCAGCTGCTTGGACAGCACCTGGGTCAGCGGGCGCAGCCGCGTCCCCGAGCCGCCGGCCAGAACGATCCCCTTCACCGGGCCACCTCCAGGTCCTGCTCTCCACGCAGCGGTGCCCACCAGTCCCGGCGGGCGCGGTACCACTCGACGGTCTCGCGCAGCGCCTCGGCGAAGTCGTGCCGCGGCCGGTAGCCGAGTTCCCCGGCCGCCTTGGACCAGTCGACCGAGTAGCGCAGGTCGTGGGCCTTGCGGTCCTCGACCCACTCGATCCGCTCCGGGCCGTGGCCCAGCTGGTCCAGGATGATCCCGGTCAGGTCGCGGTTGGACATCTCCGTGCCGCCGCCGATGTTGTAGACCTCGCCGGGCCGCCCGTGCCGCAGGGCGAGCTCGATGCCCCGGCAGTGGTCCTCGACGTGCAGCCAGTCCCGTACGTTGCGCCCGGTGCCGTAGAGCGGCACCTGCCGGCCGAGCACCAGATTGGTCACGAACAGCGGGATGATCTTCTCGGGGTACTGGTACGGGCCGAAGTTGTTCGAGCACCGGGTGATGCGGATGTCCATGCCGTGCGTCCGGGCGTAGGCCAGGCACAGCAGGTCCGAGGACGCCTTGGACGCGGCGTAGGGCGAGTTGGGGCGCAGGGGGTCGGTCTCCGGCCAGGAGCCGGCGTCGATCGAGCCGTAGACCTCGTCGGTCGACACGTGCAGGAACCGCGCGGTGCCGTGCCGCAGCGCCGCGTCGAGCAGGACCTGCGTGCCGACCACGTTGGTGCTGACGAAGGCCGCGGACGAGTTGATCGAGCGGTCGACGTGCGACTCGGCCGCGAAGTGCACCACGGTGTCGTGCGTCGCCACCAGCTCGTCGACGGTCTCGGGGTCGATGATGTCGCCGCGTACGAAGTGGAATCGCGGGTCGTCGCGCACCGGGTCGAGGTTGGCCGGGTTCCCCGCGTACGTCAGCTTGTCCAGGACGGTCACCCGGGCCGGGTCCCCGGCGCCGTCGAGCAGCCGTCGCACATAGGCCGAGCCGATGAACCCGGCGCCGCCGGTCACCAGGACGCGGTCGCCATCGCCGTGTGCCACCACGGCACTCACCCGCCGCAGAACGTGCTGGACGCCGGTTGGTGGTCTGTGTGTGCAGGCACAGTTCTCCCCGTTCTCCGCAAGGGTGGGTTCACAGATGCTGAGGAAGGGAATTCGGCAAGGGCGGGGCCGCGTGCTCTCGGGACGGTCGGCTCCCACGCGATGGCCAGGCACCTTCCCGTGTTCTTCGCCTGTCCTCAGCCAGGAGGATTCTCGTGCGCCAACGGCCGTGGCAACCCCTACCGGGCCCTATCGGGCGGTTAGGGGTCGGGCCCCGGGACCCGGACGGCCACCCCGTCCCGGCGTCAGCTCGGTGCTGAATCGGGCCGTCGAGAGGTGGTACTCCTGCTTGCTTGTTGAAGACGCAATGGGGTACCGTCCCCTGAACTCGTGCCACGCTTAGGTATCGACGGCGTGCCGATGTGAACGGCTTCCGCAGTTACGCAACCTCTCCGTCGCGCAACCCTCTCCGTCGGTGGCCCCGTTCTCCCCGGGATATCCGACTCCGCAATTCGGTAACACTCACCCATGCTGGCGACCACCAACACTGGAGTGCTCCGATGCTGATCCGATCGCTGAGCGAATTGGCCGGGTCGAAGTTCGAGGTCGAGTGGGGAAACGGCACCAGCGTCCGGCTGCTCACCACGGTGGACAACATGGGATTCACCGTGTGCCACACCGTGGTACGCGCGGGCAGTTTCTCCCACTTGGAATACCGCTCGCATCTCGAAGCCTGCTACTGCGTCTCCGGCACCGGACAGATCGAGGAGACCTCGGGCGCCGTGCACCGCATCGCCCCCGGGGTGCTGTACGCGCTCGACAACCACGACCGGCACTGCCTGCGTGCGGATCCGGGAAGCGATCTGACGCTGCTGAGCGTATTCAACCCGCCGTTGCAGGGCACCGAACGCCATTCGCTGGACCTCGTCGAAGCATCGTCCTACTGATGCCGCGCGGACCCGGCTCCGCCCTCCGTACCCCGCTGCACTCGCTGTTCGCCCGGCAGGCCGCGGAGCGGCCCGAGCGGGCCGCGCTCACGCTCGACGGCGCGCACACCTCCTACGGGCGGTTGAACGCGCTGGCCGAGGAGTACGCGGCGGCGCTGCCGCTCCTCGGCGCGCGGCCCGGCGACCGCGTGGTGGTGTACGCCGAGATCTCCGCGGACGTCGTGGCGGCGGTCCTCGGCATCCTCAAGGCGGGGTGCTGCCTCGCCACCACGCACCCGGCGTTCGGGCGGGCCAAGCTGGTGCACCAGATCGGCGAGACCGACGCCGCCGTCCTCGTCACCGACCGCGCCGAGGAGCTGGGCGACCTGTTCGGCGTCACCGACCTGGACGCCGTGATCCCGCTCGGCACCGGGCGCGGCCGGGCGCCGCTGCGCCGGCCGCGCCCGGTCGCGCGCGGCAGAGGGGGGCCGGGCATTCCCGTCGAGGGCCCGCTGGCCGCCGTGTTCTACACCTCCGGCTCCAGCGCCGACCCCAAGGGCGTGGTGATCAGCCACGCCAATATGTCCGCCGCCTTCACCGCCGTCACCGGGTATCTCGCGAACACGGCCGACGACGTGGTGCTGAGCTTCAGCCCGATCGGCGCGGACTTCGGCTTCTACAACATCATGATGCCGCTGGCATACGGCGGCCGGGCGGTGTTCGACCGGGGGCTGACGGACCGGCCGGAGCGGATCATCGAGACCGTCAACCGCGAGGGCGTCACCGCCGTGCACGCCTTCCCGTGGGTGCTCGCACGAGTGTGTGCGCACGAGGACCTCGGCCGGTTCGCGATCCCCTCCGTCCGCTATCTGTGCAGCACCGGACAGCGGCTCCCGCCCGAGCACACCGCCGTGCTGCGCGCTGCCTTTCCGGCGCTGCGCATCCATGCGATGTACGGCCTCACCGAGTGCAAGCGGGTCTGCGGCCTGCCGCCGGAGGAGATCGACCGCCGCCCCGGATCGGTCGGCAGGCCCATCCCGGGCGTGCGGGCGACGCTCGTCGACGACGCGGGCGAACCGGTCACGGAACCGGACACCGTGGGCGAGCTCGCGGTGTCCGGGGAGCTGGTGATGCAGGGCTACTGGCGCAGGCCCGAGCTGACCGCCCAGGTGCTGACCGCCGACCCGTCCGGCGGCCGGACGTTCCGCACCGGCGATCTGTTCACACGCGACCGGGACGGCTGTCTGCACTGGGTGCGCCGCAAGGACGACGGCTTCGGCCGGGCGATGTTCCAGGTGGACCCGCACGAGATCGAGGCCCTGCTGCGCGGGTGCGAGGACGTGGTCGACGCCGCGGTCGTGCCGGTGCCGGACGAGCAGGCGGGCCACGTACCGGCGGCCTGCGTGCTCGTGCGCGAGCGGTCCGCCGTCGGCGCGGACGAGCTGCGGGAATTCTGCGCCGAGCGGCTGGACTGGCACATGGTGCCGGCCAGGATCGCCCTCTACGAGGAGTTCCCGAGGACCGCGTCAGGGAAGACCGACCGGCTCGCGCTCTGCCGCGCGATGGCCCGGGACCACACCGCGGAGCAGGCACGCAAGGAGGCGGGACGATGACAGCGGAGGGCACCACGGCCCCGGACGGCACGCCGCACGGTGCCGGCGGGGCACCGCGCGGTGCGGGGGGCGAGGAGGCCCTGGAGTACATCGCGGCCTCGTCCATGATCGGGCTCGCGGACCGGTTCGACGACATCGCCACCGGCCGGGACCAGGTGCCGCGGGTGCCGGTCCGCTCCACGATCCGGGACGCGGTCCACGACCGGCGGCTCCTGGACTACCAGGACGCGATGACCGAGCGCTCCGGCCCCCTCTTCCAGCACTTCATGGCCAGCGTCCCGGGCATACTCGAGGAGATGTCGCGGGTCGGGGTCGCCCTCTGCCGGCTGGCCGAGCGCAGGTCGGCCGCGGAGCCGAGGGACTTCACCTTCTACGAGGCCGACGCGTTCGACGGCACCAACGGGCGGACCCTGGCCGCCTTCTCGCAGGGCCGCGTCAAGACGCTGACCAGCTCCCCGAACCGGGCCAACGAGCCCTGGTTCCGCCGCTATGCCGACCCGGAGGTGTCGCGCTACTTCCCCGAGTCGCTCTTCCGCCTGACGAGCCGCACGCTGCACGAGCGCGCCGAGTACGCGCCGTTCCGGGACGGGGTCGACTTCCTCTACGAGACGGCCGCCTTCCAGTTCTACGGCAAGGAGCGCGCGGCGCAGATCGAGCACGTCGCCGGCCTGCTGCGGCCGGACGGGCTCGCGTTCTTCCTGGAGAAGCTCAACCACCCCGACCCGCGGGAGTACCGGCGCCGGGAGCGGGTGAAGGACGAGGTGCACAAGGCGGCGTACTTCGCCCCGGAGGACATCGAGCGCAAGCGCCGGCAGATGCTGCTGCGGATGACCGACGGGCAGGTCGGGTTCGACGAGCTGGCGGCCGCGCTGGGGGACCGGTTCCACCACGTCCATGTGATCTGGCACGCCACCAACTTCTACGAGTTCGTGGCCTCGGACGACGGCGGGAGGCTCGCGGAGTTCCTCGAACTGGCCGGGGATCCCCTCATCCCGGAGGAGTTCCGCTTCGAGGACGCCTCGGCGCGCCGGGTCGGGGGCCGCGAGCGGGGGAGGACCGTATGAGCGCCGAGGGCGCACCACCGGCCGGAGCGGACCTCGACGTCTGCGCCCGGGTCGAGGAGCTGGCGGACACCTGGCGGGCGCGTGCGGCCCGCGCCGAGCGCGAGCGCACCCTGCCGAAGGAGACCGTCGAGGAGCTGCTCGGCTCCGGGTTGCTGAGTCTCGCCGCGCCCACCTGCCACGGCGGGCCGGGCGGCGGCTGGCCGACCCTGGCCGAGGCGGCCCGGCGGGCGGCCCGCGCCTGCCCCTCCACCGGCTGGACCATCGGGGTCGTCGGCGGGCACGCGGCGCTGGCCGGCCGGCTGTCGCCGGAAGCGGCCGGACTGCTGTTCGCCTCCGGCGCGCGGCAGGTCTTCTGCACGGCGACGGCTCCGGTCGACGGGCGGATCACCCGGGTTCCCGGCGGCTTCGAGGTGGACGGGCGGTGGCGGTTCTGCTCCGCCGTCGACCATGCGAACTGGATCGTCCTGAACGGCTGGTACGAGCCGGCGAGCACGCCGGAACGCGTCCTGGTCCCCCTCCGCGCCGACCAGGTGCGGGTGGAGGATGGCTGGCATGTCTCCGGGATGTCCGCGACCGGCTCCAAGGACATCGGGGTGGACGCCGTCTTCGTCGCGGAGTCCCTGGTCACCCCCTTCGACGCGTGCTTCGGCGAGCGCTGGCGGTCCGCGGACTACCTCGGTGCCGTCCCCTATCTGCACTACATGAACAGCGTGGTGATCGGGCCGCTGATGGGCTGTGCCGAAGGCGCGTTCGACCACTACGTCGCCTCGCTCAGGCCGCGCGGCGGCGGCCGGGCGAAGGCCCTGGACCAGCCGCTGGTGCAGGACGGGCTGGCGGAGAGCGCGGCGGAACTGGCCTGCGCGCGTCATCTGTACGACGCCGTGTGCGGCACCCTGCACTCGGCGGGCGTCGGCCGGCGGGCCCTGACTCCCCAGGAGGGCGCCGTGATCGGCCGGGACCGCGCGTATCTGGCGCGGCTGTGCGTCCGGGCCGTGCAGCGGCTGGTCCAGCTGACCGGAACCGCCGCGCACCACGAAGCGAGCGATCTCGCGCGATTCTGGCGGGACCTTCAGATGATGGCCGCGCACCGGGACGTGAGCCGGCCGCTGAACTTCCCGGCCTACGCGGCCCAGGTCATCGAGTCCGCGGACACCGCGACCGCGGACACCGCGACCGCGGACCCGGGTGCGCCGAGGCGCGACGACAGCCTTCCGGCGGTTGCCCGCGCGCACCGCTGACGGCAGCGTGAAGCGCGTGCCCAAGCGCCTGCCCAAGCGTGTGCCCGGGAGCACGGCCCAGGGCGCGCCCGAGCGCACGCCCCGCTCTCCGGCCGCCGGCGGCTTCGCCCGCGGGGACGTGCGGCTACTGTCCGGCGGCTTCCTGCTCTTCTTCCTCTCGTCCTTCGGCCAGACCTTCTTCATCTCGCTCTTCTCCGACGACATCCGTGCGGAGTACGGGCTCTCGCACGGCACGTTCGGCGGCCTGTACACGGCGGCGACGCTGGTGGGTGTCCTCGCCCTGGTCCGGGTCGGCCCTGTCGTCGACCACCACTCCGCACGCGCTGTGGTCCGCGTCACCGTGCCCCCGCTCGCCCTGGGCGCCGTCGCGATGGCCCTGTCGCCGCATGTGGCGGTGCTGTTCGCGGCGCTGGTGCTGCTCCGCTTCTTCGGGCAGGGCATGATGACGCACACCTCGTTCACCCTGATGGGGCGCTGGTTCAGCCGCGGGCGCGGGCGGGCCGTGTCGGTGGCGACGCTGGGGCTGAACACGGGCGAGGCGCTGCTCCCGGTGCTGGCCGTCGCGGTGGCCGCCGGGGCCGGCTGGCGGTCCGCGTGGTGGGGGGCCGCGGCGGTGCTGGCCGTGGCCGGCTGCCTGCTCCCGCTGCTGTTCGCGCGGGAGCGCCGGCCGGGCGGTGCGGCGCAGAGCGCGGCGGCCACCGGGGCGACGGCCCGCACCTGGACCCGTGCCGAAGCGCTGCGCGATCCGTACTTCTATCTGCTGATGCCGGCCGTCGCGGCGCCGGCGCTGATCGGCAACACGGTCTTCTTCCACCAGGCGCACCTGGCGGAGCTGCGCGACTGGTCGCCGGAGGCGAGCGGGTCGGCGTTCGCCGTGTACGCCGCGACGACCGTGGTGTTCAACCTGGCCGGCGGCCACCTGCTCGACCGGCTGACCGCGCTGGCCATGCTGCCGTACTTCCTGCTGCCGCTCGGCTGCGGGCTGTTCGTCCTGAGCACGGCGGAGGGCCAGTGGAGCGTGTTCGCCTTCATGGCGCTCTACGGCGTCACCAACGGCCTGTCGCTCAGCCTGTTCGGGGCGACCTGGCCGGAGGTGTACGGCGTCGGGCACCTCGGCGCGATCCGCGCGGTCGTGGTGGCGGTCGTGGTGTGCGCGGCGGCGGTGGGCCCGGGGGTGAGCGGCCTGCTGATCGACGGCGGCGTCAGCTATCCGGGACAGATCGCGGCCATGGGCGCGCACTGCCTGGCCGCGTCGGCGCTCATGCTCCCGCTCACGCGCCGGCTGCGCGCCCGGTAGCCGCCGGGACGTCCACGCCGGGTGCGCTGAGCTGCTCGGCGACAGCGGTCATAACCGCAGGTCAGATCGATTCTGCAGGGCTACGTGAGGGTGGGGCC
>NZ_JAAKZZ010000313.1 GCF_011045075.1 Streptomyces boncukensis
CCGCTCTCCCCGCACCGTCCCCCGAAAGGGGGGCGCGTTCCGTCATTTGTGCTTCCTTGACGTCCCGCGGGGGCGTGCATAGCGTGCGCGCGGGGGTGCCCATGCCGTACGAGAGCTCCGTACCGTTCCGCGCCGGGAGCGAGGGCTACGCCGCCTTCCGGATTCCCGCCGTCGTCGCGCTGCCCGACGGCACGCTGCTCGCGTTCGCGGAGGGGCGGGCCGACTCCCCGGCGGACCACGGGAACATCGACATCGTGCGCCGCCGGTCCGCCGACGGCGGGCGCACCTGGGGGCCGCTGGAGGTCGCCGCCGCGAACGGCGACGGCACCGCGGGGAACCCCGCGCCCGTGGTGCTGGACGGCGGGCGGGTGCTGCTGGTGTTCGTGCGGAGCGCCGCCGACGCCACCGAGGAGCGGATCCGGCGCGGGCTCGTCTCCCCCGAGGACGGGCGGCGGGTGTGGGTGGTGCACAGCGACGACGGCGGGGCCGCCTGGAGCGAGCCGCGGGAGATCACCCGGGAGGCCAAGCGCCCCGCGTGGCGCTGGTACGCCACCGCCCCCGGGCACGCGCTCCAGCTCGCCGCGCCGGCGTACGCGGGCCGGATCGTCGTGCCCGCCAACCACTCAACCCCGCCCGCCCTTCCCGGCGACGACGGCACCGAGGGGCGGTACTACGGCGGGCACGATCTGCTCAGCGACGACGGCGGCGCGAGCTGGCGGATCGGGTACGTCGACGACAACCCCGACGGCTGGGTCAACGTCAACGAGACCACCGCGGCGGAGCTCCCCGACGGGCGCGTCCACGTCAACGCCCGCACCGACGCCGAGGCGCCCGGCAACCGCGCCGACGCCTGCTCGGCCGACGGCGGGGAGTCCCTGGTCCAGCCGTTCCTGCCCAGGCCGGAGCTGGTGTGCCCGGTGGTGCAGGGCAGCCTGCTCCAGCTCCGCGACCCCGACGTGCTGCTCTTCTCCGCGCCCGGACACCGCGACTCGCGGCGCCGGATGACGCTGTGGACCGGCACCGGCCGCGGCCCCGACTGGGAGCCGCGGCTCACCGTGGACGAACGGCCCGCCGCCTACTCGGACCTGGTGCGGGTCGACGGCGCGACCGCGGGCCTCCTCTACGAGACCGGGGACGCCGGAGCGTACGAGACGATCACGTTCCTCCGGATCCCGGTGGCGGACCTGGTGCCGTTGCAGTGAGCCGGGGCTGCCCCTTGCTGTTTCGTCGCAGGGTGCGGGTGTCGCCGTGGTTGCTCGCGCAGTTCCCCGCGCCCCTGACGGGGCACGAACGGTGCGCCCCGAAGGGGCGCGGGGAACTGCGCGCCAAGCCACAGATCGCCCGCACCCTGCGGCGAAACGGCAAGGGGCAGCCCCGGCCTAGCTGACTCCGACTTCGATCGCGAGCGGGCCGAACGCGATGCGGACCCGGGGGCCCTCCGGCCAGCGGACCACGAGGGCGGGGCCGTCCACGGTCACCCGGGGCGGCTCCCCCTCGGGCTCCGCGAGGGACGTCCACGCCGCGCACAGCGCCGTACCGTCGTCGCCGACCGCGCCCAGCAGGCCCGGCACCCGGACCCACCGCTCGAACGCCGTCCCCTGCGGCGCCCGCAGCTCGACCTCCTCGCCCCACCCGTACAGCCCGCGCAGCGGCGCGCCGGAGGGCGCGGCGTCCGCCCAGCCCGTCTGCCGTATCCGGGTGCCGCGCGGCGCCCCGGTCACCCGGTGCACCCGCAGCTCCTCGGCTCCCCGCACGAACGTCACGCTCTCCACCCGCACTCCGGGCACCCCCGGCGTCCCGTCCGGGAACACCGGGCGGTGCCAGGAAGCGGCCCAGCCCCAGGAGCCGTCGTCGGCGTGCGCGGCGCCCAGCGGATGGACGCGGCGGCGTACGCTCCAGCCTCCCCCCGACCGCGCGGCCGGCTCCAGCGCGAGGTGGTTGTCGGGGACGTTGGCCCGCGCCGTGGGCCCGGTGCGGGTGGAGTACGCGAAGCGCGCGTACAGCGGCTCCTCGTCGGCCGCCCGCTCCCCCGCCCCCGGCGGCACGTCGTCGCTGCCGTGGTTGTGCACCCGGACCAGGCCGCCGCCGGTCTGGACGAGCAGGCCGGGCACCGGGAGCGCCACGGCGCGGTGCGGGCCCTCGCTCGGCGCGGGCTCCTCGCGTGCCGTCCACAGCGGGTCGTCCTGGGGCGCCAGCAGTGCGACGAACGCCTTGGACGCCCAGTACGGGGAGGCGGGGCCCGAGTAGGGCTGCAGCGTGGCCTCGTGCGGGCCGTGCCAGCCGAGTGTCAGCAGCCCGTCCGGTTCCGCGAGGGCGCCCCGGTTCAGGAAGTAGCTCAGGGCGCCGCTCAGCAGCCGCCGGGAGGTGCCGGGCGCGAGCGGGGTGTGGCCGGTGAGCGCTCCGGCGGCGATGGCCGCGCCCGCCGCGAAGCGGTAGGTCAGCGAGCGCCCGAAGTAGAGCGGCGCCCCGTTCCCGTCGAACATCCGGCCGAAGCCGGTCAGGTGCTCCCGCAGTCGGGGCCCGTAGCGCGCCAGCAGCTCCGCGTCGCCCGCGAGATGGGCGTGCAGCACGGGGTAGAGGTGCAGGGCCCAGCCGTTGTAGTGGTCGAAGGAGCGGCGGTCCCCGTCGGCGTACCAGCCCTCGCCCGCGTACCAGCCCTCCAGCAGCTCCAGCCCGCGCTCGATCGCGTACGCCGTCTCCGCGTCGCCCCGGCCCACGTCCTGGAGGAACCCGGCGACGGAGAGCGGGAAGAGGTACCAGTTGTTGGGCGCCGGGGTGTGCCGGAGCGCGTCCCGCAGCCACGCCTCGGCGCGGTCCTGGACCTTTGCGCCGAGCCTGTCCCACAGCCAGGGCCGGGTCAGCCGCAGCCCCAGCGCGACCGAGGCCGACTCGACCATCGGCTGCCCCTGGACCGTGTGGTCCCGGATCAGCGGCCAGGACTCGGCGTCGTCCCGGCCCGGCGTGCGGGTGCCGGCCGCGAGCCCGTCCGCGTACCGCTCCAGCAGTCCGAGCGGGTCGGCGCCCCGGGCGCCCGCGGTGCGGAAGGCGGCGGCGAGGAAGGTGCGCGCGTAGCCCTCCAGCCCGTCGGAGCGCACCCCGGAGCGGGAGGGGCGGCCCGGCAGGTCGAGCAGCGCCCCGTGCGGGCTCGCCCAGCGCCACGCGGCCCGCAGCAGCCCGTCGGCCGCCGCCTCCCAGTGGGCGCGGGTCCAGCCGGTGTACGGGCTCAGCTCGCGGTCCTCGGGAGGGAGGGCCAGGCGCTCGGTGCCGTCGGTACTGGTCACGTCGGTCACATCGGTCACGTCGGTCACGTTGGTCATGTGGGTCATGTGGGTCATGTGGGACACGTTGGTCACGCCAGGAACTCCAGCCTCTCGCGGCGTACGGGGTGGGCGAACCCCTCGTCTGCCGCCCAGCGCCGCACCTCGCTCACCGCGAGATCCGCGAGGCGGCCGAACTCGTTGCCCTGCGAGCCCGCGATATGCGGGGTGAGCAGGGCGTTCTCGCAGTCCCACAGCGGGTCGTCCGGCGGCAGGTCGCCGTCGTCGGGCTCGGTGACGTCGAGCACGGCGCGGATCCGGCCCGCACGCAGTTCACCGGTCAGCGCCGCCTGGTCGACAACGGCGCCGCGGGCGGTGTTGATGAGCGTGGCGCCGTCGCGCAGCGCGGCCAGCAGCGGGCGGCTGACCAGTCCCCGGGTGGCGGGCAGCAGCGGCGTGTGCACGCTCACCACGTCGCAGGCGGCGAACAGGTCGGGCAGCGGGATGTTGCGCACGCCCAGGGCGCGGGCCTCGTCCTCGGTGACGTACGGGTCGTGCAGCAGCACCTCCAGGTCGTAGGGCCGCAGCAGGTCGATGACCCGGCGGCCGATGAGCGAGGCGCTGAGGATGCCGACGGTGCGGCGGTAGTTGCCGAGCGTCGGGTCGGGGTGCAGCCAGTCCTCGCGGCCGCGCCGCGCCGTGTAGGCGCGGGCCGACTCCAGGATCCGCTTCCCGGCCAGCAGGATCATGGCGACGGTGTACTCGGCGACGGGCAGCGCGTTGGCGGACGCGGCCGAGGAGACGGCGAGGCCCCGCTCCCAGGCGGCCTCGGTGATGTGGTGGCGGATGGTGCCCGCCGTGTGCGCGACCGCGCGCAGCCGCGGCGCGAGCGCCAGCGTCTCCTCGTCCAGCGGCGGGCAGCCCCAGCCGGTGACCAGGATCTCGGCGGTGGCGAGGACGCGGCGGGCCTCGTCGGTCCGGAAGTCGGTGAGCACGTGCTCGTCGAGGTCGGTGATCTCGGCGAGCTGTTTGCGGATCTCGGGCGAGAGAACGGCTTCCGCGGCGCGGGCGGACATCGCGAGCGCGGCGTGCGGGCGGGTCATCTGTCTCCTGGTGGTGGGGGATTCGTCACGGGCGGGGCTGCCCGCGGCCGGCGGGCGCACCGTCACTTCACGCTGCCCGCTGTCAGCCCGGACTTCCAGTACCGCTGGAGCAGCAGGAACGCGGCGATCAGCGGCAGGATGGCCAGCAGGGAGCCCATGATGACCACCGGGTAGTAGTCCGGTGTCGTCACGGCTTCGCTGTTCCACACGTACAGCCCGAGGCTCACCGGGAACAGCTTCTGGTCCGAGAGCATCACCATCGGCAGGAAGAAGTTGTTCCAGATCGCGGTGAGCTGGAAGAGGAAGACCGTCACCAGGCCGGGGCCCAGCATCCGCAGGGAGACGCGGAAGTACGTCGTCAGCTCGCCCGCGCCGTCCACGCGGGACGCCTCCAGCACCTCGTTCGGGACATAGCCCTGGCTGAAGATGCGGCCCAGATAGACGCCGAAGGGGTTGAAGAGGACGGGGATGAAGACCGCCCAGAAGGTGTTCACCATTCCCGCCTCGGAAGCCATCAGATACAGCGGAAGGGCCAGCACCGTCGGCGGGACCATGACACCCGCCAGCACCAGCCCGAACAGCTTCTCCTTGTGCCGGAAGCGGTACTTGTCGAAGGCGTACCCGCACGCCACGCTGATCAGCGAGCCGAGGAGGGCGCCGACGACCGCGTACAGCAGGCTGTTGACGTACCAGCGGCCGTAGATCCCGTCCTCCGTGGCGAAGAGGTCGGAGAGGTTGGAGAAGAGCGAGAAGTCGCTCACCGAGAGCAGGTCGCTGCGCCCCAGCGCGTCCCGGTTCTTCGTCGAGGCGAGCAGCAGCCACATCACGGGCAGCAGGGTGTAGAGGACGGAGAGGCCGACGAACGCGTTGACGGCCGTCCGGCCCAGCAGGCGGGGGCGGAGCGAGCTCGGGCCCTGGGTCGCGGCGCTCACTGGGCGGCCTCCTCGGGTGTGTTCGCGCGGTTGCTCCAGCGGCTCACGGCGTAGGACAGGGCGATGATGATGACGAGCAGAATGACCGAGGCCGCCGCCGCGAGGCCGTAGTTGGCGCGGGTGAAGGCGGCGTCGTAGATGTACATGTTCGGGGTGAAGCGGCTGTCGACCACCCGGGTGGACTGGCTCAGCAGCATCGGCTCGGTGAACAGCTGGAGCGACCAGATCAGCGTGAACATCACCACCATCACGGCCGAGGGCCGCACCAGCGGCACCTTCACCTGGAGCGCCGTACGGACCGGGCCCGCGCCGTCCACCACCGACGCCTCCAGCACCTCGCGGGGCACGGCCTGGAGGGCGGCGTAGAAGATGACGACGTTGTAGCCGAGGTTGCTCCACACCGCGATGTTCACGATGGACGGCAGGACGGTGTTGACACCGAGGAAGTTGATGTCGATGTCGCCCTTGTTGAGCAGGTCGACCACCGGGCTCAGACCCGGTGTGTAGAGGTAGAGCCAGATGATGGCGGCGATGATGCCGGGCACGGCGTGCGGGAGGAAGAGCGAGAGCTGCGCTGTGCGCCGGAGCTTCGCGGCGCCGGAGTCCAGCAGCAGCGCGATGGCCAGGGCGAGGACGGCGATCAGCGGGATGTAGATGAGGCAGTAGAGCCCGGTGGTGGCCAGGCTGGAGAGGAAGGTGGGGTCCGAGAGGACGGCCTCGTAGCTGCGGAACCCGGCGAACACCGTGCGCTCGGGGCCGAAGCCCAGGCCCGGCTGGTCCTGGCTGAAGAAGCTGAGGTAGACGGCACCGCCGACCGGGATGAGGAAGACGGTGAGCAGCAGCAGGAAGAAGGGCGTCATCAGCGCGCCGCAGGCGCCGAGTTCGCGCTGCCGCGCGGTGCGCTTGCGGGGGGTGCGGCGGCGGCCGGGCCCGGAGGCGGGCGCTTCGCCGTCGCGGACGGCCGCGGTGGACGTCGAGGGCGTGGTCGCGGTCATCGTCAGCCCTCTCTGGTGGCGAGGCCGAGGGACTTCAGGTCGGAGAGGGTGGAGCGCTGGGCTTCCTCGACGGCGCCGAGGATGGTGCCGTGGCCGCCTTCCACGCGGGCGAGGCCGTCCTCGATGGTGCGGACGGTGGAGGTCATCCGGGGCCCCCAGACCCACTGGTCGGAGACGTGCTCCGCCTCCTTCTCGAAGAGGGTGTAGATGTCCTGCCCGGAGTAGTAGCCGCTGTCGAACGCCTTGCGGGCCACCGGCACCAGGCCGGCGACGGCCGGATACATGCTGCTGATGCCGCTGGAGAGCCGGGCGCGCAGCGAGTCCGGGTGGGACACCTGCCACTCGATGAACTCCATGGCGGCCTCCGTGTTCCGGCTGTCCTTGGTGATGGCGAAGGTGGAGCCGCCGTGCGTGCCGACCTGGCGGTTGCCCGCGTCCCACCGGGGGGACGGCGCGACACCCCACTTGCCCTTCTGGCCCGGCTGCGAGCCCATGATCCCGCCCGCGTCCCAGGCACCGCTCATCTTGGTGAACACCTGCGACTTGGCGATCTGCGCGACGCCCACCGGGGTGTCGATGGGGTTCTGGAAGGCCAGATCCTCGTCCACGAGCCGCTGCCAGTACGCGATGACCTTCCGGGTCGGCCCGTCGGCGAGGGAGACCTCCCAGGCGCCGTTCCGGGTGTCGAACCACTGGCCGTTCGCCTGCCAGGCGAACCCGGCGAGACGCGACCCGCCGTCGCTCGGGAACGTGGTGAGCCGCTTCCCCGGCGCCTTCCGCCGCACGGTGCGGGCGGCGTCCTCGAACTCGGCCCAGGTGCGCGGCAGGTCGATGCCGTGCTTCCGGAACAGGTCGCGCCGGTAGAAGAGCATCATCGGCTCTATGTCGAGCGGCACGCTGTAGGTGCGCTTCTCGAACGTGGTGAGGGCGAAGGCCGCCGGCAGCACGGCCTTCCGGAGCCGGTCGCTGATCAGCGGGGTGAGGTCGCGGAGCACGCCGTCTATGGCGAAGCCGGGCACCTGGGGGTACTCGACGGTGGCCACGTCGGGCGCGTTGCCGGCGCGGGCGGCGTTGCGCAACTTCGCGTAGCCGCCCTGCTGCCCCCCGGGGATCTGCTCGAAGTCGACCCGGACCCGGTCCTGGCTCTTGTTGAACGCGTCCACCACCTCCTGGCTGCCGCGCAGCGCGGACCAGAAGGTGATGCGGGCCGGCCCGCCGCGCGCCTGGGCGCGGTCCGGGCCGCCGCCCGAGGAACAGGCGGTGGCGGCCGCTCCGCCGAGCGGAAGGGCGGCGAGGGCGGCGAGCAGCGACCGACGGCGGTGTCGACCATGCACGGTGCCTCCTTGGGCTGGAGGGGATTCACCGGCATCCTGATTGCTCCTTCGATCGAAATCAATGGATCGATCAGAAGAAACTCAAACGGTCAAACGATCGGAGTCATCGAGGCACCGCGCCCCCGAGGCACCGAAGCGCCGGTCACCGAGCCACCGGGGCCGTCGAGCCCCGCGCCTTCAGCTCCGGCAGCAGCTCGATCCGGCGCACCGCCTCCGGCGCGGCGCCGCGCGGCCGCTCCAGCCGCCGCAGCAGCAGCTCGGCCGCCGCCCGCCCGATCTCCTCCTTCGGCGGCGCGACGGCGGTCAGCGGCGTGCTGCCCAGCGCCGCCACCACGTCGTCGTAGGCCACCACCGAGCAGTCGCCCGGCACCCCGACCCCCGCGTCCTGGAGCTGCTGCACCAGCATCAGCGCGTCCACGTCCGCGTGCAGCACGGCGGCGGTGGCGCCGTGCCGGCGCAGCACCGCGCCCAGGTCGACGAGCGAGGTCGCCCCGCCGTCCGGCTCCGGCGCCGCGGGCCCCGAGTCCCGGGCGGTGAGCACCACCGTCCACTCCTCGACCTCCGGCCGGACCGCGGCGATCTCGGCGAACGCGGCCCGCAGCGTGCGCGCGGTCGGGCTGTCGTCGCGGGCCGCCAGCACGATACGGCGGTGGCCGAGCCCGGTCAGATGCTCCAGCGCGAGATGCGCGCCGTACCAGTGGTCGCTGCGCACCGAGTCCATGGCGTGCAGCGGGCTGCCCGGGGCCGGGCGGCGCTCCATCAGCACGGTGGGCACCGGGAGTTCGGCCAGCCACGCCTCGTCGTCCGCCGCGGCCTGCGCGGTGCGCCACCGGGGGGCGACCAGCAGCCCGCGCACCCCGTGGTCGACGGCCTGGCGCGCCATCGCGTGCTCGGCGCCCGGCGCGTGCTGCGCGATGTGCATGGCCATCCGCAGGCCCGCCGCCTCCAGGACGTCGCGGGCGCCGCGCACCGCCTCGAAGAGGTAGGAGTGGTGCTCGGGGACGATCAGGCCGATCGCGTCCCCGGAGGCGAGCGGCGCCGGGGGCTCCTGGGGGCCGGGCTCCAGCGAGCGCACGACGCCGTGCCCGCGCCGCAGTTGGCCCTCGCGGGCCAGCTCCTCGACGTCCCGGCGCAGGGTGACGACCGAGACGCCGAGCTCGTCGGCGAGCTCGCTGACCCGTGCCTCGCCGCGTGCGCGCACGGTCTCGACGATGCGCTCCCGCCGTGTCGGCGCAGCCTCCCGCATCCGCCCCACCCCTTCGTCCCGCATGCTTTCGTTTGAGCGTTTGGCTAGAGCATACCGATCGGTGGCTGCCGACGCCTCGCGGGGCTTCCGGGGCACCGCACAGTGGGCGGTGGGGGG
>NZ_JAAKZZ010000314.1 GCF_011045075.1 Streptomyces boncukensis
GGTGGGTGGCCGGACGGTCAGATGCAGTAGGGCCGCGCCGCTCGCGCGCCGCGCAGCGCCCGCCCCCACCAGATGAGCTGGCGGAGCATGGCCTCGGCGGAGCGCGCGCTGTGCTCCCGGTCGGGTGGCGCGAGGAGGTCGAGGCCGACGGAGTCGCGCACCGTGACGGTGTGGAGCTCGGTGAAGACCGTGCGCAGATGGTCCACGGCGTGCCGGCCGACGGAGCGCGATCCATAGGAGACGAAGCCGACCGGCTTGGCTTGCCACTCGTCATAGGCGAAGTCGATCGCCTGCTTGAGGGAGGCGGGGAAGCTGCGGTTGTACTCCGGCGTCACGATGACGAACGCCTCGGCCGACTCGACCCGCTCCTGGAACCGGGTCATCTGCGGTGTCGGCGCTGTCGGATAGCGCTCCGGGAAGTGGAAGTCCGCGAGGTCGACGACGTCGACGGTGAGGTCCTCGCTCTCCCGCGCGAGGCCCGCGAACCAGTCGGCGACACAGTCGCCCTCCCGGCCCTGGCGGGTGCTGCCGACGATCACCGCTACCCGCAGCGGTGCGCCGTCCCACCCCTCCTGCTCGTCCCACTCGTCCTGCCCGGCGTGCTCAGCTTGCTCGCCCTGCTCGGCGTGCCTGGACGGTCCGGATGGCGGGGACATGGCCGCCCTCCTCTCTCGCGTCGTCGCCCGTACACCCTGGGGGCGCGAGATCGCGGCACGCGGTCCGCGAGTTCCGATCTCGCGGGCGCCGGGCCCGCCAGAGGCGGGCCGGCGCAGCGTCGGCGGTGCCCGCTCCGGGTATCACCGGCACTGGAAGGACATACGCACGCGGAGGTGAGGGCCGCGCATGATCAAGGGGATCGACGTCGCGTCGTACCAGCCGGAGGACTACGGCACCGACGGCATGGAGTTCGTCTTCATCAAGATTACCGAAGGGAGGTCGTACGAGAACCCCAAGTGGGTCGCGCAGCGCGGGACCGCGCGCGAAGCCGGTCTCGTCACCGGCTTCTACCACTTCGGCAGACCCGGGAGCATGCGGACGCAGGCCGACTACTTCCTCTCGAAGATCGACCTCGTGCCCGGCGACCTGCTGGTACTCGACTGGGAGGACCCGGGCATCGGCAACGCGGACAAGGACGAGTGGATCCGCTACGTCCAGGAGCAGCGCCCCGAACACAAGGTGCTGCTCTACTGCAACGTCGACTTCTGGCTGAACCGGGACACCACGTCCTTCGCCGGGGACGGGCTCTGGATCGCCCAGTACCACGGCAGTCCGGGCGAGCCCGACATCCGGTATCCCTGGTGCTTCCACCAGTACACGAGCACGCCGATCGACACCAACCTCGGCGACTTCGAGAGCCGTGCGGCGCTGGGCGAGTGGGCGGGCCGCTAGTGCCGTGGCGCCGCGTCCGGGGGAGTCTGTCCGTGCTGCCGGGGAACAAGGGCTGAGGCTCCCGGCCGCGGTCACGGACGGCTACGCTCCCCTGCATGCCGGACGCCAACTCCACCCCCGCACCGCAGGTCCACGACGACGAGGCAGCCGAGGCCGGTGACATACGCCCCGGTCTGACGCCGCGGCAGGCGCGGCGGGTGCGGATCGTGCTCTCCGGGACCGTCATGCTCGGCGTGGCCGTCGCCCTGGCCCTCCGGCTCGGCAGCACGCCCTCCGTGCTGACCGTGGGCTTCTACGGTATGGCGCTCACCCTCTGCGGCACGGCCATCGAGCTCAGCCGCCGGGGGCGCACCCGGGTGGCGACGGCCGTGCTCGGCGTGGGCTTCGCGGTGCTGCTGTCCGGCGAGTGGCTGCTTGGTTTTCCCGGCGGCGGCATCTGACCGCGGGCCCGGCGCGCATCGCGGGGCGCGGGGCGCGCCGGGCCCCGCGGTCACAGCCAGGTGCTCGCGTCCGCGCCCGGTTCGTCCGGTGTGCGGGTCCAGGTGCGCGGGCTGTGCTCCCCGAAGCCGACCGGCGAGCGTACATAGCGCAGACGGCCCAGTGCGCTGTCCGCTTCGGACAGCCAGGGGCCGGGGTCGAAGGGCGGCGCGCCGTCTCCCGGGGCGCCGGTGCCGTCCGCGCCGGGCGTGCCGTCCGGGTCGTGCGGCAGTTCGTGCAGCAGCCACTCCGCCGTACGGGCCAGCGCCAGCCGCACGATCCGGGAGCCGCCCGTACCGGTGCGCTGTTCGGTGAGGGCGCGCAGCAGGGCCCCGGCGAGCAGATAGCCGGAACCGTGGTCGAGCGCCTGTGCGGGCAGGGCGCCCGGCGTGTCGCCGTCCGCGCTCTCGACGCGCGCGATACCGCTCGCCGCCTGCACCAGGCTGTCGAAGCCGCGCCTGCGCTGCCATGGGCCGGTGTTCCCCCATGCGCACAGCTGTCCGACCACCAGTCCGGGCCGGCGGTCCGCCAGTGACTCGGGGGCCAGCCCGAAGCGGTCCAGCGCACCGGGGCGGTATCCCGTGACGACCAGGTGCGCCGAGGCGAGCAGCTCCTCAAAGGCGGCCTGACCGGACCTGCTGGCCAGGTCGAGCACGGTGGACCGCTTGCCGAAGCCCGTGTCGGCGTAGGTGTCGGGGAGTTCGGGGTACCGCGGCGGCTCGATGCGCAGCACGTCCGCGCCCAGCAGTCCGAGCGTACGGGTGGCGATCGGGCCCGCGAGCACCCGTGTGAGGTCCAGCACCCGCAGTCCCTGGAGCCCGCCGGGGCCGGGGCGGCCGTCGAGGGGGAGGGGTCCGGCGCCGTCCAGCCGGACCGTGCTGACCAGGGGAGCGCTGTCCACTGCCGCGTGCTGGGGGTGCTCCTGCCACGCGCCGGGCGTACGGACCGCGACGGCGAGCCCGCCCGCCGCGTACACGCGCTCTTCGACCTCGGTGGCCGCGCGTTCGGCCAGCGCGGCGGCCACCTTCGCCACCAGCGCTTCGGAGGGCTCCGTGGCCGCGGCGTCCAGGCCCAGTTCGACGAGCAGCCGGGCGCGGTGGTGCGGATAGTTGGCGTGGGTGCGCACCCAGCCGTCGGCCGTGCGCCAGAACCGGGACAGCGGTGCGAAGAGGTCCGGGGCGCGGCCGTCGATGCGCAGATGCCGCTCGCTGTGGAAGGCGGCGGCCACGGCACCGTCGTCGACGTGGACCGGCGGCAGGAAGGTGCTGCGCTCCCGTACGCAGGAGAACTCCGCCGCGGCCAGCGAGCACGCCGTCACCGTCCCGGTGGCCAGCTCCCGTACGGGCAGGACGGAGGGGAGCGGTGCCGCGGGGCCCGTGCGGCGGGTGCGGGTGGCGCGGGCCAGCAGCGCGAGATCGCCGCCGAGCGCCGCCCATGCCTGCGCCGCGCCGTCGCCTGCGCCGCCCGTGCCGCCTGCGCTGTCCGTGTACCCCGTGGTGTCCGTAGGGAGCGTGGTGTCCGTAGGGGTCGTGGTGCCCGTGGGGGTCGTGGTGTCTGTGACGTCCGTGCCGGATGCGCCGCCGCTGCCCTCACCTGCCGCTGGAAATTGGTTCATGTGACACATTTTGGCACCGAAGGGGCCGGACCTGGTGACGCGGTCCCGTGCGTGGGCTAGGTTCCAGCGCCATGAGGCGCGAGGGAAACACGAGATCAGTGCGACGGGCGGGGCGTCTGGCGGCCCTCGGACTGTGCGGTGCGGCCGTGCTGACGTCGCTCAGCGGCGGCGCGGCGCAGGCTGGCGGGACCAGCGGTGCGGCCAGCGGCGGGTCCACGGGCGCGACCGGCGGCGCCGAGCAGGCGCGAGCGGCCGGGGCGGCGCCGTGGGCCCGGTCGGCGGGATGGGCGGCCAAGGACACCGGCAGCGAGTCCCGGTTCCGCGGCCTGTCGGCCGTCAGCAGGTCCACCGCGTGGGTCGCCGGCAGCGGCGGGACGGTGCTGCGTACCCGCGACGGCGGCACCCGGTGGCGCGACGTCTCCCCGCCCGGTGCGGAGGGGCTCGAACTGCGGGACATCGAGACCCTCGGCCCTCGGCGCGCCGTGGTTCTGGCGATCGGGGAGGGCGACGCCTCGCGCGTGTTCCGCACCGAGGACGGCGGGGCGCACTGGAAGGAGACGTTCCGCAACACCGATCCGGCCGCCTTCTACAACTGCATGACCTTCTTCGACCGCCGTCGCGGACTGGCCGTCAGCGACCCGGTCGACGGGAAGTTCCGGATCCTGGCCACCCGCGACGGGGGCGCGAGCTGGCACGTCCTCCCGTCCGGCGGCATGCCGGACGCGCGGCCAGGCGAGGCCAACTTCGCCGCGAGCGGCCAGTGCCTCACCAGCGCCGGCAGCCGCGATGTGTGGATGGCCACCGGCGGCGCGGACACCTCCCGCGTTTTCCACTCCGCCGACGGGGGCCGCCACTGGACCGCCACCGAGACGGCCGTCCCCGCCGCCGAACCGGCCCGCGGCGTCTTCGCGCTCGCCTTCCGCGACCGGCGGCGCGGCCTGGCCGTCGGCGGCGACTACCGGCCCGGCGAGGCGTCCCCCGACGCCTCGGCCGTCACGGCGGACGGGGGCGCCCACTGGCGGCGCAGCGCCCGGCCGGTGCCCGCGTACCGCTCGGGCGTGGTGTGGCTGCCGCACTCCCGCGCGGCGGCCCTCGCGGTGGGCCCGACCGGTTCCGATCTGACCTTCGACGGCGGACGGAGCTGGCGCACGTTCGACCGGGGCTCGTACGACACCGTGGACTGCGCGCCGGACTTCGGCTGCTGGGCGGCGGGCGAGCAGGGGCGGGTCGCGCGGCTCGAACCGCGCCTCGGCTGAGGCCCCCTCGACCGGTTCACGCCGGACCCGCCGCCGGCGTCGCCCGGCGCGCCGCGCCGGACCCGTCCCGGGAGCTTCGGCTCCGGACGGGCCCGGCGATCCCGCCGGAACACCGCTGGCCCGCCGGTGCGTTGCGGCCCGCGGCGGGGTGCGCCGGCGGGCCGCACCGGTCCCCGCGCCCCTTCGGGGCACGTCTCCTCCCGCAGCGGACCGTCGTATTGACACGCCTGCGCCGCCGGAGGACATTGAGCTCGGAAACCGGACATCCTACGTCCTTTTTGTCCGTACTCTCGGGGACCTCGCCGCTATGACGCCAGCCTTCGCTCGCCGTCCGCCCGCCGTGCCTCTCACCGGAGTCGTGCCGCCGCTGTGCACACCCCTGACGGACGGCGGGGAGGTGGCCGCCGAGGGGCTGGAAGCCCTGGTCGAGCGGATGCTGACGGCGGGCGTCTCGGGAGTGTTCGTCCTCGGGTCCACCGGCGAGGCCGCGTTCCTGGACGACGCCCGGCGTGCCACCGCGCTGCGGGCCGCCGTCGCCGCGGTGGACGGGCGGGTGCCCGTGCTGGCGGGCGCCCTCGACATGACGACCGCACGGGTGATCGCGCACGCCGAGGCCGCCGCACAGGCGGGAGCCTCCGCGCTGGTGGCCACCGCCCCCTTCTACACCCGCACGCACCCGGCCGAGATCGCCAACCACTTCCGCCGTATCCGGGCCGCCGTCCCGCTGCCGCTCTTCGCCTACGACATCCCGGTCGCGGTGCACACCAAGCTCCCCCCGGCCGTGGTGCTGGAGCTGGCAGGGGACGGCACCCTGGCCGGCCTGAAGGACAGCAGCGGGGACGACGGGGCGCTGCGGCGCCTGCTCGTCGAGCTGCGCACCCGTGGTCTGCTGGACCGCTTCTCCGTGCTCACCGGTTCCGAACTCGCCGTCGACGGCGCGCTGCTCGCGGGGGCCCACGGTGTGGTGCCGGGGCTGGGGAACGTCGACCCGGACGGCTATGTGCGCCTGTGCACCCTGGCCCGTGCCGGGCGCTGGTCCGAGGCCGCAGCCGAACAGGACCGGCTCGCGGCCCTCTTCGCCCTCGTGGACGCCGGCCCGCCGGAGGTGATGGGCCGCAACTCGTCCGCCGTCGGCGCCTTCAAGGCTGCCCTGCACCTCCTCGGCGTCATCGGTTCCCCGGCCACCGCGCCCCCGCAGATCCCGCTGGACACGGCGGCCGTCAAGACGGTCCGCCGGCTGCTGGAGGAGGCGGGCCTGCTGTGAGCCGGGAGCACGCCGGGAACGCGGAGGACGCCCCGGGTGCCGGTCCGGCCCCTGACGGCGCGAGAGCCCCGCGCTGGTACCGCGAGATCTCGGTCCGGCAGTGGAAGTCGATGTTCGCCGCCTGGCTGGGCTATCTGCTCGACGGCTTCGACTTCGTACTGATCACCCTCGTGCTGACGGAGATCGCCGATGAGTTCGGGCTCAGCTCGGTGGCCGCGGCCAGCCTGGTCTCCGGCGCGTTCATCACCCGCTGGCTCGGCGGCGCGATCCTCGGCGCGATGGGCGACCGCTACGGCCGCAAGGCGGCGATGATCGCCAGCATTCTGCTCTACTCCCTCGGCACCTTCGCCTGCGGCTTCGCGTGGAACTACCACAGCCTGTTCGTGGCCCGTCTCGCCATCGGCATGGGCATGGCCGGGGAGTACAGCGCGAGCGCCACCTATGTCCTGGAGACCTGGCCCCGCCGCTTCCGCAACCGCGCCTCCGGCTTCCTGATCTCCGGCTACGCCGCGGGCACCGTGCTGGCGGCCGAGGTCTACAAGCGCGTCGTCCCCGAGCTGGGCTGGCGCTGGATGTTCTGGATCGGGATCCTTCCCGTGTTCGTCGCGCTGTGGGTGCGCCGCGCGCTGCCCGAGGCGGAGGAGTGGCGGGCCGAGGTCGGCGAGTCCGCGGAGCACCGGCCCAACCCCATGGGCCCGCTGTTCGCCGACCGCCGCCGCGCCGTGGTGAACACGGCGCTCGCCGTGCTCGCCTTCGCCGCCCTCTTCGGCATCTTCACCCCGCTCGCCGGCGGTCTGACCCTGCCGCTCTCGCTCGCCGCCGCGGGCTGTCTGCTCGCCTTCGCCGCCCAGCTCGGCGGGCGGCGAGGCTGGCTGCTCTACATCGCGCTCACCTTCACCGTGTTCTGCGCCTTCCTCTACTCCTGGCCCATCCAGTCGCTGCTGCCCACCTATCTCAAGACCGAGCTGGGCTATTCGGCGGGCCAGGTCACGGACGTGATGTACTACGCCGGGTTCGGGACGATGGCGGGCTGCTGGCTCGCCGGGTTCGTCGGCGACTGGCTGGGCACCCGCCGCGCCTACGCCCTCACCCTGCTGGCCTCCCTCGCCCTCGTCTTCCCCGTCTTCGCCGTGCGGGACAGCCTGGTGGGGCTCGGCATGCTGCTCTTCGCGCTGCTCGCACTGAGTCAGGGGATCTCCGGCATCCTCCCCAAGTACATCGCGGGCCACTTCCCGGTCCGCACCCGCGCCGCCTCCCTGGGGTTCGTCTACAACACCGGCGCTCTCGGCGGCGCCGTCGCGCCCGTGCTCGGCGCCCGGCTCGCGGAGGGGATGACGCTGGCGCAGTCCCTGGCGCTGCTGACCTCCGGACTGACCACGGTCGTGATCGTGCTGGTCGGCTTCAATGTGCCGCACCGGCTGGCGCGGCTCATCGACCGGGAGCGGGAGGAGGACCATCTGCGGGAGCAGGAGCCAGCTCCAGACGCATCCCCTGCCGGATGAACTCCTCGCCCGCCTCCCGCGTCATCCCGCTGTCGGTCAGCAGCGTGCCGAAGAGCTCGGGCCCGCCGATCCGGGCGAAGCACCGGGTGCCGATCTTCGAGGAGTCCAGCACCAGGACCGACCGTGCCGCGCGCTGTGCCATCAGCCCGTTGATCCGGGCCTCCGCCTCGTCGTGCACGGAGGCGCCCGTCTGCGCGTCCAGGCCGTTGGCTCCGATGAAGGCGATGTCCACGGTGATCTGGTGGAGCATCAGCTCGCTGAACGGCCCGGTCAGCTCGAACGAGCGTGAGTGTGCGACACCGCCCGTCAGCACCGTCTTGATCTGCGGGCGCACGGCCAGCTCGTTGGCGATGTTCAGGGCGTTGGTGACGATGGTCAGCCGGGGCTGCGGACCGGGCTCGGCGAGGTCGGGCCTGCTCACCAGGGCGCGGGCGATCTCGGTCGTCGTGGTGCCGCCGCTGAGGCCCACCACGCTGTCCGGCTCGACCATCGCCGCGGCCGCCTCGGCCAGCGCCGCCTTCTCCTCGGTGCGGTGCCCGTGCTTGTAGCGGATGGGGAGGTCGTAGGTCACGGCACTGAGCACGGCTCCGCCCCGGGTGCGGGTGAGCAGCTGCTGCTGGGCCAGCGCGTCCATGTCGCGGCGCATGGTGGCGGCGGAGACCTCCAGGGCGGTGGCCGCCTCCTCGACGTCGAGGCTGCCGCGCTCGCCGAGCAGCTCCAGCAAGGCGTTCATGCGTTCGTGCCGCTTCACTGCGTGTGCCTTTCCGGGTTCCGACGGTGGGCCGTTCCGCCCGGACCCGTCGGCAGGGACTCGGGTGGCGGCCCCAGCATGCCAGGTGTGGCCAAGGCATGCGTGCCCGGCGGCGTCGGGGAACCCGTGCCCGGGGTGGTGCTCGCCGGTCACGGCACGCGCGGGGCGGCCAGCACCCCCAGGAGCCGGGCCGCCTCCCGGGTCACCGCCTCGCGTGCGGGGGCCACATACTTCCGCGAGTCCACCAGGGCCGGGTCGCTGTCGAGGGTGTGCCGCACCTCCCGGGTGAAGACCGAGACCAGATGGGTGGAGACGTTGATCTTCGTCATGCCTGCCGCTATCGCCGCCCGCAGCTCGTCGTCCGGCACCCCGGAGGAGCCGTGCAGCACCAGCGGCACGGGCAGCGCCTCCCGCAGCCGCCGGATCAGCTCCCGGTCCAGCACGGCGGTGCGCTCCCGCATGGCGTGCGAGGAGCCCACCGCGACGGCCAGCGCGTCCACCTCCGTGGCGCGGACGAACTCCGCGGCCTCGCCCGGATCCGTGCGCACCCACGGCGCGTGCGCCCCGTCCTTGCCGCCGACCTCGCCCAGCTCCGCCTCCACGAAGACGCCCCGGTCGTGGCACCAGGCGGTCAGCTCGGCGGTGGTGGCGACGTTCTCCGCATAGGGCAGGGAGGAGGCGTCCACCATCACCTGTCTCTTATACAAATCTGAAAC
>NZ_JAAKZZ010000315.1 GCF_011045075.1 Streptomyces boncukensis
GGGTGGTGGCCAGTGGGCCGCCGGAGGTGTCAGCCCTTCTCCGTGACGCCCGCGGAGTCGAACGTGGCGACCTCGTGCATGGTGCGGGCCGCGCTCTGGACCATCGGGAGGGCCAGCAGCGCGCCGGTGCCCTCGCCCAGCCGCAGGTCCAGGTCGACCAGGGGGCGCAGGCCCAGCTTGGTGAGGGCCGCGACATGGCCGGGCTCGGCGCTGCGGTGGCCCGCGACGCAGGCGGCCAGCGCCTCGGGCGCGAGGCACCGCGCGACGAGGGCCGCGGCACCCGCGCTGACGCCGTCCAGGATGACGGGCGTCCGCAGCGAGGCGCCACCGAGGATCAGTCCGACCATCGCGGCGTGCTCCAGGCCGCCGAACGCGGCCAGCAGCCCGATCGGGTCGGCCGGGTCGGGCTGGTGCAGCTCCAGCGCGCGGCGTACGACATCCACCTTGCGGGCGTGGGTCTCGTCGTTGATGCCGGTGCCGCGCCCGGTGACCTCGGCCGCGTCGGCGCCCGTGCAGGCGGCGATCAGCGCGGCGGACGCGGTGGTGTTGGCGATGCCCATCTCGCCGGTGAGCAGCGCCTTGTTGCCCGCCGCCACCAGGTCTCTGGCGGTCTCGACGCCGACCTCCATGGCGCGCGCGACCTCGTCGCGGGTCAGCGCGGGTCCTGCGGTCATATCGGCGGTGCCGGAGCGCACCTTGCGGGGCAGCAGTCCGGGCGTGGCGGGCAGTTCGCTCGCCACGCCGACGTCGACGACGCAGACCTCGGCACCGACCTGGGCGGCGAAGGCGTTGCAGACCGCGCCGCCGCCCAGGAAGTTGGCGACCATCTGCCCGGTGACCTCCTGCGGCCAGGGGGTGACGCCCTGCGCGTGCACCCCGTGGTCGCCCGCGAAGATCGCGACGGCGGCGGGCTCGGGAACCGGCGGCGGGCACTTGCGGGACAGCCCGCACAGCTGCGCCGAGATGATCTCCAGCATGCCGAGCGCGCCCGCGGGCTTGGTCATCCGCTTCTGCCGCTCCCACGCCTCGCCCAGCGCCTTGGCGTCCAGCGGGCGGATGGCGTCGAGGGTCTCGGCGAGCAGGTCGTGCGGCTCGGCGCCGGGCAGCGCGCGGCGCCCGTACGACTCCTCGTGGACCACCCAGGACAGCGGGCGGCGCTTGGACCAGCCCGCCTGCATCAGCTCGGGCTCGTCCGGGAACTCGTCGACGTAGCCGACACACAGATACGCCACGACCTCCAGATGCTCGGGGAGTTCGAGGGCCCGTACCATCTCGCGCTCGTCGAAGAAACTGACCCAGCCGACGCCCAGCCCCTCGGCACGCGCGGCGAGCCACAGGTTCTCCACCGCGAGCGCGGAGGAGTACGGCGCCATCTGCGGCTGGGTGTGGCGGCCCAGGGTGTGGCGCCCCCCGCGGGTCGGGTCGGCGGTGACGACGATGTTCACCGGCGTGTCGAGGATGGCCTCGACCTTGAGCTCCCGGAACTGCTTGGCGCGCGCCTTGGGGAGGGACTTGGCGTACGCGTCCCGCTGCCGCTGCGCCAGCTCGTGCATCGCACGGCGGGTCTCCTCGGAGCGGATGACCACGAAGTCCCACGGCTGGGAGTGACCGACGCTGGGCGCGGTGTGGGCCGCCTCCAGTACGCGGAGCAGGACCTCGTGCGGGATCGGGTCGGAGCGGAAGCCGTTGCGGATGTCGCGGCGCTCGCGCATCAGGCGGTGGACGGCCTCGCGCTCGGCGTCGGCGAATCCGGGGGCGGGCTCCGTGGCCGGGACCCCGTGCTCCGGGCCCTCGGCCTCCGGGACCTCGGCCTCCGGGACCTCGGCCTCCGGGACCTCGGCCTCCGGGATCTCGGGCTCCGGCTCCGGCGACTCGGCCGGGGCCGCCGCGACCGGTTCGCCGTCAGTGGACGGCGCGGCTTCGGCCGCCGGGCCGCCCTGGCTTATCGAGGGGGTGGCGGGACCGGCCGGCTCGACCTCCGGCGCCGTCGGCCGCGGCCCGGCGGAGGCGGCGGCAGCCTGCTCGTCCGCGGTCTCCGGCTGCTGACCGGATCCGGATCCGGGCGCGGCCGTCGGCGCCGGTGCCGAGACGGCTTCCACGGGGGTCTCCTGGGCCTGGGGCTCCTGCCCGGTCCCCGCACCCGGCGTCGGCCCGTCGACCGGTGCCGGGGCCGGTGCCGGGGCCGGTGCCTGCTGGGGGTCCGGTTGCGGCTCGGCCCGCTGCTCCGGCTCGGTGCCCTGCGTGACGGCCTCGCCCAGGGGCGACACCTCGATGGGCCCGTTCGCCGCCGGTCCGTCCGCCGCCTCCGGTGCCTTCCCGGCCTCCTCCGATACGGGTGCCGCGGTCTGCTCGCCTCCGGACGGGTCGGACGGGTCGGACGAGTGGCCGACCGTTTCTGCTGAGGTGGCCTGCGGCTCCTCCGCCCTCCACGCGTCCCGCTGCGGGGGGAGTTCGCCGAGCTGCGGGCCGGGCAGCTGCTCCGGGTCCTGATGTGCGACGTCCAGATACTCGGGGCCCACGGTCGGCGGGCCCTGCTGGCGCACGGGAGTGGGCTGCGGGGGCGTGCCCTGCGGGACGGGCGGCCCGGCAGGCGGCATCCCGGCCTGGGCCGGGATGCGGTCCACGGCAGGGCCGGGTGCGGACGGGACGGGCGTCTGCGGCTCCGACGTGGCCTGTGCGGGCACGGACGGCTGCCCGGACGGCTGGTCCGGGTGCCCGGGTGCCGGGGTCTCGGCGTGCGGCTGGCCCTGCCCCTGGGACGGGGGCTGCGGCTGTGCCGGGGCCTGGGGCTGAGCCTGGGCCTGCGGCTCCTGGGCCGGAACGGCCGGCGAGGCGGGCGCGACCGGCGCCGCCTGGGCCGGGGCGGGCGCGGAGGCGGCGGCGGGAGCCGCGGGCTGCTGCGGCTGCGCCTGGGGCGGCTGCTGGCCCGCCGCGCCCGCGGGGCCGCGGTCGGAGAGCGAGCGCACCGCGCCGGACTGCTCCGGCACCGGAGGGCCGAGGTGCAGCGGACGGCGCGGCGCGGCGCCGCCCGGCGCGGGCTGCGCCGACTGCCCCGGCTCGCCGGGCGGAACGGGTGGGCCGGGCTCCTGCTGTGGGGTCCGTACCGCGCCGTAGTCCAGGGAGCCCGAGTCGCGCCCTTCGGTCTCGTGCGGGCCCGGGGCCGGGGCGGGCGTCTCCTGGCCCGGCTCGGCGGACCGGGCGCCGCCGGGGGCGACCGCCGCGCCCGGCGCCTCCGGCAGCTGCTGGCCGGGGCCGAAGCCGGGCGCCTGCTGCTCCTCGCCCTGGGCCGGGTGTACCGCTTGCCCGGCCTGGACGGCCTGGACCGGCTGGACGGGCTGGACGGCCTGGACCGGCTGGACGGGCTGGACCGGCGGAACCGGCCCGCCGGGCTGCCCGGGTGGGACCGGTTGTCCGGGCTGAACCGGTGGTCCGGGCGGGGCCTGCTGCGGGCCCGGAGCGGGCTGCGCCGCCTGCGGCCCCTGGGCTGCGCCCTGCTGCTGCTCCGGAGCGGACCGCCCCGGCCGCTGCGGGGCCTGGGGAGCCGGGGGGACCGGCTGCGGCGTCTGCGGTTCGGGGACCGGCGTGTGCGCGGGCGCGCCCTGCGCCGGGGACGGCGCCGCGGACTGCTGCGGCGCCACGGCCGGCGGGGCCTGCGCCGGGGCGCCCGGCGCGTCGTTCCACGCGCCCGGGGCCGGCGGCATCAGCAGCAGGTCCTCCTCCTCGGCCCCGGGGCCGCCGCCGAGCCCGTCGGCCGGGTCCGCGAAGGTGTAGCCGCCGGGGGCCGGGATGCCCGGCTGCTGTCCTTCCGGCTGCCCGCCTGCGTTCTCCGGCAGCCCCTCGCCCGGGACCTGACCGGTGTCAGTCATGCGTTCCCCTCGCCCATCGCTCGTGCTCCTTCCAACCCGGCGGATGACCGCCGCGCCCCGTAGGGAAGAACGAGTCCGCACTCGGCGCGGCACGTCGCTTCGCCCACACCATTCGGACATTGACGGACGAAGCGTCAACCCCGAACGGTGGCACAACGATCCATCAGCCTACCCGGCACGGAGTGCCCCGCCCGCCACACGAGAGAGACAAACCGCACTTCGTCGGGGTTCGTTCCGGGAGCGAATCTCAGTCGTTTCGGATCCGGACACCGGACAGCAGGAACACAACGGCGCGTTCAGTTTCCGCCCACTCCTCCGTGTCCAGCTCCACCGACTGGAGCAGCGCGCACTCCACGGCGTAGCCGCCCTCGGCGAGCGCCCGGCCGCGCGCCTCGGCCTCGTCCCGGGTCGCGGCGTGGGTGACGACGCGGGCGGGCCTGCGCTCGGCGACAGCGGCCAGCGTGGCCACTCCCCCGCCGCCGATGCGGACGACATCGGGTTCGGGCAGGTTTTCGAGAATCTGCGGGGCCGCGCCGTGCGCCGTCTCCATCTGGACGCCGAACCGGCGCGCCGCCGCGTGCGTACGGGCGCAGGCGTCGGCATCGGCGTCGACGGCGATGACCGCGGCGCCGAAGCGGGCGGCCTCCACGGCGAACGCGCCGCTGCCCGCGCCGATGTCCCAGACCAGGTCCCCCACGCGCGGGCCGAGCCGGGCCAGTTGCGCGGCGCGCAGCTGGCCGGCCTCGCTGTCCTTGGCGGGCGCCGGCTCGCCGGCGTACGCGGTGGCGGGCAGCGCCCAGCCGCGTACCCCGGACTGGTGGCCGGGGTCGGGCCCGGCGATCCAGCCGTCGGCGCCCTCGGCCTGCGGTCCGCCGCCGATGCCGCCGACGACGATGACGAGGTTGGGGTCGCGCCAGGTGTGGTCGGCGACCTTGTCGGAGGTGAGGACGGTGACCTCCTCGCGCTCGGTGCCGAGCGCCTCGCAGATCACAAACGTCCGGTGCACCCCGGCCAGCAGCAGGGCCAGTTCGGCGGGCCCGGCGCCGGGCGAGGTGAGCACGGCGACCTTGGGGTGCGCGCGGCAGACGTTGACGACGCGGCGCAGGGTGCGGGTGTGGGCGACGACCACCCGGGCGTCGTCCCAGGGCATGCCCGCGCGTGCGAAGGCGGTGGCGACGGAGGAGACCGCGGGCACCACCTCGACCTCCAGCCCGTGTTCGGGGGCGCGCAGGGTGCGGACGACGCCGAAGAATCCGGGGTCGCCGTCCGCGAGGACCACGGCGGAACCGCGGTGCCGTGCGATGCGCCGGGCCGCGAGGGTGGCGCTGCCGAGCCGGATGCGCTCGGCACCGGACGGGACCTCGGGCAGCGCCAGATGGCGGGCGGCTCCGGCCACGAGGGTGGCCGCGCCGAGGGCCGAGCGCGCGGCGTCGGTCAGCGGCGTACCGTCCCATCCGATCACGGTGACGCGGTCGGCCATGGGTACGTGTCTCCTGGGCTCATCTGTGCTGGTCGCGGGGAGGGCCCAATGAGACTACCCCCGTTCGGCGGTCGCGGATCCACCGTCCTCGCGCCGGCGGGCTCACCAGGCCGGGTACGGCGCGAGGCCGCCGGTGTCGGACTGCTCCCCGAAGGAGCCGTCCAGGTCCTCGGGCAGCAGGCTCCACACGATGAGGTCGCATCTGATCTCGGCCCAGCCGTCGTCCTCGGTGCGGCTGCGCGCTATCCAGGCGTTGCGGAGCACGCCCTCGCTGATGCAGCCCAGCTTCTGGGCGACCTGCTGGGCCGCGGTGTTGCCGGCGGCCGTACGCAGTTCGAGGCGCTCGAACTTCTGGTCCTGGAAGAGCCAGTGGGCGAGCGCGAGCACGGCCTCGGTGGCGTAGCCCTCGCCGCGCGCCCAGGACGCCGTGAGGTAGCCGGCCTGTGCGCTGAGCAGCCGCCAGTCCGTTTCGCGCAGGTCGGCGACGCCGACCAGGCGCTGGGTGAGGAACTCCGTGACGGCGAAGACGATGCCTTCGCCCGCGGTCCGTACGGCCGGGGCGCCGCGGGTGACGAACGCGTGCGCGTCCGCCTCGGTGTAGGGCACGGGCAGCGTGGTCCACGCGATGATCTGGTCGTCGGTCATCATCGCGGTGAGAGCCGGGATGTCCGCTTCCTCGAACGGGCGCAGCACGAGCCGTTCCGTGCTGATCGTGATGTCCGGGAAGGTGGAAGTCATGCGCGCTCCATACACGATTCGGGGTGCACAGCATGCAGCATCGGCACCTTGATGTGCAGCGCCGGACCCCGCGGGGAGCGGAGTCCGGCACCGGAAGGAGATTTGTCGATACGGGGACTTCCCCCCGGGTCGGCGCCTCTCAGCCTCGCACAGGCCCGAAGGCCGGAGCGATGGCCCCCTGGTACTTGCGTTCGATGAACTTCTTCAGCTCGGGCGAGTTGAGCAGTCCGGCCAGCTTCCTGACCCGCGGGTCGTCCTGGTGGCCGTCCTTGACCGCGAGGAAGTTGGCGTAGGGGTTGCCCTTGACCTTCTCGGAGGCGAGGGCGTCCTTGGACGGGTTGAGGCCGGTGTCGACGGCGTAGTTGCCGTTGATGACGGCCGCGTCCACGTCGCCCAGCGCGCGCGGCACCGAGGCGGCCTCCAGCTCCTTGAACTTCAGCCCCCTGGCGTCCGCGATGTCCTGCAGCGTGGCCTCGGGTCCGGCGCCGCGCTCCAGCTCGATCAGCCCGCTGTCGGCGAGGAGGTGGAGGGCGCGGCCCTCGTTGGTGCTGTCGTTGGGCACCGCGACGGTCTTGCCCGCGGTCAGCTCCTTGAGGCTGTCCGCCTTCTTGGAGTACAGCCCCAGCGGCTCCAGCTCGACGTTGACGACGGGGACGATATGGGTGTTCTTCTTCTTGTTGAAGTCGTCGAGGTACGGCTTGTGCTGGAAGAAGTTGGCGTCGACCTCGCCGCTCTCGGTGGCGGTGTTCGGTACGACGTAGTCGTTGAACTTCCGGATGTCGAGCTTGAGGTCCGCCTTGCCGGCGAGGTGCTTGTCGACGTATTCGAGGATCTCGGCGTGCGGCGTCGGCGACGCCGCGACCCTGAGCGTCTGCTCGTCGTCGTCGCCGGAGGCCAGACCGTAGCCGATCAGCGCCAGCGGCACCGCGACGGCCGCCGTGACGGCGACGGTGCGGCCCCGGCCGAGCCGGGCGAGCCTCCCGCGGGCTCCCCGGGCGCCGGACGCCCCCGCCGAACCGCCGTCACCGCCGCGGCGTGCGGAGAGCGCGCGGACCACGGCGTCGCCGACGAGCTGGACGGCGGTGACGATGACGATCAGCGCGACAACGGTCGCGATCATCACGGTGGTCTCGAACCGCTGGTAGCCGTACTGCACGGCGACGGCGCCGAGGCCGCCGCCACCGACCGTCCCGGCCATCGCGGAGTAGCCGATGAGCACGATGACGGTGGTGGTCAGGCCCGCCACCAGGGAGGGCAGCGCCTGCGGCAGCAGCGCCTTGAAGACCACGGTGGGGGTGCCGCCGCCCATCGCCTGCACGGCCTCGACCAGCCCCCGGTCGACCTCGCGCACGGCGGCCTCGACCAGCCGTGCGAAGAACGGGATGGCGCCGATGGCCAGCGGCACGATCGCCGCCGTCGGGCCGATGAAGCTGCCGACGACGAAGCGGGTGAAGGGGATCAGCGCGATCAGCAGGATGATGAACGGCAGCGACCTGCCGATGTTGACGACCGCCCCGACGACCTTGTTGACGGGTGCGTTCCGCAGCAGCCCGCCCTTGTCGGTCAGCACCAGCAGCACACCGAGCGGCAGCCCGCCGATCAGGGCGATCAGCGCGGACCAGCCGACCATGTAGACGGTGTCCAGGAAGCCGTCCCGCAGCAGCGGCTGTATCTCGGCCCAGCTCACTTCGCGCCCTCCTCGGCGAGTTCCCGTCCGCCGCCTGCGATGGCCGCGACATCGACGGTGAGGCCCTGCTCGCGCAGGAAGCCGATGGGGACGACGTTGTCATCAAAGCTGCCCGGCAGCTCGATGCGCATCCGGCCGACCTGCTTGCCGGCCACGGTGTCCATGGCGGCGCCCAGGATGGAGATGTCCACGTTGTAGGTACGCGACAGCTTGGAGATCACCGGCTCGGTCGTCGTCTCCCCGTGGAAGGTGACGTCGACGACCGTACGGCCGGGCTCCGAGGGCTGCCCGCCCACCGGGAACAGCTCGCGGGCCAGCTCGGAGCCCTGGGTGGCGAGCAGTTCGGCGACGGTGCCGGACTCGGTGATCCGGCCGCCCTTCATCAGCGCGGCCGAGTCGCAGACGGCCTTGACGACGTCCATCTCGTGCGTGATCAGCAGCACGGTCAGCCCGAGCTGCCGGCCCAGGTCGCGCAGGAGCTGGAGCACCGAGCGGGTGGTCTCCGGATCGAGCGCCGAGGTGGCCTCGTCGGAGAGCAGCACCTTCGGGTCGCCGGCCAGCGCGCGGGCGATGCCGACGCGCTGCTTCTGGCCGCCGGAGAGCTGGGCGGGGTGGGAGCCCGCCTTGTCGGCGAGGCCGACGAGGTCCAGCAGCTCGTTCGCCTTGCGGGTGCGCTCCTGGCCGGACAGGCCGAGGATCTCCAGCGGCAGCTCGACATTGCCGCGCACGGTGCGCGCGGAGAGCAGGTTGAAGTGCTGGAAGACCATGCCGATCCGGGAGCGGGCCGCGCGCAGCTCGCGCCCGGCCCTGCGGCCGGCGCCCGCGAGCGCGGTGAGGTCCTGGCCGTCGACGGTGACGGTGCCGGAGGTGGGCCGCTCCAGCAGGTTGACGCAGCGGATGAGGGAGGACTTGCCCGCGCCGCTCTGGCCGACGACGCCGAACACCTCGCCTTCGCGGACGTGCAGGTTCACGCCGTCCAGCGCGGTGACCTCGCGGTCGCGGGTGCGGTAGACCTTGGTCAGGTCCTGAGTGGTAATCACAGGGTTTCCGTGGGTGTCGGGTGTGTGGGTGGCCGCGGCGCGCGGCAGGCGGCGCGCCGGGCAGGGGATACCGCGTGCGGGCGCAGGGAGCGCGGCAGGTCCGTACAGCGGGGGGTTCGGGGCAGAGCGGGACCGCTTCACCAGGGGCGGGC
>NZ_JAAKZZ010000316.1 GCF_011045075.1 Streptomyces boncukensis
GGAAGGGACCGCCCCTCGCTGTGCTTCCCGGGCCGCGCGTGCGTCGCGGCCCGGCGCGCGTACGCTGGCCTGGACCATGGCTACGGGGAGCGGTGGAGGCACGCATGGGGGCGAGCACGGGGAAGTCCGGAGGACATCGGCGGATGCCGCGCGAGGTGCGTGAGCGGCAGATGCTGGACGCCGCGGTGGCCGCCTTCGCCCGGCACGGCTACCAGTCGGCGTCGATGGACGACATCGCCGAGGCGGCCGGCGTCTCCAAGCCCCTGGTGTACCTCTATCTGAAGTCCAAGGAAGAGCTGTTCATGGCGTGCGTCCGGCGCGAGGTGGAGGCGCTGGTGGCGACCGTGCGGGAGGGGACGCGGGAGCTGGAGGCCCCCGCGGACCGCCAGTTGTGGAGCGGTCTGCGCGCTTTCTTCACCCACACCGCGGCCCGCCCGGACGGGGTGACGGTGCTCTCCCGCGCGCGGACTCAGGGGGAGCCCTATGCGCAGGAGGTGTTCGCCATGCGGGCCCGGATCACCGACATCGTGCGGGTGCTGCTCGCGCGCGCCGCACAGGACGCCGGGTGCGACAGCGCGCTGGCCGAGCGCGAGGTGGCGGGCCTGGCGCACGCGCTGGTCGGTGCCGCCGAGTCGCTCGCCGAGTGGGCCAACACCACCGCGGGCGAGGGCCCTTCGGCCAAGGAGACGGCGGCGACGCTGATGAACTTCTGCTGGACGGGCCTGGACAGCCTGATGCGCGGCGAGCGCTGGACGCCCTCGGGACGGTGAGGGGAGCGGGGCTCCTGTGAGCGTCTGATGAAGGTTCCGCACGGCCGTTCCCCTGCGACTTACCCTACCGTAACTTAACTAGTCAGTAAGGTTACTCCCGGGTCAGTCGTCTGGAGGCTGGTCGAGGATGCGTGCCACCGACCCCACACTCTCCGCCGCCCGCGTCGAGCCGGTCGCCAAGGCAGAGGACGGCCGGGTCCGCGAGGTGTTCGTACCGCCGCTGGCCCCCGCCGTCGTCCGCGGCTCGCTCGCCGACATCCCGTTCACCAACGCGCTGGAGGCGCCCGAGGAGCCGGTGCTCAGCCGGAAGACGCGGCGGGACGGCTCCGACCCGTCCGGCTGGCGCGAGGTGACGGCGCGGGAGTTCGCGGACGAGGTGCAGGCCATGGCGCGGGGGCTGCTCGCGCACGGGCTGCGCCCCGGCGACCGGATCGCCCTCATGGCACGCACCTGCTACGAGTGGACGCTGACCGACTTCGCCGCCTGGACCGCCGGGCTGGTCACGGTGCCGGTCTACCCCACCTCCTCCGCGGCGCAGGCGCGGTACATCCTGCAGGACGCCGCCGTACGCGCCTGCTTCGTGGAGGATGTGGAGCAGGCCAGGATGCTCAGCGCCGAGCGCGGCAACCTGCCGCGCCTGCGGCACCTGTGGCAGTTCGACACCGGGGCCGTCGGCCATGTCGTGGACGCGGGCCGGGAGATACCGGACGCGCTGGTCAACGCCCGCCGGGCCAACGTCGGTCCGGACGCTCTCGCCACCCTCATCTACACCTCCGGCACCACCGGCAGGCCCAAGGGCTGCGCGCTGACTCACGGCAACTTCTTCGCCGAGGTCGACAACGCCATCGAGCTGCTGCACCCGGTGTTCGCATCGCTGAGCGACGAGCCCGCGGCCACCCTGCTCTTCCTGCCGCTCTCCCATGTGTTCGGACGGATGGTCGCGATCGGCTGTCTGCGCGCCCGGGTGCGCCTCGGCCACGCCCCCAGCATCCGCACCGCGGACCTGCTGGCCGACCTCGCGGGCTTCCGGCCGACGTTCCTGCTCGGCATCCCGTATGTGCTGGAGAAGGTGTACAACACCGCGCGCGCCACCGCCGAACGGATGGGCCGCGCCGCCTCCTTCGACCGCGGCGCGCGGATAGCGCAGCGCTACGGCGAGGCGGTCGAGGCCCGGGAGCACGGCCTCGGCCCCGGCCCAGGGCGCGGGCTGCGCACCGCGCGCGGCCTGTACGACCTGCTGGTCTACCGCCGGATCCGGGCCGCGCTGGGCGGCCGCTGCCGCCATGTGATCTGCGGCGGCTCGCCGCTGGGCCACCGGCTCGCCGCCTTCTACGAGGGCGCCGGGATCCATGTCTACGAGGGCTACGGCCTGACCGAGACCACGGCCGCCGCCACCATCACCCCGCCGCAGCGGCCCCGGCTCGGCACCGTCGGCTGGCCGCTGCCCGGAACGGCCGTACGGATCGCGGACGACGGCGAGGTACTGCTGCGGGGCGGCCAGGTGTTCGACGGCTACTGGGAGGCGCGGCAGGCGCGCGCCGCGCCGGCGGTGGACGACGGGGGCTGGCTGCCCACCGGCGATCTCGGCTCGCTGGACCGGGACGGCTATCTGAGCATCACCGGGCGCAAGAAGGACCTGATCATCACCTCCGGCGGCAAGAACCTGGCCCCCGCGCCGGTGGAGGACTGGCTGCGCGCCCACCCGCTGATCAGCCAGTGCCTGGTGATCGGCGACAACCGCCCGTACATCACCGCGCTGGTCACCCTGGAGCCGGACGGGCTCGCGCACTGGCTGCGGATGCGCAAGAAGGGGGAGCTCACCCCGGAGCAGGCCGCGGTGGACGAGGATCTGCTGCGCAACCTCCAGCAGGCCGTGGACGAGGCCAACGCCCAGGTCTCCCGCGCCGAGTCGATCCGCCGCTTCGCGGTGCTGCCGGACGACTTCACCGAGGAGCGCGGCCACCTCACGCCGTCGATGAAGCTGCGGCGCGCCGCCATCCTGCGGGACTTCGCTGCGGAGATCGACGACCTCTACCCGGGCGCTTGACTTGAACGGAGCTTGAAGTCGGAGACTGGTCCCCGTCACGGTCAGGAGGAGGGACGAGGAGGTCGCCATGCGTGCCGTGCGGGTCAGGCGGTTCGGAGGGCCACGGGTGCTCCAGCCGCGGGACGTCCCCGAGCCGGTGCCGGGCCCCGGGCAGGCGCTGGTCGAGGTCACGCACGTGGATGTGCTGTTCCGGGACGCGCTGCTGCGGCGCGGCGCGCTGCCCGGCTCCGGTGTGGCCCCGCCCTATGTGCCCGGCGGCGGCGTCGGCGGCCGGGTGGCGGCGACCGGCGCGGGGGTGGACCCGGCCTGGCGGGGCCGCCGCGTCATCGGCAGGACCAGCGGCGGAACCGGCACCGGGGGCTATGCGGAGCGGGCGCTGCTGGACGCGGACTCCCTCACCGCCGTACCGCCCGGCCTCGCACCGCCCGACGCGGCCGCGCTGCTGCAGGACGGGCCGACGGCGTTCCGCCTCTTCGACCTGGCGGTCAGCGGGGGCGTGCTGCGCCCCGGCGGCTGGGCCCTGGTGCTCGCGGCGGGCGGCGGCCTGGGCGCCCTGCTGGTGCAGCTCGCGCGGGCCGCGGGCGCCCATGTCGTGGCGGCGGCCCGGGACGGCCGGAAGCTGGCGCTGCTGCGGGACGAGCTGGGAGCCGACGCGGTCGTCGGCTACGCGGCCGGGACGGCGCCCGCGCGGACGGACACCGCGTGGACGGACACCGCGTGGACGGACACCGCGTGGACGGACACCGCGTGGACCGACACGGTGCGGGAGGCCACCGGCGGGAAGGGCGTCGACGTCGTCTTCGACGGCGCGGGCGGCCCGCTGGGGCGGGCGGCGTTCGAGGTGGTGGCCCGGGGCGGGCGGTTCTCCGCGCACGGCGCGCCCGGCGGGGACTTCGCGCCGGTGACGGCGGCTCAGGCGGCGGAGCGCGGTGTGACGCTGGCCGGGCCCGAGCAGCTCCGGCCGCTCACCGGCCCGGAGGCCGGAGCGGAGGCCGGGGCGCTGCTGGAGCGGGCGCTGCTGGCGGCGGCGGGGGAGACGGTGCGCCCGGTCGTCGGCCAGACCTTTCCGCTGGAGTGCGCGGCGGAGGCGCACACGGCGATGGAGGAGCGCACGGCGGTCGGCAAGACCCTGCTGACGGTGGGATGACGCGGCCCCGGACGGGGGCGGAGGGCCGGGCCGGGGCGCCCCTCGCCGGGAGCGGAAGCGGCGGGGAGCGCCCCGTGCGGAGAGGGCCGGGTCAGCCGGGGCAGTTGCTCTCGGCCGGCCGGTCGGCGAAGCGGGCGCCCAGCCACTCCAGCGCGGGCCCGTTCCCGTTGATGGCCGTCTGCACATGGCCGTCGCCCGGGAAGGACTGCCACTCCACCGGCACATCACGGGCGCACCAGTCGGAGCGCAGCCCGGTGCCCTGCTCGTACGGGATCGTCTCGTCGGCCTCCCCGTGGTAGAGGAAGACGGGCGCGGACGGCTTCGTCGTGCCCAGCTTGTTGGCGCTGATCGCCTGCTGCCAGTCCGGCTCGTCGAGCGGGTTGCGGACCGTCATGTCCTCGATCGTCTTGCCCTTGCCCGCTTCGAGGATCGCCCCTGTGCACTCGTCCTTCGCGAGTCCCACCAGGTCGCGCCCCGCGTCGTTGAGGTAGGAGTCCAGCTTCAGCTCGGGGAAGGCGGTGTCGTGGCCGATGGCGGACATCATGATGTAGCCCGCGCTCTCGCCGCCGTTCGCGTGCTCGGCGACCTTCATCAGGTCGGACGGCACGCCGCCGCTCGCGGTGCCCTTGACGTCCAGCTCGGGCGCGTACGACTGCTGGATCTCGGCCGCCCAGGCGCTGGCCTGGCCGCCCTGCGAGTAGCCCATGACGCCGACCGGCGAGTCCGCGCCGACGCCCCGCTCCTGGGCGCCGGGCAGCCGCTGGGCCGCGCGCGCCGCGTCCAGCACGGCCGTTCCCTCGGCCTGCGCGACGGTGTAGGTGTGGTCGCCGGGCGTGCCGAGGCCCTCGTAGTCGGTCACGGCGACGGCGTAGCCGCGTACCAGCGCCGCGTTGATCAGCGGCGCCTCGGCCGTGCTGCCGTCCGGGAACCCGGCGGAGGGGGCGCACTTGTCGCCGAGGCCGACCGAGCCGACGGCGTAGGTGATCAGCGGGCGGGTGCCGGTCCGGCCGTCGTCGGGGACGACGACCGTGCCCGAGACGGTGTTCGGCTCGCCGGACGCGCTGGTCGAGGTGTAGCTGATCTTCCAGGCGGAGGCGTCGGCCGGGTAGCCCGGCCAGTACTGGAACTCGGTGGGCTCGGAGCTGACGATGTCCCCCGGGCCGCCCGCACCGGGCGCGGGCGGCTCCTGGGCCTGGGCGGTGCCCGCGAGCCCGAGGGCGGCCAGGGCGAGCGCGGCCGTGACCGCGCCCGCTCTGGCCAGTGGTGACGCCAGGGGTGACGAGTGCTGCATACGGCTCTCCCAACTCTCCTGTGCGCAGGGGTGGTGGACAGCACCGTACTGACTCGTCAGTAGACCGGCTACGGTCCGCACAGCGGTTGGCCTGAAAGAGCGTCAGAACGGGTGGTCAGAACGGGCGGTCGCCGACGATCGCCACCCGCTCCGCGACCCTCCGCTCGCTGCCGTAGTCGAACAGCGCGTAGTGCTGCGTGGCGCGGTTGTCCCAGAACGCCATGTCCCCGGGCCGCCAGGAGAACCGGACCTGGTACTCCGGCACCTGCGCCTGCCGCGTCAGACAACTCAGCAGCCGGTCGCTCTCCGCCCGCTCCATCCCGAGGATGCGGGTGGTGAAGGAGGTGTTGACGAACAGCATCCGGCGCCCGCTCTCCGGGTGCGTGCGCACCACCGGGTGCTCCACGGGCGGGAACCGGTCCTGCAGCTCGGCCAGCCGCTCGCGCGGGGTGAACCGCGCGAAGCCCGCGATGAAGTCGTGCACCGCGCGGGCCCCGTCGATGCGCTCCCTGACCTCCTCCGGCAGGTTGTCGTACGCCGCGCCCATGCACGCCCACATGGTGTCGCCGCCCACCCGGGGCACCTCGCGCAACTGCAGCACGGAGCCGAGCGCGGGGCGCTCGCGGAAGGTGACGTCGGTGTGCCACACGTTCTCGTACGTGGGCGCCGCGTCGCCGCCCTTCGCGAACCGCACGACCTCCGCGCGCGAGCCCTGGGCCAGCAGCGGGTTGGTCTCCAGCTCGCCCCAGTGCCGGGCGAACGCGGCCTGCTGGTCGGGCGTGAGGCGGGCGCCGCGGAAGAACAGCACCTTCCACTCCAGCAGCGCCCTGTTCAGCTCCTCCCGGACGGCGGAGGAGAGGGGCCGGGCCAGGTCGGCCCCGCGCACCTCGGCCCCGATGACCCGGGTGAGCGGGGTGACCTCGATGTGTTCGTACGGGCGTTCCTGCCAGCCGTCGGGGAGGTGGCGCAGCACCCGCGTCCCCTCGTACAGCCCGTCGGCGGGCACCCGGGCCTCGCGCAGCCCGGGGGCGGTCTCGATCGCGGTCATGGTGATCCTCTTTCACGGCGGTGCTCGGTCGGATGGACGGACGGACGGCGCGGAGACGGAGGATTCCGTTCCGCGCTGCTCCGATCCGCTAGAGACCGGACCGCTCGCACCCGCGGCGCCACGGGACGCTGAGGCGTCCGAACGGGGCTTCGGGGTGCGGGATCATGCGAGCCATTGTGGGCGGGCCGGGTACGGGCGTCAACCGTGCCTCAGAGCGCGACGGACCGCCCGGCCCACTCCGGCGCGGGCTCGGCCAGCGCGTCGAGCCGGGCCCTGACCTGCTCCGGGAGCGGCACGGCGCCGCCCGCGCCGACATGGACGCCGAGCAGCTCGATGGTGGCCACGGGGCCCTCGTCGTCCCCCGTGTACATCTCATGGGTGAACCGGACCTTCCGCGCCGCGGCCGAGAGGATCCGGGTGCGGACGGTGAGCCCGGCGCCGTCGGCCACCTCGCGGAGATAGCGGACGTGCGACTCGACGGTGTACAGCGAGCAGCCGGTGGCCGTGCGGTACGCGGCGTCCAGCCCGGTCGCATCCATCAGCGCGTCGGTGGCGTGCCCGAAGACGAGCACGTAGTACGCCTCGCTCAGATGGCCGTTGTAGTCGATCCACTCCGGCCGGACCGTCTCGCGGAAGAGCGGCAGCGGCCGCCCGTGCGGCCCGGTCACTTCCGCTCCTCCCGCCGGCCCGGGAGGCGCCCGGTGGCGCGCAGGATGTCGATGACGCCCTGGTCGCGCTCGGCGACGAGATCCGCGATGCTGCGCCCGTTCGCCGCCCGCTCGCACCCCTCGACCATCCCGTCGTACAGCGCCCGGTCCAGCTCGGGGGCCTCCAGCCGGGTCCACGGGGACTTCAGGGAAGGCCCGAAGTGGTCGAGCATATGTGCCATGCCGCCCTCGCCGCCCGCGAGCGCGAACGTGAGGCAGGGGCCCATGAACGCCCAGCGCAGGCCCGGCCCCTCGGTGATCGAGTCGTCGATCTCCTCCACGGTCGCCTCGCCGTTCGCGACCATGTGCAGCGCCTCCCGCCACAGCGCCTCCTGGAGGCGGTTGGCGATGAAGCCGGGCAGCTCGCGGTCCATGGTGATCACGGACTTGCCCGCGACCTCGTAGAACCGCGAGGCCCAGGCGACGGCGTCCGCTTCGGTCCGCTCCCCGCCGACCACCTCGACCAGCGGGATGAGATACGGCGGGTTGAACGGGTGCCCGACCAGCAGCCGGCCGGGGTTCTCGGCCCCGGTCTGCATCTCGGTCATCGGATAGCCGGAGGTGGAGGACGCGATGACGACGCCCTCGGGGGCCGCCGCGTCCAGCCGGGCCAGCAGATCCCGCTTGAGCTCCAGCTTCTCGGGGGCGCTCTCCTGGACGAAGTGGGCCTGGGCGCAGGCGTCTTCGAGGGTGGGCGCCACGGTGAGCCGGTCGCGGGCCGCGCCGTCGGCGAGGCCGAGCCGGATGAGCGCGGGCCAGGCGGCGTCGACCAGACGGCGCAGCTTCTCCTCGGCGTCCGGCGCGGGGTCCCACGCGGTCACGTCGTAACCGCGCGCGAGGAAGTGGGCGACCCAGCCGCCGCCGATGACTCCGGCGCCGACGCAGGTGACACGGGTGGCGTCCTCGGGAGTGGGGCGCATACAGGGGCTCCTTGGGGTGGTGACGGTTGCGGATTGCGGATGGCGATTGCGGATTGCGGGAGCCCTCAAACCCGGGGCCGCAGCCCCAGCCGCTCCCGGGCCTCGTCCGCCGAGGCCACCGAGGCCCCCAGCGACTCCGTGATCCGCACCGCCCGCTCCACGAGCTGACCGTTGGTCGCCTTCACCCCCCGGCTCAGATAGAGGTTGTCCTCCAGCCCCACCCGGACGTTGCCGCCGAGCAGGATCGACTGCGCCACCCACGGCATCTGCATCCGCCCCAGCGCGAAGCTGGCCCACTGCGCGCCGGACGGCAGAAAGTTGACCATGGACTGCAGGACTCCGGGGTCGGCCGGCGCGCCCCACGGGATGCCCATGCACAGCTGGAAGACGGTCGGCGAGTCCAGCAGCCCCTCGTCCAGCAGCTGCTTGGCGAACCACAGCTGGCCGGTGTCGAAGATCTCCAACTCGGGCCGTACGCCCAGCTCCTGGATCCGCCGGGCGCCCTTGCGCAGCATCTCCGGCGTGGAGATGTACAGGTTGTCCCCGAAGTTGAGCGAGCCGCAGTCCAGCGTGCAGATGTCCGGCAGCAGCTCCTCGACATGCGGCAGCCGGTCCAGGCCGCCGACCAGGTCGGTGCCGTCCAGCGGGCCCTTCTCCAGCGGCTGGTCGGCGTCCAGCACCAGGTCGCCGCCCATCCCGGCGGTGAGGTTGACGACGACGTCGGTCCCGGTCTCCCGGATCCGTTCCACGACCTCGCGGTAGAGCCGCGGGTCGCGCGCGGGGGCGCCGGTCTCGGGGTCCCGCACATGGATGTGGACGACGGCGGCCCCGGCCCCGGCCGCCTCCACGGCGGAGGCGGCTATCTGCTCCGGCGTCACCGGGACATGCGGGCTGCGGCTGACCGTGTCCCCGGCCCCGGTGAGGGCACAGGTGATGATGACGCTCTCGTTCATGGCTGCGGACATGGCGGAAGACCTCCGTGACGTGCGGATGTTCGGGTG
>NZ_JAAKZZ010000317.1 GCF_011045075.1 Streptomyces boncukensis
GGTCGACGCCGGGGGCCAGCCGCGCCATCCGGGAGGCCGCGTCCGGGCCCAGCGCGCCGGCCACGCGGGAGCGGCTGTGCGCCGTGAGGTAGGTGACGGTGTCGCTCTGCCGCCCGATCCGGCGCAGCAGGCGGCGGGTGCCGGGGAGCGCCGCCCACCAGGTCTCGTGGCCGTGTGTGGTGGCGACGGACGGCAGCCCGAGCGGCCCGGCGAGCAGTCCGAGGGGCGCGGCTGCGCCGAACCACACCCGGTCGCAGCCGTAGCGACGCGCGAGCGCGCGCGCCGTGGCGGCGGTGCGCGGGGTGGGCAGCAGGGTCCGTGCGCGGTCCCGGACGACGGGATACGGCTGGGCCGCGTCGAAGGCGTCCGCTCCGGCGCCCCCGGCCGAGGTGTAGACGAGGGCCTCACCCGGCGGGAACCGGCGCGCCATCTCGTACACGAAGGTCTCGATCCCGCCCCGGCGCGGCGGGAAGTCGTTCGTGACGATCAGCGTGCGGGGGCTGCGGCGGCTGCGGGGGCTGCTGCGGGGCATGGTCGTTCCTCCAGAGGGCCCACAGGACCAGGACGGCGGGGTAGACGAGATAGCCGAAGCGGGACGCGGGCATCAGCGCCGACGCGGCGAACAGGCCCAGCGCGAGCCGGAGTCCGGCGGCGCGCCCGTCCCGGGGCGGCCGCAGGAGCAGCGAGCCGCCGACCGCGAGCGCCGCGCTGAGCAGCAGCGCTGCCGCCGCCGCGTGCCCGGCCGGGCCGAGCCCGGCGAGCAGCGTGCCCGGCAGCGGCGCGTCGGCGGACGAGGCGGCGCCGGCCAGCCCCAGGGGGTAGCGGACGGTGTTGGCGGTGAAGCCGCCCGGGTCGCGGAGCGCGGGCAGCAGGACCCCGGCGGCCAGCACGGGCGCGGCGTGCGCCCCGAAGCGCGATGCCGCCCGGCGTCCGCCCCGGGCGGCCGACAGCACCAGCCCGACGGCGAGCGCGGGCCAGGCGGTCGCCTTGAGCGTGGCCGCGACAGCGAGCGCGAGCCCGGCGCGCCCTGCCCGGTCCCGGGCGGCGAGCCCGAGCCCCAGGCAGCTCAGCCCGATCACGGGCAGGTCGTCCCCGCCGACCGCCACCGGCAGCGCCACCAGCGGCGACCCGAGCAGCAGCGCGAAGCGGCGCGAGGGCAGGCGCAGATGGGGGCGCAGGCTCAGCGCGAACGCCGCAGCGAAGGTCAGCGCGAACAGCGCGCGGGCGTCCACGTGGAGCAGTTCGCGCGGCACCCCGAACAGCGCCATGCCGGGCAGATACGGGTTGTACGCCGTGTAGGGCTGGTCCGTCAGCTGGTCGGGGGAGAGGTACGGCGTGCCGTACGCCAGCAGCCGGGCGCCCGCGCGGTGCACCACGGACACCTCTTCCTGGGCGCTGCCGGCCGCCGTCAGCACCGCCAGCGGCAGCAGCGCGGACCCCGCGGCGACGCCGCGTGCGAGGTACGTGCGCGGCAGGCTCGGCGCCGCCAGGGTGAGGGCCGCGCCGAGGGCGTACGCGGCGGCGGCCGTGCCGCCCCAGACGCGGTGCGGCGTCAGGTGGGTCACGAGTGCCGTTGCCACGGCGAACGCGGCGAACACGGTGTAGAGCAGGGCCTGTTTGCGCGGTGCGGTCACAGGTCCCAGCGAACCGGACGGGAGGGGCCCCGATCATTCCCGGCAGATGCCGACTCGGGGTAGAGCCAGCTCTACCTCCGCACGTGGGGTCACCGCATCCGCAGGGCCAGGAAGAAGTCGAGCTTGTCCTCCAGCCGGGACAGGTCGCGGCCGGTGAGCTGCTCGATGCGGCCCACCCGGTACCGCAGCGTGTTGACGTGCAGATGGAGGCGGGCGGCGCAGCGCGTCCAGGAGCCGTCGGCCGACAGGAACGCCTCCAGGGTCGGCACCAGCTCGGCGCGGTGTTTGCTGTCGTACTCGCGCAGCGGATCCAGCAGCCGGGCCGTGAACGCGCGCCGCACGTCGTCCGGTACGAAGGGCAGCAGCAGGACGTGGGAGGCCAGCTCATGGTGACCGGCCGCGCTGACCGTCCCGGCGCGCGCCGCGGCGACCCGGCGCGCGTGCCGGGCCTCCTCCAGGGCGCCGCGCAGCCCCTCGGCCGAGTGCACGGCGGCGCTGAGCCCGAGCGTCAGCCGGCCGTCGTCCGCGAGCCCCCGCTCCAGCGGGGTGCGGACGGCCGCGAGCAGGGACTCCGCGTCCAGCCCGAGCCGGGCGGTGCCGTCACCCCGCCCGGATCCCGGCCCGGAATCCGGTGCGGAGCCCCGCTCGGGCTTCCCTTCCGTCCCGGCGTCCTCCTCCGGCTCGTGCGCCGGGAGCGGGACCAGGGCCACCGCCTCGTCGCCGAGCTGGGCGACCGCGAGGTGGTCCGAGCCGTCGAAGCCGGTCACGCGCGGGTCGACCAGCAGCTCCTCCAGCAGCGACTGGGCCGGTCCGCCGTCCTCCGGCCCATGCGGCCCGTCCGGCCCGCCGTCCAAGCCCTGCGCGGCGGAACCCCGCGCGGCGGAGGGCGCCGGGGGGTGGCGCTCCCACTCCATCCGGGCCACCACCACCTGCCAGTGCGGCGCCGTGCCCAGGCCCGGCAGCAGCACGGGGGCCGCGACCCGCAGCCGGGCGGCGATCTCGGCGGGCGGGGCGCCCGACTGGACCAGCTCCAGCACCTCCCGGGCGAGTCTGCGGCGCACCGTACGGGCCGCGTCGCGGCGGTCCCGCTCGACGGCGATGAGCTGGGTGACGCCCTGCAGCAGGTCCACCCGCTCGGCGGGCCAGTCCCCGGCGTCGGCGGCGACCGCCAGCAGCCAGTCGGCCAGCAGCGTCTCGCGCGGGTCGGCGGCGCCGTTGCCGCGCACCGGGAAGAGGGAGTACGTGGTGCCGTCGGCGGCCACCCGGTACGGCGGGCGCCACCCGCCGCGCAGCGCCGCCAGGTGCTCGCCGGCCAGCCGCGCGCCCAGCGCGGGCGGCAGCGCGGGCGCCTCGCCGGGGCCCGCCACCTGGCGCCCGGTGGGGGAGAGGACCCAGGCGGGCAGGTCCAGGTCCGAGCCGAGCAGGTCCAGGACGGCGTCCGGGCCGCCCCCGCCGGGGCCGGTGGACATCAGCCGGCGGTGCCGGTCGACCACGGCCGCCAGGTCCCCCGCGCGCTCCGTGGACACCTGGCGCACCACGTGCTCGGTGATCGTCGCGAACGCCACCGCCTCGGTCACCGAGAACAGCGGCAGCCGGTGCCGGGCGCAGGCCGCCACCAGGTCGCCGGGCACCGGGCCCAGCTCGGCCTCGCCCGCCGCCAGCCCGGCGACCCCGGCGGCGGCCAGCAGCCGGACGAACGGCTCCGAGTCCTCCGGGCCGCGCCACCAGGCCAGCCCGGTCAGCACCAGCTCGCCGCCGGACAGATAGCGGCTCGGGTCCCGCAGGTCGGTCGTCATCACCCCGCGCACCGTGCGGTCCAGCTCCTCCTCGCCGCCGAGGAGGCGCAGGCCCAGCGCTTCGTTCTCCAGGAGTGCGCGCAGCCGCATCGCGTCGTCGCCGCCGTTTCTTTCCGTCGCGTTCTTTCCGTCGCGTTACGGCGTGCTGTCGCCGTACCCGTCCTTCGTTCGAATCTACAAGACCCGGCGTCCGGCCAGCCAAACCCTTCATGGCTTCAGTGACTGCCCGGTGCGGGGTACGTGTCTGTGTACTGAGCGGCACCCCTCAGCCGCCAGAAGGGCTCCGGCCCCCCACCGCCCCACGAGAAGAGACAGCATGGAGTTCCTGCGCCCGCGCACCTGGCAGGAGGCGCTCGCCGCGAAGGCGGAGCACCCCTCGGCGGTGCCGATCGCGGGCGGCACCGATGTGATGGTCGAGATCAACTTCGACCACTGCCGCCCCACGCATCTGATGGACCTGGGCCGCGTGCCCGAGCTGCACGAGTGGGAGGTCGGCTCGGCGACCGTCCGGCTCGGCGCCTCCGTACCGTACACGAAGATCATCGAACGGCTCGCCCCCGAGCTGCCGGGCCTCGCCCTGGCCTCGCACACCGTCGGCTCGCCGCAGATCCGCAACCGCGGCAGCGTCGGCGGCAACCTCGGCGCCGCCTCCCCCGCGGGCGACGCGCACCCCGCGCTGCTCGCCGCGGGTGCCGAGGTCGAGGCGGAGTCGGTGCGCGGGGCCCGGCGCATCCCCGTGGAGGACTTCTACACCGGCGTCAAGCGCAACGCGCTCGCCGACGACGAGCTGATCAAGTACATCCACATCGCCCGCGCCGACGGCCCCCAGCAGTTCTCGAAGGTCGGCACCCGCAACGCGATGGTCATCGCCGTCTGCGCGTTCTCCCTCGCGCTGCACCCGGCGCGGCGGACCGTGCGCACCGGCATCGGCTCGGCCGCGCCCACCCCGCTGCGGGCCCGCGCCGCCGAGGACTTCCTGACCGTGGCGCTGGAGGAGGGCGGCCACTGGGACAGCGGACGCCCGCTGCCGCCGTCCGCTGCCCGGCGGTTCGCCGAGCTGTGCGCCGCGGCCTGCGACCCGATCGACGACGTACGCGGCAGCGCCGCCTACCGCCGCCGCGCCGTCGGCGTCATGGCCCGCCGCACCCTCGGCTGGACCTGGGAGAGCTACCGCGGCGAGGAGAGGAGCACCCGGTGCGCGTGACATTCACCGTCAACGGACGGCGGCACGAGGCCGACGACGTGTGGGAGGGCGAGTCCCTGCTCTACGTGCTGCGCGAGCGGCTCGGGCTGCCGGGCTCCAAGAACGCCTGCGAACAGGGCGAGTGCGGCTCCTGCACGGTCCGGCTGGACGGCGAGCCGGTCTGCGCCTGCCTGGTGGCCGCCGGGCAGGCCGAGGGCCGCGACGTGGTCACCGTCGAGGGCCTGGCCGGGTACGAGGCCGCGCGCGCCGGGACCGCGCCCCGCGAGGTGGGCACCGTCCAGCAGGCGTTCCTCGACGCGGGCGCCGTCCAGTGCGGCTTCTGCACCCCGGGGCTGGTCGTCGCGGCCGACGAGCTGATCGAGCGCAACCCCGCGCCGTCCGACGCCGACATCCGCGAGGCGCTCTCCGGCAACCTGTGCCGCTGCACCGGGTACGAGAAGATCCTGGACGCCGTCCGGCTGGCCGCGGGCCGGGCGGCGGCGCCGGAGGAGGTGAGCTGACATGGCCGGTACAGCTGACACGACGGCCGCCACGGGTGCGGGTGCGGGTGCGCGTACGGGTACGGGTACGGCGGGCGCGACGGCCGTCGGCGCGCGCACCGGGACCCCCGACGGCGTCGGCGCCTCGGCCCGCCGCCCCGACGGCACCCTCAAGGTCACCGGGGAGTTCGCGTACTCCTCCGACCTGTGGCACGAGGACATGCTGTGGGGCTGCACCCTGCGCAGCCCGTACGCGCACGCCGAGATCGTCTCCGTCGACATCGGCGAGGCGCTCGCGCAGGCGGGCGTGCACACCGTGCTGACCTACGACGACCTCCCGGCCGAGCGGAAGAACTACGGCCTGGAGATCAAGGACACCCCGGCCCTCGCACACGGCCGGGTGCGGTACCACGGCGAGCCGGTGGCGCTGGTCGCCGCCGACCACCCGGAGACGGCGCGGCGGGCCGCCGCGAAGATCCGCGTCGAGTACCGCGAGCTGCCCGTCGTGCACGACGAGGACAACGCCCTGGCCGAGGACGCGCCGCTGCTGCACGCGGGCCGCGAGGACGATCACGCCGCACACGTACCGCACCCCAACATCGTCCACCGCCAGCCCGTCGTGCGCGGCGACGCGGACGCCGCGGCCCGCCGCGCCGACGTGGTCGTCACGGGCACGTACCAGGTCGGCATGCAGGACCAGGCGTTCCTCGGCCCCGAGTCCGGGCTCGCCGTGCCCGCCGAGGACGGCGGCGTCGACCTCTACATCGCCACCCAGTGGCTGCACTCCGACCGGAAGCAGATCGCACCCGTCCTCGGACTGCCCGAGGAGAAGGTGCGGATGACGCTCGCCGGGGTCGGCGGCGCGTTCGGCGGGCGCGAGGACCTGTCCATGCAGATCCACGCCTGCCTGCTCGCGCTGCGCACGGGCAAACCGGTGAAGATGGTCTACAACCGGTTCGAGTCCTTCTTCGGCCATGTGCACCGCCACCCGGCCACCCTGCGGTACGAGCACGGCGCGACGCGGGACGGCAGGCTCACCCATGTGCGCTGCCGTATCGTCCTGGACGGCGGCGCCTACGCCTCCGCTTCCCCCGCGGTCGTCGGCAACGCCGCCTCGCTGAGCGTCGGCCCGTACGTGGTGGACGACGTCGACATCGAGGCCCTCGCGCTCTACACGAACAACCCGCCCTGCGGCGCCATGCGCGGCTTCGGCGCGGTGCAGGCGTGCTTCGCGTACGAGGCGCAGCTGGACAAGCTGGCGGACCGGCTGGGCATGGACCCGGTGGAGCTGCGGCAGCGCAACGCGATGGCGCAGGGCGCGGTGATGCCCACCGGGCAGGTGGTCGACTCCCCGGCCCCCGTCGCGGAGATCCTGCGGCGGGTCAAGGCGCTGCCGCTGCCGCCGGAGCGGCAGTGGGAGGCGGCGGCGGAAGGGGGCCGGGGCGCGGTCGACGTACGGGCGCTGCCCGGCGGGCTGTCCAACACCACCCGCGGCGAGGGCGTGGTGCGCGGCGTCGGCTACGCCGTCGGCATCAAGAACGTCGGCTTCTCCGAGGGCTTCGACGACTACTCCACGGCGCGCGTGCGGCTGGAGGCCGCCGGGGGCGAGCCGGTCGCCCTGGTGCACACGGCCGCAGCGGAGGTCGGCCAGGGCGGGGTGACGGTCCATCAGCAGATCGTCCGTACGGAGCTGGGGGTCGGCCATGTCACGGTCCACCCGGCCGACACGCGCGTCGGCTCTGCCGGTTCGACCTCCGCCTCGCGCCAGACGTACGTCACCGGCGGCGCGGTCCGGCACGTGTGCGGGCTGGTCCGGGAGGAGGTCCTGGAGCGCGGCCGGGCCCGCTTCGGCGCCCACCACCCCGCGTGGACCTCCGCCGAGCTGCTGCTGGAGGGCGGCAAGGTCGTGACGTCCGGCGGCGAGGTGCTGGCCTCGCTGGTGGAGGTGCTGGGCGACGAGCCGGTGGAGGCGGTCGGCGAGTGGCGGCACCGGCCGACGGAGCCGTTCGATCTGACGACGGGTCAGGGGTTCGGCCACGTCCAGTACTCTTTCGCGGCGCACCGCGCCGTGGTCGAGGTCGACATCGAGCTGGGGCTCGTCAAGGTGGTCGAGCTGGCCTGCGCGCAGGACGTCGGCAAGGCCGTGAACCCCGACGCCGTCGTCGGCCAGATCCAGGGCGGCACGACGCAGGGGCTGGGGCTCGCGGTGATGGAGGAGATCCTGGTGGACCCCTCCGGGAGGGTGCGGAACCCGTCGTTCACGGACTATCTGATCCCCACGATCCTGGACACGCCGACGATTCCGGTGGATGTGCTGGAGCTGGCGGACGAGCACGCCCCGTACGGGCTCCGGGGCGCGGGCGAGGCGCCGACCCTGTCGTCGACGCCCGCCGTGCTCGCCGCGATCCGCGCGGCGACGGGACGTGAGCTCCCACGGGTCCCGGTGCGCCCGGAGCACATCGTGGACGTCTAGTGCCGTGGCCGGAAAGGTTTGCCGTCTCGCGTCGTCCGGTGCAGGGGGCACCTCCCAGCGGTAGCTGGGGGAGCCTCGCAAGGCGCCGGATCGCGGCTCGTACTGGGCGTACTCGCGTGATCCGGCAACGCCGCGAGGCGCCGTGCCGGGCGGCGCGAGGCGGTGAACCTTTCCGGTCACGGCACTAGCGCGCGAGCGGGGCCAGCCCCGATGCCGGGAGCGGAAAGCAGGAGATGGAGGTGATCCCCTACCCCACACCGGCGGCTCGGGCCGTCCCCCGGGTCGTGTGTTCCCCAACCCCCCAGGACCCTTGGGAGCCACCACACATGACCCAGACCAAGGCACCACCCCTCACACTGCGGGAGCGCCCCCGGCGCTCCTGGCTCGACCGCTACTTCCACATCTCCGCACGCGGCTCCAGCTACGGCCGCGAGGTGCGCGGCGGCGTCACCACCTTCATGGCGATGGCGTATATCGTCCTGCTCAACCCCGTCATCCTCTCGGTGCCCGACGTGGACGGGCACCGGCTGGACGGCGGGCAGGTCACGACGGCCACCGCGTTCGCCGCTGCGGCGACCACCCTGGTGATGGGCGTCGTCGGCAAGGCGCCCCTGGCGCTGGCGGCGGGCCTGAGCGTGTCAGCCGTCGTGTCCTTCCAGGTCGTCCCCGAGATGACCTGGGGCAACGCCTGGGCGATGTGCCTGATCTACGGGGGGATCATCATCCTCCTCGTCGTCACCGGGCTCCGTGAACTGATCATGAACGCGCTCCCGATGGCGCTGAAGCACGCCATCACCATGGGCATCGGGCTGTTCGTCTGTCTGATCGGGCTGGTGCAGGCGGGCTTCGTGACCTCGATGCCGGGGCCCGGCGGGGTGCCCGGGGCCAAGCCGATCCAGCTGGGCACCGCGGACCAGCTCACCGGCTGGCCGGTGCTCTGCTTCTCGGTGACCGTGCTGCTGATCTTCGCGCTACAGGTGCGCAGGGTGCCGGGCGCGATCCTGATCGGGATCGTCGGCGGCACCGTACTGGCCGCGCTCGTGCACCAGTTCGCCGGGCTGACGAAGCAGGACTGGGGCGGGCGGAACGCGCCGGAGCTGACGGGGTCGCTCGTCAGCTCGCCCGACTTCGGGCTGCTCGGCGACGTGTCGTTCCGGGGTATCGGGGATATCGGGGTCATCTCCGTCGGCGTCATCGTCTTCACGCTCGTCCTCGCCGGGTTCTTCGACGCCATCGGCACCGTCATCGGCATCGGCCAGCAGGCCGGGCTCGCCGACGACAAGGGCCGGATGCCGGGGCTCAACCGGGCGTTGGCGGTG
>NZ_JAAKZZ010000318.1 GCF_011045075.1 Streptomyces boncukensis
TGTGTATAAGAGACAGGTACGGTCCGCACCGTCCGCATGCGCGGAAGCACGCACCGTCTCGCCCGTCTCGACCGCCTCCACGGCACCGCTGCCACCGTCCACGGCGACCACGGTGCCCGGCGGGAAGCGGTCCAGCGCCCCCGCGACGCCGACCGCCGTGGGGACCCCGTACTCACGCGCGAGCACCGCCAGATGGGACAGCGGGCTGCCGGTCTCCGCGACCAGACCGGAAAGCCGCGGCAGTACGCCCCCGAGCCCCGGGTCGAGCGTCCGCACGACCAGCACGGGGCGCTCGGCCGGCTCCCCTTCCGGTTGCCCGTTCCACACCGTGCCCATCCCGGAACCGCCGCCGGCACCCTGCCCCGCCCCCGCTCCCCTGCCTTCGGGGGCGGCCACCGGGCGGCCGTCGGCCAGCCGGAACATGGCGGGCAGCGGCGGCGTCCCGGCCCGCAGCACGCGCTCCGCGAAGCCGTCGGGCAGGACACCGGTACGGGAGCGCTCCAGCAGTTCGGGCCAGCTCAGGAGGGCGATGCGCTCGGGTGAGTCGAGCGCCCCCTCGGCGACCATCCGTACGCCCAGCTCCCACGCCATCGCCGCCTGCATCTCCTGCACCCAGCGGACACGCAGCCGCAGCGCCTCGCGCGGGGGCAGCGCGCCGACGCCGAGAGGAGTGCCCGTCCAGCCGGTCTCCCCCGGCAGCCGGTCGAGCACCGGCTCGGGCCCGGCGAGGGACGGCGGGACGAGCGCCAGCAGCACGGGGTTCCGCAGCAGCAGCTCGCTCTCCTCCAGACCGCGCCGCCGCCCCTCGGACAGCACGGCCAGCGCCTCGGAGGCGCCGGTGACGCCGCTGCCGGGCCCGAGCAAGGAGCCGGCCAGGGACTCCTGGGCATGCAGCGCGGACAGCGCCGCACGCCCCCAGTCGAGGGCGCTCAGCAGCTGACCGCCCAGCATCTCGTGCGGGGGCGGGAACTGGGCGAGCTGCCGATCCGTGTCCGCTGTCAGGTCCATGGCAAGTCCGGGCAGCGCGGCGCGCAACCTTCCGACCCGCCAGGCCGCGGAGAGCCGGCGTGCGCCGGGCGCGGGGTTGACGAAGTTGAGCACCGGGTGCGGGTGCGGCACGGCACCGAGCAGCCGCAGATCGGCGGCGGCCCGGCCCTCCACGGCGGTGGCCGCCGGCAGGCGGCGCAGCGTCCGGCGCGGTGCGGCACCCGCGATGTCCAGCGCCAGCGTCAGCCCGTGCGACAGGGGCTCCAGCCACAGATCCTCCTCCAGGGGCTGCAGCACCCCGGGGAACGTCTCGGCCACCGGCCCGGGCCCCAGCAGCCGCGACCCGCGCGGTACACGGGGCGCGGTGGCGGTGATGGGCCGCGACTGGAACAGCCACAGCCGCCCCTCCGCGTCGAACCCGAACTCCATGTCCTGCGGCCCGCCGAACACCTTCCTGGTGCGCCGGGCCAGCCGTGCCAGCACGCACAGCTGCCGCCCGCCGAGCAGGGCACGCGCCGTGCCCGTGCCCGCACCCTCCTCCTCGTCCCGCTGCGCGACCACCCGGCCACGCGGGGTGAGTTGATACAGCGTGCCCTGCGTGCTGCCGTCCACCAGCTGATCCGGCCCGCCGCGCACCGCGCTGACCAGCATCCGGTCAGCGCGCCCCGCGATCGGGTCGGCGCCGAACAGCACTCCGCCCACGGCGGCCCGCAGCATGGGCTGCACCAGCACGGCCATCCTGTCGCCCGGCTCGCCGTTCCCGGACGACTCTCTCTGACCCTCCGTCGAGGAGCCGACCACCGTCCGTACGGCGCGCAGAAACGCCTCCCACCCGCGCACGTCGAGCACCGACTCGAACTGCCCCGCCATGGACGACTCCGCGGTGTCCTCCAGCGCGGAGGAGGACCGCACGACGAGGCCCCGCCGCCCGTCCCGGCTCAGCACCCGCCACGCCTCCCGCACGGCGCGCTCCCCGCGCTCCCCTTCGCTCCGCACCAGAACGAACCCCGGCAGCACGGGCAGCCCCGCCGCGGCCGACCGGGCAAGATGGGCCGCCTTGGCCCCGGTGAGCGATGCGTCCTGCGCGCGCCGATCGCTGAGCGGGACGACGGACAAGGACAACAGATCAGGCTCCACATCGGCTCCCTTCCGCTGTCGGTCAAGACGCGCTCCGGCGACCGTGGGTTGACGCGAACACTCCGCTACGTGAACACCCGACCACGAAATACGGGACCTCTTTCCAACTCTCCCCCCGCAAACCCTCCACCGCACCCGGAACCTTCCGCCCGCCGCACCCGCTCACCCGCCGGACCAGCAGTTCCGACAGGCGCACGGGAGCGCAGTGGCGGCCAAGCCGACCCGGATGCCGTGCGGGGCAAGACGCTGGGCGAGGAAGCAGAAGGCCCGGTCGAGGGCCTGGCGGCGGTCGTGGTCCGCGGCCCTCGCGGTCGCGGTCAGCAGGCGGTCACGGGGTGCGGAATCCGCGGAAGGTCACGTGCTTGCGGGTCTCGAAGCCGAGCCGTTCGTAGCGGGCTGTCGCACCGGCGCCCTCTTCGGCGACGTGCAGGAAGGGGCGTTCGCCGCGAGCCGCGATGCGCGCAGCGAGCGCACTGACCAGGCAGGCGGCGTGGCCCCGCCCGCGCGCCTCGGGCGCGGTGCACACGGTGCTGATCTCCGCCTACCCCGGAGGGCGGAGCCGCTCGCCCGCCATGGCCACCAGGGTGCCGTTGTCGCGAATGCCGAGACAGGTGCCGAGCTCGTGGGTGCGCGGCCGGAACGGTCCCGGTCGGACCCGCGCGACCAGGTCGAGCATCTCAGGCACGCTGTCCGCCCCCACCCCGCCACCCGCTACACTGTGCGCGGTGGCGCAGCCCTCAACGGCGGCTCCACCACACGTACTGTCGGGTTGCCGACCGGTGGGATTCGTCCACATCCGGCCGATTTTCGGACGCGTTTCCCGACGGCCCCGGCCTTCACCGGCCTCCGTAGCTCAGGGGATAGAGCACCGCTCTCCTAAAGCGGGTGTCGCAGGTTCGAATCCTGCCGGGGGCACAGCAGAGCAGCAGGTCAGAGGCCCCTCTGCCCGAGTGGGCGGAGGGGCCTCCGGCGTGCGGCACACATATGGCACACATTCGCCTGTGCCCACTGTGCGGGGAGCTGTGCCCATGCCCACGAAAGACGAAGGGTGTGGCTCCTCTGAAGTGAGGTCGTCGGTCAGGGCCGTCGTTCGTAATTATGCTGGTCGGGCCGGGGGCAGAGGTGTTCGCGTTCCCTGTGGGTGTGGAAGATCCAGCGGTCCGGGAAATCACCGTTCCTGATGACGGTGCGGAGGGCGATGACGGCTTCGGCACCCGTGAAGGTCCAGCCAGCACACCGCCTCCCGCCCGGCAAGGTGCCCGGCCACCTCCACGACCCAAGCTGGCAGTTCCCCGATCGTCTCCCCGCGCAAAGGAGCCGCACCCCACCCCGATCGCGAACCAGGTCAACGCCTTGCGGCGCTTCAGCCCTCGACAGCCCGTTGGTCGACCTCAAACTCCGGGTCTCGTGCGTCTACGGCGGTTTCAAATTAAGCCCAGCATTTCCCCTCTGACGCTGCTACCCCTGGAATCCCATGTTCCAGTTTTCCAGCCGCAGCAGAAAGCTCTATCTGACCGAAAACGAAGGTATCTAAACACCGCGCTCTCACCTACTCTCCCGGAGGTCACAGTTCGCACGACCGTTCCATTGGTTCGATAAGCCCCTGGAGGTCGCAATGAAGCACGCCCGGAACAGGTTTGCGCAGTTAGGTTCCATCGCACTCCTGGTCACTGTCGCGGCAGCAGCCCCGGCATCCGCCGACGACCCCCCGAAGCCGCTCACCAGTCCAACTCAGGCGCAGAAGCTGGCGGACAGGCTCGGCGACGACCGGACCGGCGGCGTGTACTACGAGGACGGGCGTCTCGTGGTCACGGTCACCGACCAGGAGGCCGCGCAAACCGTCCGGAATGCAGGTGGAATCCCGAAGCTCGTGAAGCGCAGCACGGCGGAACTCACGGCTATCGGCGACGAGCTCGACGACTTGGGAACCATCAACAATACGGCGTGGGGCGCCGAGGCCAAGTCCAACCAGGTGCACGTCAAGATCTTCGACGAGGTACCCGCCGCTGGCCGGACCCGGATCGATAAGGTCGCTGCGGCTCACCCTGGCGCGATACGCATCGACCGAATCAGGAGCAAGCTGAAGTTCAAGGCCACCAGCCTCCGCGGCGGCAATGGAATCACGTCCTCCGGCTGGGTTTGCTCGGCCGGATTCAACACCAAGAGCTCATCGGGGGCGATCTACACACTCACCACCGGCCACTGCGTACCGGGCACCGGCAACACCTGGTACATGGACTGGAACGGTCAAAGGATCGGCAAGCAGACCTTTTACAGGAACGGCGGCGGTACCGACGGGTCCCCCTGGCGGTGTGCCGACTGCGCCACCATCCGAGCGAATGACCCCAACATCAAACCGCTCGGGACCGTCCGGTACTGGGGCGGCATCTACAAACAGATCACCAACTCCCGCTTCGCGGTCCAAGGGGAGGGCATCGATCGGATAGGCGTCTCCAGTCAAGACAAGACGGGCAAAATCACCATCGTCAAGGTGACCGTCACCATCGGCGGCAAGAAGATGAAGGGCATGCACGAGACGAACGCCTGCGCCCTGGGGGGCGACAGCGGCGGGCCCGCACTTCGCGGAAAGACGGCTCTGGGCCTTCTCTCCGGTGGCACCGACGAGACGGAGTGCAGTGACAGCTCCGATCACTCCGGTGTCTGGAACTACCTCGAACCAGTGCAGAGGGTGCTGAACGAGCGAGGACTTCACGTCTACTGACGGCGCGCCGTCCCCAGTCGTCGCAGCCGGTGAAACCCATCCTGGGCCAGCCGCGTCAGAACATCGGGACAACCACCACGTCGCTGTCTGTTCCGGAGGTAACGTGCGTATCAGGGCATCGAATACCACTGGCCGACTCGCCGTACTGGTCTTGTTCGTCGTCGGCTTGGGCGCCAGTTCCGGTTGTGGCAGCCAGGATGAGGGCATGGAGGCCGGCGGCGATATGACGAAGATCGCGCACCGTTCCCAGCAGGTCGCCGCGGCCTGGGACGGGTCAGATGCGGCTGCCGCGTGGCGTGCTGGCTACCACCCCATGGGGGACGTGGTCCAGGTGCCACGAGGCGGCCTGCGGAGCCAGGCCGATGAGCAAGCCTACGAGGACCGCAGCTTCGTCCTGCGAAGCAAGCTGCCCGCTACCCGGCCCAAGGACGGCCGGGTAGCGTGGGCTGGGGGTGAGACGCTCACCCGGCCGTTGGAGGGCGCAGACGAGTCGTACAAGGCCCTGGCCGGCGACCATGCCGGTGGTAGACCACATCTGACGGTGACCGGGGCGAAGCTGGGTGAGATGACCCTTGCCACCAGCCGCGGCCCGGCAGTAGTCCCAGCCTGGCAGTTCGCCCTGGACGGCTATGACTCTCCTCTGAAGCGGGCCGCCGTCAAACCCTCGAAACTCCCCCAGCCGCCGATCGGGAGGGCCCGCGACGTTCCAGGTTTTCCGCTCCACCACCTGACCCGGATCGCTGCGGATGGGCGCTCGGTGACCGTGGTTGCCCTTCATGGTGCCTGCGACGACGGCCCCGTGGTGGATGTGCTGGAGACGCGCGGCAGCGTGGTGCTGTCGGCCTCCGTCAAACACCGGAAGCACGAGGGGTACTGCACCAAGCAGGGGAAGCTACAGCAAGTGACGGTGAGGCTGGACCGCCCTCTGGGCGACCGCGTCCTGCTCGACGTGATCAACGGCCGACCAGTTCCCTACAAGCCGGATCACGGGCCCTCGCCGAGCTGGAGTTGAGCGAGACCTCCGTGACCACGGACTGGTAGTCAGTGCGGCCGCGAGTCCGGCACCGTGCGGTGGACGTACACATCCCGTAGGGGCATCCGAGTGCTGGCCTGGGGAAGCCGCTTGCGGGTGATCAAGGAACGAGATCGGGTGCGGCTCCTTTCCGGCGACGTTCGACCTGCGCGGTTACTGACCGGGGTTGGTTGCTCGTTCGTCGTGGTGTCCGGTGGCCGGGTTCCGGGGGTGGCTGCGATGGTGTCGTGGCTGGAGGAGATCGAGCGGCGGGAGGCTGCCACTCGGGGAAGATCGGGGAACTGCGCGCTCAGTTTGAGGAGGTGACCGCACGCCTCGCCGAGCAGGAGCGGTGCTGTCCCGTCTGGAGATCACCCAGGCCGATCGACGTCTCGGGTGGCATCCGACCACCCGTCTCGTCGGTGGCCGCCTCTTCGTAAGAGACGAGCGCGAGGTTCCCGAGGAGATCCAGGGGCTTGCCGAGGATGAGGTCGCCGATGCCATGGACGGGAACTTCCGGCGCAGGCGCTGAGCGCCATCCCAGCGGCTGCTCCGCACGCATCCGGCACACATCAGGCCGCAGCGCCGTCAGAGCGCTCCAAGTCGGCCACCGCCTCGGCAGCCTCGCGGGCCTTCCTCTCCGCCTTCTCCAGCTTGGCCTTCGCCTTCGCCAACTGCTTGGCACGGCGCTTGTGCATCTTCTTCGAGACCTCGTCGAGACGGTCCGGGAAGAGGTGGCCGTAGGTGTCCAGCGTCAGGGTCGCGGACTTGTGGCCGAGCATGGACTGCACGACATTGACGTCCGCGCCGCTGGCGATGGCGAGGGAGGCCGCCGTGTGCCGCAGTTTGTGCGGGGTGAGCTTGAGGTGCCCGAGACCGGCCTTGGTCACCGCCGGGGCGAAGAACCGCTGACGGAAGTTGCGGGCCCGCAGCGGTCCGCCCTGGGGAGAGGTGAACAGCAGCTCGCCGTCGTCCCGTCCCTCGACGTGCGGCTTCAGCTCCTCGGCGAGAAACCTCGGGATCGGCACGGACCGGCGCTCGTGGTTCTTGGGCGAGTCGAGGTAGAGCTTGCCGTTGTCTTCGACGTACGCCTCGACGATGTGTGCCCGGCAGGCATCGAGGTCGACGCGCCCCACCTTGAGCGCGGAAGCCTCGCCCCAGCGCAGGCCGGTGTACGCCAGCAGCAGGATGAAGACCCGGTATGCGCCCGCCGCGTCGGCGAGAGCCTCGACCTGCGGGTCGTCAAGGTAGACGTGGTCAGCCGGTACGGCCTTCGGCAAGGGGACACCGACGGCCGGGTTGAACGCGAGGCGGCGAGACTTGACCGCGAAGCCGAGGATCTGGCTGTGGATGACGTACGCCTTGCGCACTGACCGCGCGCTGAGCTTCCTGCCTCCCGTCGCCTCGCCGGACAGCATGTCGGCGAGCCATTCGGCGACGTCCTCGAACCGGATGCGGTCCAGAGGTGTCGTCCCCCACTTGGGGATCACGTGAACGTCGAGAACGCCTCGGTACCGGTTGCGCGTTGACCGTTTGAGGTGGACCTGCGCGGCCAACCAGGACTCCGCCACCTCGGCGAACTTCACACGGGCTGCCGCCGGGTCGCGGTAGGTGCCGTCAGCGAGACGGGACTCCACCCTCGTCCGCTCGGCCTCGGCGTCGACCTTCCGAGCCAGGGTCTTCATCTTCGGCTTGCCGTCAGGACCGTACCAGCGCACGCGGTAGCGCCCAGGCGGAGTCCGGCCCGCCTTCTTGGCCGCTGCCACCGCACGCGCGTACGCGGCGTGCCCGATGCGGTCCTCGATCCAGACCCGCGCCATCAGCCCTCCCTCCTCGGACCGTCGGCCCAGGCAGCGGTGGAGCCCGGTTCAGCGGCGAGGGTTTGGAGTAGATCTACAGGTGAGACCCCAAGGGCGTCGGCTATGGCCACGAGGTCGTCGACGTCGCAGCGTCGGCGGGTGCGTTCGATGCGGCTGAGGGCTGTGTGCGACAGGGTATGGCCGTTCCGGGCCACGCGGACGGCCAGTTCGCGCTGGCTGAGGCCGCTCCCCTCGCGGATCCGTGCGATCAGTCGGGCGGTACGGATTCCGGCAGAGCCAATTCCAAGAGGTCGTTTCGCCATGTAGGTGTTGTAGCTCGACATTGGCGTTTTCGGAAACCGCGAATCATGGTGTATAAGCCCGCGCACGCAGACCAGTGCCGGGCGCACACGGATTGTCGCGCCGCACGCTGCGCAGCCCGACGGTCTGCCACGAGCCGCATGCGGCGCAGCACAAGTTCCCTGTCCAGAGGCGTGGCGCAAGCTGTCCGCCGTCGGCGGCGAAACATAGCACCACATCGCCGGTTACCAAAACCGGCGTTCCTCCATACGCTTTTTACCACTTCGCACCACCCCCGTTTGGTGCGGCCGTGATTCCTCCGCACAATGACGCTCGCTTTCGCGGCGAACGTGTGGCTGTGTTGTCCACACCTCCGAACGGCTCCACTCAGAAGGGAAATCCGTGTCCCACAATTCCGCTTCCCCCAGCCGTCGCGCCCTGGCCAACCCGAAGGAGGTCGCCGACTACCTCGGAGTGCCAGTCCCCACCCTCTATCAGTGGAAGTACCGGGGCATCGGCCCGCAGGTCCACAAGGTCGGCAAGCACCTGCGCTACCGCTGGGCCGAGGTCGACGCCTGGCTGGACCACGACGTGGACCTGGCTTCCTGAACCCCTGGGAGCAGGCGAGCGGCCTCCAGCGCGCCAACGCCGGAGGCCGCAGGCTCCCCGACGTGTCACCCATTGCTGAACGTTTGACCTGGTGGAGCCGGGACCTCGCACGTCTCTGCCCCACCGAGTGAGGAGCGTCCGTATGAACGACTCTATCTCTCCGAACCCTGCGCAGGCAGTGTCGCAAGGTGCCCCGCCGACAACAAGGACCGCACCGCAGGTCGAGTGGCCTCCAGTGGCGGTCCCCGGTCAGGGCCGCCGGTCAGCCAGCCCGGACAGGGGTGGGGAC
>NZ_JAAKZZ010000319.1 GCF_011045075.1 Streptomyces boncukensis
CTCTCGGACGTGGCGCGGCTGGAGGCCGCGGGGCGCGATGTCGCGGGCATGGAACCCGGCATGGATCCGGCCATGGACCCGGCGATGGGTTCGGCCATGGATCCGAGGATGCCGGTGATACCGGGTGTGACCGATATGCCGGGCGGTCCGGGGCTGTCCGAGGTGCCCGGTCTCGCCGGGTTCCCCGGGGCACCCGGCGGGCCGGGCGGGCCCGGAGGTCCGGGCGGGCCCGATCCATACCATGCGCACGTCATGCCGCCAGAGGGCGACGGGCCCGGGGAGAAGGGGCTCGCCGTCCTCTTCTGCGACCTGGACGGATTCAAGTCGATCAACGACCGCTTCGGCCACCACTCCGGCGACGCGGTGCTCATCGAGGTCGCCCGCAGGCTCTCCGCCGGGGTGCGGGACAAGAACGACACCGTGGCCCGGCTCGGCGGCGACGAGTTCGTGGTGCTGGCGGACGGGCTCGGCCCCTCCGAGGCGCAGGACCTCGCCGTACGGCTGCGGAACGCGATTATCCCGCCGATCCGCGTCGACGGCCGCTCGGTGCGGGTCGGCGCCAGCTTCGGCATCGGCTGGGCGAGCTGCGGGATGACGGCCGAGGAGATCCTGCAATCCGCCGACCAGCGGATGTACGTGGAGAAGCGGTCCCGCTCCAAGGGGCACCGGCGGGCGGGGTGAGCGGGTCGGCCGGATCCGCCCGGTACGGAACTCCGTCGCACAGGCACTAGCCTTCGGGGAGGGTCCGCGTTGACCAAGTGCGGCCCCCTGTGGATGGTTTGTGGATCTTTCCGGTGCGAGCGCCCGGCTAGTCCGGGGCAGGTAGGCTCACGCGTACCTGAAGCAGTAGGGAGTGAAGGGGATGACCGCCGAGAACAACGGCACGGGCACGCCGCCGCCAGAGGGCGACGACGACCCGTTCGCCTACCTGTACCGGCAGGAGGGCGGCGCGGGCGGCAGCGCCCAGCAGCCCGGTGTCCCCCGTCGCTCGTACGCCCAGGTCCGTGCCGTGGGGGAGCGGCAGTACGGGGCACAGGCGGGGCCCTCGCCGCAGGCGGCACCCGGTCAGCAGCCGGGGTCCGGGCCCGGTCTGCCGCCGCACCAGCCCAACGCGCACTACGCTGCTCCCGAGACCATGCCGGGCGGCCGGGCGGCGGCGCGGCGGCAGGCCGCGGCCGCCGGCGGCGGTCCCGGCGGCCCCCGGAAGAACCGGAACGGGCTGCTGATCGGGGCCATAGCCGTGGTCGCGGCGGTCATCGTCGGAATCGGCGCGGCCATAGTCTTCAACGACGACTCCGGCAAGCAGAGCCAGGGGCAGTCGGACAACAACGATGTCCCGGGACAGGACGAGGACAAGAACCCCAAGAACCCCAAGGACGGGGACAAGAAGCCGGCGAAGGACAAGCCGAAGCCCACCGGGCTGCCCTCCCGCACGGACGCGGCCGACGCGACGCTCGCGGGCGGCGCGACGAAGCAGACCGAGGTGGCCAAGGCGCAGAGCGCGGGCGGCGCGTACGTCGGCGGCATGGACAAGCCGGGGGCCTCGGTCACCTGGACCCTGAAGGACATCCCGGAGTCGGGCAAGTACACGGTCTTCGTCCGCTACGGGGTGCCCGGCAAGGACGCCGACTCCACGCTGAGTGTCAACGGCAAGCAGAGCGACCGGCCGTTGAACATGTCCAACTTCGCCGGGGCGAAGAAGGGGGACTGGGAGGCGGGCTGGGCGGAGACCTACTCCTGGATCGACCTGAAGGAAGGCACCAACCGGGTGCAGGTCGCCTGCGGCGACAGCAACACGTGCGACTTCGTCCTCGACCAGTTCTGGCTGAAGCGGGGCTGGGTGAAGTAGCGTCCCACAGCTCGCCGGGAGCCGGATGCCGGATGCCGGATGCCGGGAGCCGGGAGCCCCGCGCCCCTTGCGGGCGCGTCAGCGTGTCCCCGCGGATGAGGGCTACGCGGGGATGTCGGGCTCGTTGGGCTCGCTCACCCGGACCCCCGGCAGCAGGCGCGCGTACGTCGGCGCGTCGAACTCGCCCGCCACCGGGGACGCCACGGTCGCGGCCGACAGCGCCACGGCCCGCGTCAGCAGCTCCGGCCACGGGAGGTCCTCCGCGAAGCCGGACAGCAGCGCCGCGGCAGCGGAGTCGCCCGCGCCCGTCGGGTTGCCCGGCAGGCGCTCGGCGGGGGCCGCCTGCCAGGTGCCGTCGCGGGTGACCAGCAGCATGCCCTCGGCGCCGAGGGACGCCGCGACGCTGCGCGCGCCCCGCCGCCGGGCGCCCCGCGCCGCGCGCAGCGGCTCGGTGCTGCCGGTGATCTCGGCCAGCTCGCGGGCGTTCGGCTTGACCAGTTCGGGCCGGGCCGCCAGTCCGCGGCGCAGCGGCTCGCCGCTGGTGTCCAGCAGTGTGGGCACTCCGGCGGCGCGGGCCTCGCGGATGAGCGCCGCGTACGCGCCGACCGGGACGCCCGGCGGCAGGCTGCCGCACAGCGCGACGGCGCGCGGCGGGTCGTCCACGGCGCGCACCAGGTCGCGGTAGGTGGCCAGAAAGCTGTCCCACTCGGCCGCGGAGATGTGCGGGCCCGGCTCGTTGAACTGGGTGGTGTCGCCGGTGGACTCGTCCACGACGCCCACCGTGCGGCGTGTCGCGCCCGCCACCGGCACCAGCGCGTCCCGTACCCCGCCGGAGTCGGACAGCAGGGCGCGCAGCTCGCGGCCGGTGCCGCCGCCGACGAAGCCGGTGACCGCGGCCCGGTGGCCCAGCGCCGCCAGCACCCGCGCGACGTTGAGCCCCTTGCCGCCGGGCCGCTGCGTCACGTTCCGCACCCGGTGCGAGGCGTGCGGCTCCAGATGGCGTACGCCGTAGGTGAGGTCCAGCGCGGCATTGAGCGTGACCGTCAGAAACATCTGGTGCGCACCACCCTCACCCTGGCTTCCCAGTACGACGAACGCGGCACTGCGAACGCGCGAGCGATCATGCCATGTGGTCAGCCTTCCAGCACACCCCGCCGCTCGCCTGCCCCGGACGGGTGAACGGCCCACTCGCCGCGCCGCATCACGCCCGTCAGCGCGAAGTCCGCGTCCAGCACCACCAGGTCGGCGTCCTTGCCCGGCTCCAGGGTGCCCACCCGGTCGGCGACGCCGAGCAGCCGGGCGGGGTTGGTGGAGATCGCGCGGACCACCTCGGGCACCGGGATGCGGTCGATGGTCACGGCGCGCCGGAAGGCGGTGTCCAGGGTGAGCGTCGAGCCCGCGATGGCGCCGGTCTCCACCAGCCGGGCCACCCCGTCCTGGACCTCGACCTCCATCGGGCCGAGCGGGTAGCGGCCGTCGTGCATGCCGGCGGCCCCCATGGCGTCGGTGATGAACGCGACCCGGTCCGCGCCCGCTCTGGCGAACGCCAGCTCGACGACGGAGGGGTGCAGATGGGTGCCGTCGTTGATGAGTTCGACGGTGATGCGTTCGTCCTCCAGCAGTGCGGGGACGGGGCCGGGGGCGCGGTGGCCCAGCGGCGGCATGGCGTTGAAGAGGTGGGTGGCGACGGTGGCGCCCGCCTCGATGGCCTCGCGGGTGCCCTCGTATGTCGTGTCGGTGTGGCCGACGGCCGCGATGACGCCGTGGTCCGCCAGCAGCCGCACCGACTCCAGGCCGCCGGGGCGCTCGGGCGCCAGCGTCACCATCCGGGCGGTGCCGCGCGCCGCGTCCAGCAGCTTGCGTACGTCCGTGGGGTCGGGGTCGCGCAGCAGCGCGGGGTCGTGGGCGCCGCGCCGCTCGCAGGAGATGAACGGGCCCTCGAAGTGGACGCCCGCCAGCTCGCCCTGCTCGACCAGCTCGCTGAGCACGCTGGCCTGGCGGCACAGGTCGTCCAGGTCGCCGGTGACGGTGGAGGCGACGAGGGTGGTGGTGCCGTGCGCCCGGTGGGTGCGGACGGCGGTGAGCGTCTCCTCGACCGTGCCGGCCGAGAAGGAGGCCCCGCCGGCGCCGTGCACGTGCATGTCCACGAAGCCCGGGACGATCCAGTGCCCGGCCAGGTCGAGCACCTCGGCGCCGCCGTTCGCACCGGACGGGCCGTCCGTCCGGGACGGCGCGTCCGTCCCGGACGGGCCCACGCCGGTCAGGGTGCCGCCCTCGACGGTGACGGCGGCGTCCTCCAGGACTCCGTCCGGCAGCGCCACCCGGGCTCCGGTCAGCACCGTTCGCTTGCTCGTGGGCCTCATCGACTCGCCACCTCCGCGGAGTGTAGGTCCCAGGCGAGGAGTCCCGCGCCCAGGCAGCCGGCGGCGTCACCGAGAGCCGCGGGCACGATGTCCGGGAGGGGCTGGAACGTGACCTTCTCGCGGACCGCCTCCCGGAGCGGTACGAAGAGGGTGTCGCCTGCCTCGGCCAGGCCGCCGCCGATGATCAGTGTGCGCGGGTCGAGCAGCGTAAGTCCCGTGACCAGGCCGGTGGCCAGCGCGTCGACGGCGTCCCGCCACACGGCGAGCGCGCGCGGGTCGCCCTGCTCGACGGCCTGCGCGGCGTCGGCGGCCGTGGCCCGGGGATCCCCGGACGCCTCGGCCCAGGCGCTGCCGACCGCCGAGGCGGAGGCGAGCCGCTCCAGACAGCCGCGCTGGCCGCAGCCGCACGGCGGGCCGCCCGGCCGGACGACGACGTGGCCGAGCTCTCCGGCGCTGCCGTGCGCTCCCGGCTCGACCTTGCCGTCGATGCCGATGGCCCCCGCGATGCCGGTGCCCACCGGCAGGAACAGATAGCGGTCCACGCCCTCGCCCGCGCCGATCCGCCCCTCGGCGAGGCCGCCGGTGCGGACGTCGTGGCCGAGCGCGACCGGCAGCGGGGGCAGTGCGTCCGGGCGGCCGTCGGCCAGCCGCTCGCGCAGCAGCGCGCGGAACGGCACGTTCCGCCAGCCGAGGTTGGCGGAGAAGGCGGCGATGCCCGCCGCCTCGTCGATGGTGCCCGGCACCGCGACCCCGGCGGCCAGCGGCTCCGTCCCGTACCGCTCCACCCCCACGGCGCGCAGCTCGGCGGCGAAGGCCAGGACGCCCTCGACGACTGCCTCCGGCCCCCGGTCCCCCTCGGTCGGGCGGCGCGCCTCGTGCAGCAGCTCCATGCCGGAGCTGATCAGGGCGGCCTTCATTCCGGTGCCGCCCACATCGAGGGCGATCACATATTCACGGGTGCTCACACGCTCCAGTCTCCCGCGAGAGCCCAGAATAGGTCTAGTCCACTTCAAGGATCTTTCCGGGCCGACCCGGGCTTCCGTGCTCCCGTGCTCCCGTGCCCGGGGAGTTCCGTGGTAATGCCCACAGTGGTGTAGACCTATTGGGTTGACCGGAGGAGACTACGCCTCCGGCGGCGCGGACGGCGTACCGCCGCCGCACCACACCACACAGCACGGCAACAGCACGACCCGTGGCGCGCTCACCAGGTGAACGCCCGGCAACGGCAGGGGTACGAGGGGACAACGATGATGGAACGACGGCGATTTCTGAGCCTGGCCGCTGCCACCGGCGCGGCCGGTGCCGTCGGCGCGACGGCGGCGGGCTGCGGCAGCGGCTCGGGCTCCGGCGATGTGACCCTCAAGCTCGTCGCCGCCGACTACGGCGACAGCGGGGCCAACAGCTCGCAGAAGGTCTGGAACGAGCTGACCGCCGCCTTCACCAGGAAGCACCCGGACATCGAGGTCGACGTGTCCGTCTACAGCTGGAACGACGTCGACCGCAAGGTCAAGGAGATGGTCAAGGAGGGCGACGCGCCCGACGTCGCCCAGATCGGCGCGTACGCCGACTACGCGGCGGACGGCAAGCTCTACAAGGTCAGCGACCTGCTCTCGATCCCCGTCCAGGCCGACTTCCTCCCCGGCCTCGCCGACGCGGGCGAGGTGAAGCGGGTGGCGTACGGGCTGCCGTTCGTCTCCAGCACCCGGCTGCTCTTCTACAACAAGGACCTCTTCCGCGAGGCCGACCTCGACCCCGACGACCCGCCGGACAGCTGGCCGAAGCTGCGGAAGGCGGCCGGAAAGCTGAAGGCGGCGGGCGTGAAGTACCCCTACGGGCTGCCGCTCGGCCCCGAGGAGGCGCCCGCCGAGACCCTCATCTGGATACTCGGCGGAGGCGGCGCCTACACCGACACCGTCGGCAACTACACCATCAACTCCGCCGCCAACATCGCGACCTTCACCTGGATCCGCGACAACCTCGTCAAGGACGGGCTCACCGGCAGCAACCCGGCGCGCACCGACCGGCAGACCCTCTTCGACGCCTTCAGCAAGGGCGAGGTCGGCATGCTCAACGGGCACCCCACGCTGATGCAGCAGGCCGAACGCGGCAAGGTCTCCTACGGCACCGGCAAGATCCCCGGCAGGACCGGGCCGTCCGGGTCCACCCTCGGCGTCGCGGACTGGATGATGGCGTTCAAGCAGCGCGGGCACCGCGCGGAGTGCGGGAAGTTCCTGGACTTCATCTACAAGCTCAAGAACCACTACGCCTTCGCCGACCGCTACGACCTGATGCCGGTCACCACCTCCGCCACCCAGCGGATGCGGGAGGACAGCAAGCACAAGGACCTGTGGCCGTTCCTCGACCAGCTCCCGGACGCCGAGTTCTACCCCGCCGGAAAGATCTCCTGGGCCGGCGTCAGCGCGGACGTCAAGAAGAACATCGGCAAGGCCGTCCAGGAGGGCGCCGACCCCGGCTCCGTCCTCGGTGCGATCCAGCGGAAGGCCGAGACGGCGCAGCGCTCGGAGTAGCGTGGAGCTATGAGCGAGCACGGGGCGGGGAGCGGTCTGAGCGACCGGGACGAGGCGATTCTCGCCCTGGAGCGGCTCGGCTGGTCCGCGCCCGGCACGAAGGAGCGGGCGATACGGGAGCGGCTGGGGATCTCGCCGACGCGGTACTACCAGCTGCTGAACGCGCTGCTCGACGATCCGCGGGCGCTCGCCCACGATCCGGTGACCGTCAACCGGCTGCGCCGCCGCCGCCAGGAGCGGAGGGACCGCACCCGGTAGCGCCCGGTGCCGGCAGCCCCTGTCCCGGCAGGGGCTGCCCCGTTGCGCCGGACGCGGGTTGCGCCGGGAGCGGGTCGGCGGGGTCAGGGGCGGAAGGTGCGGCGGTAGGTCGCGGGGGTCGTTCCCAGGGTGCGCCGGAAGTGCTGGCGCAGGCCGTCTCCCGTGCCCAGTCCGCTCCGCCGGGCGACCACCTCCACCGGCAGGTCCGTCGACTCCAGCAGCTCCCGCGCGCGGGCGACCCGCTGCCGGTTGAGCCACTTCAGCGGGGTGACGCCGACCTCCCGTACGAACACCCGCCCGAATGTACGGGTGCTCATCCCCGCGCGGGCGGCCAGCTCGCCCACCGTCAGCGGCTCGTGCAGCCTCCGTACGGCCCAGTCCAGCACCGGGGCCAGCCCGCCGGCGGACCCGGGCGGCGGCGGGGACGGTACGTACTGCGCCTGGTCGCCCTCCCGGTGCGGGGCGACCACCAGGCGGCGGGCCACCTCGGCGGCGGCGCCCGCGCCGAAGTCGCTCCGCACGATGTGCAGGCACAGGTCGATGGCGGCGGCGGTGCCCGCGCTGGTCAGCAGGGTGCCGTCGTCGACGTAGAGCGAGTGCTCGTCCACCCGGACCCGGGGGTGGCGGCGGCGCAGCTCGTCCGCGTACATCCAGTGCGTCGCGGCCGTCCGCCCGTCCAGCAGGCCCGCCGCCGCGAGGACGAAGGCGCCGGAGCACAGGGAGGCGATCCGCGCGCCCCGCGCGTGCGCCGCGCGCAGCGCTTCGAGCAGCGCGGGCGGCGGCTCGTAGTCGCCCATGACGCAGGCGGGGACGACCACGAGGTCCGCCTCGTGCAGGGCCTCCAGCCCCTGCTCGGTCTCCAGCCGGAGTCCGGGCGGGCCCTGGCCGCCGCCCTCCGGAGCCGTGCCGCAGAGCGTGAGCGCGTAGCGCGGGCGGTCGAAGACGGCGCAGGGGACGGCGAGCTCGAAGAGGGAGACCGGGGTGAGGACGGGGACGGCCACCCGGATCGCCGCGTGCTCGGTGTTCATGGCGCAAATCTACGGGATCCTGTCGTTTACGCCAATGGTGTGCGGGAGGCCCGCTAGGAAGGGTGGGCCCCATGCGTACCCCGCGGACAACGTTGCAGCTCACCGGCGCCGGGATGGCGGCCATCGGCGTCTCGTTCGGCTTCGCCCGCTACGGCTACGGCCTCTTCCTCCCCGATCTGCGGGCCGACTTCGGGCTGTCCGTCGCCGACGTCGGCCTGATCGGCAGTCTCGGCTACGCCGGGTATCTCGCCGCGCTGCTCGCCGTCGGCGCCCTGGTCGCACGGCTCGGCCCCCGGCCCCTGGTGGTGACGGGCGGACTGTGCGCCGCCGCCGGGACGCTGCTCGTCGCGGCGGCGGACGGCACCGGGTGGCTGGTGACGGGGCTGGTGCTGGCCGGGAGCAGCCCCGGGTGGGCGTGGGCGCCGTACTCGGACGCGGTGGACCGGCTCGTGCCGCCCGCGCGGCAGAGCGGCGTACTGGGCGCGATCGCCACCGGTACGGCGTGCGCGGTGGCCGTCTCCGGCCCGCTGGCGCTGGTCGCGCGGGACACGGGGTGGCGGGCGGTGTGGGTGCTGTTCGGCGTGCTGGCGCTGGGGGCGACGCTGTGGAACGCCCGCGTGCTGCCGAGCGGCCCCCGGCCCCGGGCACGGACGGACCCGGGCACGGACGGCGGCTCGCGGGCCGCCGTCGTGCGCGGGCTGCTGCGCCGGGCCGCCGTCCCCGTCCATCTGACGGCGGTGCTCTACGGGCTCGTCGGCGCCGTCTACTGGGCGTTCGCGGTGGAAGCGGTGGAGACGGGCAGGGGGAGCGGCGGGGGC
>NZ_JAAKZZ010000031.1 GCF_011045075.1 Streptomyces boncukensis
CCCCGGACCCCCTGCTCCAGCCCTTCCAGCTCCGGCACCTCACCCTGCGCAACCGGGTGGTCAGCACCTCCCACGAACCGGCGTTCGGCGAGGAGGGCCTGCCCAAGGACCGCTACCGGGCCTACCACCTGGAGAAGGCGCGGGGCGGGGTCGGCCTGACGATGATCGGCGGCTCGGCCGTCGTCGCCCCCGACAGCCCGCCCGCGTTCGGCAACCTGCTCCTGTACCGCGACGAGATCGTGCCGTGGCTGCGCCGGCTCGCCGACGACGTGCACGGTGCCGGCGCCGCTGTCATGTGCCAGGTCACCCATCTCGGCCGCCGCACCAGCAACTTCACCGGCGACTGGCTCCCGGTGGTGTCCGCCTCGGCGCTGCGCGAGCCCGCGCACCGCTCCTTCCCCAAGGCCGCCGAGGCATGGGACCTGGACCGGATCGCCGCCGACTACGCCGCGGCGGCGCTCCGCTGCCGGGAGGGCGGCCTCGACGGCATCGAACTCCAGGCGTACGGCCACTTCCTGGACAGCTTCCTGTCCCCCGCGACCAACCGCAGGGACGACGAGTGGGGCGGCAGCCTGGAGAACCGCATGGCGTTCCCGCGGCGCGTGATCCGGGCCGTCCGCGAGGCCGTGGGAGCGGACTTCCTCGTCGGCATCCGGATGACGCTGGACGAGGACCGCCCCGGCGGACTGGGCTTCGACGAGGGGCTGACGGCCGCGGAGCGCTTCCGCGACGACGGCATCGACTTCATCAGCACCATCCGCGGCTCCATCGAGAGCGACGCCTCCCTGGCCAGGACGATCCCGTCCATCGGCACCCCGCTGGCGCCCCATCTGGACTTCACCGGCGAGATCAGGCGCCGGCTCGCCGTCCCCGTCATGCACGCGGCGCGGATCGCCGACGTGGCCACCGCGCGGCACGCCCTGCGCGCGGGGCTCCTCGACCTGGTCGGCATGGTCCGCGCGCAGATCGCCGATCCGCACCTGGTCGCCAAGGTGGAGGCCGGCCAGGAGGACCGCATCCGGCCCTGTGTCGGGGCGAGCTACTGCCTGGACGCCATCTACGACTCCGGGGACACCAAGTGCGTGCACAACCCGGCCTCGGGCCGCGAACTCACGGTGCCCCACCTCGTCCCCCGTACGACCGGCCGGCGCCGGAGGGCCGTGGTCGTCGGCGGCGGCCCGGCCGGTCTGGAGGCGGCCCGGGTGCTGGGGGAACGCGGCCACGACGTCGTGCTGTTCGAGGCGAGCGACCAGCCCGGCGGGCAGATCAGGCTCGCCGCCTCGAACCCCCGCAGGGGCGATCTGATCCAGATCGCCGACTGGCGGCTGGCCGAGTGCAAGCACCTGGGGGTCGACCTGCGCCCCGGGACGTACGCCGAGGCGCACGACGTCCTCGCCGAGCACCCCGACCTCGTGATCGTCGCCACCGGGGGCACGCCCGACCGCGGCTTCCTGGCCGGAGGCGAGAACCTGGTCGCCGACACCTGGGACGTGATGACCGGCTCCCTGCGTCCCCCGCGGCGGCCCGGCGGCGAGATCCTCGTCTACGACGACCACGGCGGCTACCCGGCCATGGACGCCGTGGAGGTCCTCACCTCCTCCGGCGCCCGGATCGAGTACGTCACTCCGGAGCGCACCCTGGCTCCCGACGTCGGCAGCATGAACTCCCCCGCGTATCTGCGCGCGTTCACCGCGCACGGCGTCACCACCACGCTCGCCCGGCGGCTGCGCTCCGTGCGCCGCTCCGGGGACGGCCGCCTCGTCGCGACCCTCTACAGCGAGTACACCGGGGCCGAGGCCGAGCGGACCGTGGACCAGGTCGTCGTGGAGCACGGCACGCTGCCGAACGACGAGCTGTACACCGAGCTCGTCCCCCGGTCGGTCAACCTCGGCGAGGTCGACCTGCGCGCCCTGCTCGCGCACCGGGAGCAGACGGTGGTCCGCAACGACGCCGGCGCGTTCCGGCTGTTCCGCATCGGCGACGCCGTCGCCTCCCGCACCATCCACGCCGCGGTCTACGACGCGCTGCGGCTGTGCCTGCCGGTCTGAGGGAGACACGATGACCTTCACGACATCCGCGTCCGGTGCGGCCCGGCTCGTCGCCCGGCGTGCCGTCGGACAGAGCCTGGAAGCCCCCTTCTACACCAGCGAGGAGTTCTTCGCCCTCGACATCGAGGCCGTCTTCGCCAAGCACTGGCTGTTCGTCGCCGCCGAGGCGGAGCTCCCCGAGCCCGGCGACTACGTGACGGTCGCACTCGGGCCGTACTCGGTCATCGTCGTCCGCGACGACGATGACCGAGTACGGGCCTTCCACAACGTCTGCCGGCACCGCGGCGCGCGGCTGCTCCACGAGGAGCGCGGCTCGGTGGGCAACATCGTCTGCGGGTACCACCAGTGGACGTACGGGGTGGACGGCGCCCTGCGGCACGCCCCGTCCCAGCCGCCCGGCCTCGATCCGGCCTGCTTCGGGCTGCGGACCGTGCGGGTGCGCACGGTCGGCGGGCTGGTCTTCATCTGCCTGGCCGAGGAGCCGCCGGCCGACTTCGACGAGGTCGCGGCCCGTATCGAGCCCTATCTCGCCCCGCACCGCCTGGCCGGGGCGAAGGTCGCGGCCCAGACGGACCTGGTCGAGCACGGCAACTGGAAGCTGACCATGGAGAACAACCGGGAGTGCTACCACTGCGGCGGCCACCCCGAACTCCAGGGCTGCTACTTCCCCACCTACGGCTACGAGGAGCAGGACATCACGCCGGTGCTGCGCCCGGCCTACGAGCGCTTCCTGCGGGCGGAGGCCGAGGCCCACCGCACGTACGCGTCGCTCGGCCTCCCCTACGCCACCATCGAGGAACTCGACACCCGCGCCACCGGCTTCCGCATCCAGCGCGAACCCCTCGACCTGGCCGGGGAGTCCTTCACGCCGGACGGCACGGCCGCCAGCAGGCGGCTGCTCGCCGACTTCCCCACCGCCCGCCTGGGCCGCCTCGCCCTGCACACGCAGCCCAACGCCTGGTTCCACTTCATGGCCGACCACGCGGTCACCTTCGCGGCCATCCCCCTCGGCGCCGACCGCACCCTCGTCCGCACCACCTGGCTGGTGCACGCCGACGCCGTCGAAGGTGTCGACTACGACCTCGACACCATGACCAAGGTCTGGAAGGCCACCAACGACCAGGACGCCGTGCTCGTCGCACGCGCCCAGCAGGGCGTCAGCAGCCCCGCCTATCTGCCGGGGCCCTACGCGCCGGCGGAGGAACAGGTCGAGCAGTTCGTCCACTGGTACGTGGCCCGGCTCAGGGCGCATCTGGAGGGGCAGCTGTGACCGAGACCGACGAGCTCCTGGTGTGCCGCCAGGTCCACCCGCTCACGCACGACGTGACCACCTTCGTGTTCGAGTACGCCGAGCCCCGGCTGTTCCGGCACGAACCCGGCCAGTTCGTGACGCTGACCCTCGACATCGACGGCGAGCCGGTGCAGCGCTGCTACACCATCTCCTCGCCGCCCACCCGCCCCTTCCTCCTCACCACCACGGTGAAGCGCATCCCCGGCGGACGCGTGTCGAACTGGATGCACGACCGCCTCAGGCCCGGCGACACCGTGCGGGCGCACGGCCCGCACGGCGACTTCTCCACGGCCCGGCATCCGGCGCCCCGGTACCTCTTCCTGTCCGGGGGCGTCGGAGTCACCCCGTCCATGGCGATGACCAGGACGCTCTACGACCTGGCCGACCCTGCCGACGTGGTGTTCGTGCACAGCGCGCGCACCCCGAAGGACATCGTCTTCCGCCGCGAGCTCGACTTCATCGCCGCGACCGCGCCGAACATCCGGGTGGTCCACGTCTGCGAGGACGACCACCCCTACGAGCCCTGGGGCGGATACCGCGGCCGGCTGACGATCGAGATGCTCCGGCAGGTCGCACCGGACTTCCTCGAACGGGAGGTCTTCGTCTGCGGCCCCGCCCCCTATATGGCCGCCGCGCGGGCCATGCTGACGGACGCGGGCCTCGACATGGACCGCTACCACCAGGAGAGCTTCGCCTTCGAGACGTCCCTCGGCACCCCGGCCGCCGCCCCCGGCGCCGGCTTCAAGGTCGAGTTCACCCGCAGCGGGCGCACGATCGAGTGCGACGCCGACACCGCGCTCCTCGCCGCGGCGGCCCGCGCCGGGCTCAACCTGCCGGCCTCGTGCGCCCAGGGCATGTGCGGCACCTGCAAGACGCCCCTGCTCTCCGGCTCCGTCGACATGCAGCACAACGGGGGCATACGCCCCCGCGAGATCGCCCGGAACAAGATCCTGCTGTGCTGCTCGAAACCGCTGGAGGACCTCGTGATCGACGCCTGAAGCGGGCCTGCCCGGCCGGGGCCGCCCGTTGCTGTCTCGTCGCCGGGCACGGGTGCGATGGGGGTACCCCTGCTCGAGCGAAGCCGAGAGCTTGGGAGAGGCGCCGCACACGAGGCAGCGCGGGGAGGCGGGGGCGCCCAGGAGCGTGCCCGGCGCCCTGCGCGAGCAGGTCAGCTCTGCAGCCACCCGGGGCTGACCATGCCCGACTCATAGGCGAGGATCACCAGTTGGGAGCGGTCCCGCACATCCAGCTTGGTCATGATCCGGCTCACATGCGTCTTCGACGTGGCCGGACTGAGCGTGAGCCGCGCCGCGATCTCGTCGTTCGTCAGCCCCGCGGCCACCAGCCGCATCACTTCCCGCTCCCGCTCGGTCAGCGCGTTGAGCCGGGGGCTGGGCTCGGGCGTCCGCGCCCGGCCCGCGAACTCCGCGATCAGCCGCCGGGTGATCCCCGGGCTGATGAGCGCGTCACCCCGCGCCGCCACCCGTACAGCGTGCACCAGCTCCTCCGGCTCGGTGTCCTTGACCAGGAAGCCGCTGGCCCCCGCGCGCAGCGCCGTATACACGTAGTCGTCCAGGTCGAAGGTGGTGAGGATGACCACCCGCACCTCGGCGAGCTGTTCGTCGGCGGCGATCTGCCGGGCCGCCTCCAGCCCGTCGACACCCGGCATCCGGATGTCCATGAGGACGACGTCGGGGCGCCGCTCGCGGCACGCGGCCACCGCCTCGGCGCCGTCGCCCACCTCGCCGACCACCGCGAAGTCGTCCTCGTCCTCCAGGATCGAGCGGAACCCCGCGCGCACCAGGCGCTGGTCGTCGGCGAGCAGGACCTTGATCATGAAGCGGCCCTCTCCCTCTCGTCCATCCCGTCCCTCTCGTACGGCAGCCGGGCCCGTACGGCGAAGCCGCCGCCCGCGCCGGGCTCCGCGGTCAGGTCGCCGCCCAGCGCGCGGGCCCGCTCGCGCATCCCGCTGATCCCGCTGCCGGACGCGCCGGTACCGGTCCCGGACGGCGCCGAGCCCCGCCCGTCGTCCACGATCTCCAGCGTCAGCTCCCGGCGACCGTACCCCAGATGGACGGTCGCGGCGGTCGCGTGCGCGTGCCGGCTCACATTGGTGAGCGCCTCCTGGACGATACGGAACCCGGCCCGGTCCACCGCTGCGGGGAGCGGCTCCGGCGTGCCGCTGGTGCGGACACGCGCTGCGAGCCCGGCCCGCCGCGCCGACTCGACGAGCTCGCCGATCCGCTCCAGGCCGGGCACCGGGCCCGTGGGGGCCGCCTCGCCGCTGTCCCGCAGCGCGCCGAGCGTCGCCCGCAGTTCGCGCAGGGCCTCCCGGCTGGCCTCCTTGACCGAGCCGAGCGCGGACCCCGCGCCCTGAGCGCCGCGCTCGGGGTCCTTCTGCCAGCGGCGCAGCGCCGCCGCTGCCTGCACGTTGATCAGAGAGAGGTGGTGGCCGATGCTGTCGTGCAGCTCGCGGGCGATCCGCAGCCGCTCCTCGCTCGCCGCGTGCCGCTGCACCTCCCGGGCGTACTCCAGCCTGCTGTGCCGCGCCCAGCCGAGCGCGACGACGGCGACCAGCCACCCGGCGAGCATGAACAGCGCGACGCCGTTGACGTCGTCGTTCCCGGCGATCGTGCCCGCGCCGGTGCTCAGCACGGCCAGTGACGCGATGGCGAGGGCCGAGGCGAGCTGCCCGCTCGCGGCGACCGTGTAGAGCGCGATGACCACCGCGATCAGCAGCACGCCGTCGTAGGCGCTGGTGACGTAGTACACGCCGCTGACGACGAGGGTCAGCAGCGCGATGGGCGCCGGACGGCGGCGCCTGAAGGCGAGGGCGCCGCAGCCGACGACGATCAGCGCCCAGCCGACCACCGTCGTCGCCCACGGCTCCCGGCGCTCTCCCAGCAGCGCGGGCAGGGTGCCGACCATCACCACGACCAGCATGCCGCCCGCGAGCGCCGCGTCCGCGGCCTGCCCGCGCGGGAGCCGGAGGGTGCCGAACCGGGAGCGCGCGCCGGGAATCATGGGGCCAGCGTAGGTCGGCGCCGCACCGTGCGCGCTCCACCCGGGGTTGCGACCAGCGGGTTCCGGGCCGCAACCCGGGGAGTACGCGTAGGGCGTGTCCTGCGGATCATGGTTGCCCTCTGCCGGGGCTGCCGGGTCGGGGTTGCCCCGGCCCGTGCGTTGCGGGCTGCGGCGCGGCCGTGGCTGGTCGCGCAGTTCCCCGCGCCCCTGACGGGGCACGCAGAGTGCGCCCCGAAGGGGCGCGGGGAACTGCGCGCGCGACCACGGCACCAGCCGCACCCCGCACGGCGCAGTAAGGGGCAGCTTCTGCCCGGCAAGCTCCGCAGGACACGGCCTCGGTCCGGGTCAGGCTGTGACACCCGCGCTGTCAACGGCTCCCGCGCGCACCCGGGTGACGAACGCCTGCCACGCGGCAGCCGGGATGAGGAGCGCGGGGCCGTGCGGGTTCTTGGAGTCCCGTACGGGGACGGTCCCTTCCGTGGAGTGCAGAGCTGCTTCCAGGCAGTTGCCGCCGCCTTGGCCGCTGTAGCTGCTCTTGCGCCATGCCGTGGAGGGCAGGTTTCTCGCGCTGGTCATGAGGAGAGCTCCTTCGCTCGCGCGGCAATCATGTCGAGTGACGCCCGAGGTGAGAGGGCGTCTGCCCGCAGCAGATCATAAGTGTGACTGTACTCGGCGACATCAGTGGAAGCGGCGATGATCGTGCCACGGATCCGGCCTTCCGTGCACACGACGTCTGGGCCCTCATCCAGCGTCAGCCCGACGAACGGTCCATCCATGCTGGCGTGCGCACCCACCTCGTACGGAATCACCTGGACGATGGTGCGCTGGTCCTCCGCCGCCCTTACGATCTCCCTCAACTGCCGTGCCATGAGCGTTGGTCCGCCGACGGCCCTCCGCAGTACGTTTTCATCCAGTACGACCCACAGGCGCGCACGGTCGTCCCGTCCCAAGATGTCCTGCCGGGTCATGCGGGCGGCGACCAGCTCGTCCGTGTTCGGCAGCCGGGCCGCCGCGAAGAGGGCTCGCGCGTACTCCTCGGTCTGCAACAACCCCGGCACGACCTGGTTCTCGAAGTCCCAGACTTCGGTCGCGTCCTTCTCCAGTCCCACGAACGGCCGGAACCAGTCCGGATAGGCGTGCTGGATGATGACGGGCCACATCCGCAGGAACAAGCCGCCCGTGCCCAGCACTTCGTCGCAGCGCTGGGTGAACTCCTCCGTCGGCACCCGCTGCGCGCTCTCGATGCGGGAGACCAGCGAGTGGGTGCAGAACGTGCGCGTGGCCAGCATCGACTGGCTGAGTCCGGCCTCCTCCCGCTTGATCCGCAGCTCCGTTCCGAAGTAGGCCAGGGTCGACACGTGCGGGTTGCCCCTGACGTTCGCGCCAACTTCCTTCTCCGCCGCCATCTTTTGCCTCTCAGCCCTTGACAACTGCGCCTGCAAGCCCTGCTGCCTCCCCACCACTATGCCCGGAGGGCGACGCTGGGACCACGGAAAGTGAAGATCTCTCCGAAGAAGGGTGCTGCGATGAGGACGACCATGACGAAGCTCCGCGAGGCGGAGGACGCGTACCGGCGGCTGCGTACCGCTCTGGGGGAGGCGGACGTGCTGCTGCCCTCGCTGCGCGTCGACCTCTCCTCCTGTGCGGATCACCTCACCGAGCCGCTGCTCGATCTCGGCCGCTGCAATCTGGCGACCGCCGAGCGGCTCATCGCCGCGCTCGCGGAGGAGGGCTGAGGGCCTCAGCCCGGCAGGAACCGCACCGAGGGGCGTCCCCCGGGCCCCTCGGCCGTCACCACGGACCGCACCCCGTACACGTCCCCGATCAGCTCCTCGGTGAGCACCGCACCCGGCGCCCCGGCGGCCACCACCCGGCCGTGCCGCAGCACGGCCACGTGGTCGCAGAACATCGCCGCCAGGTTCAGGTCGTGCAGCGCTATCACGCTCGTCACCGGGGTCCGGACGACAAGGGCGAGCAGGGCGAGCTGGTGCTGGATGTCGAGGTGGTTGGTCGGCTCGTCCAGCAGCAGTTCGCTCGGCCGCTGGGCCAGCGCACGGGCGATCTGCGCGCGCTGCCGCTCGCCGCCGGAGAGGGTGTGCCAGGACTGCGCGGCGCGCTCGGTCAGGCGGGTGCGCTCCAGTGCGTCCCGCACGGCGGCCTCGTCGGCGGCGCCGGGTGCCGACCACGCGCCGCGGTGCGGGATCCGTCCGAGCCGTACGACGTCCCGCACCGTCAGGTCCGCGCCCGTCTCGGCGTGCTGCTCGACCACGGCCACCCGGCGCGCGACGGCCTTGCGGCCCAGCTCGGGCAGCGGCACCCCGTCGAGGGTGACCACGCCGGAGGCGGTGGGCCTGACCCCGGCCAGCAGCCGCAGCAGCGTGGACTTGCCCGAGCCGTTCGGGCCGAGCAGCCCGACCGTCGTGCCCGGCTCGGGGCACAGCGAGACGCCGTCCAGGACCAGCCGTCCGGCGGCCCGCCAGGCCACCCGCTCCGCGCGCAGGCTCATACGCCGCCACCTCCGGCGCCCGCCAGGCCGCCCCGGCGCCGGTGCAGCAGGACGACGAAACCGGGCACGCCCACCAGCGCGGTGGCGACCCCCACCGGCAGTTCGCGCGGCGCCAGCAGCGTACGGGCCGCCGTGTCCGCCCAGACCAGGAACACCGCGCCCAGCAGCGCCGTGGCCGGCAGCAGCCGCCGGTGCCCCGGGCCGACGACGGCGCGCGCCGCGTGCGGCAGCACCAGCCCCACGAAGCCGATCGCGCCCGACGCGCTCACCAGCGCCGCGGTGACCAGCGCGGTCACCAGCAGCAGCGCCATCCGCACCCGCTGGACGGAGACGCCGAGCGCCGCCGCGGCCTCCGGGCCGAAGGCGAAGGCGTCCAGTGCGCCGGCCCGCGCCAGACAGACGGCCAGGGCCGCGCCGAGGGCCGCCGAGCACAGCGCGACCTCCGTCCAGCCGACGGAGCCGAGCGAACCGAGCAGCCAGAACAGCACGGCCTTGGTCTGGTTCGCGTCCGCCGAGAGGAACACCACCAGCGAGGTCAGCGCCGAGAAGAACTGCATACCGGCGATGCCGGACAGCAGCACCCGGTCCGTCGTACCGCCGGAGGTGTGCGCGAGCAGCAGCACCAGCCCGAACGAGAGCACGGCGCCCGCGAAGGCCCCCGCCGACAGCGAGAGCGCCCCGCCGCCGACGCCGAGTACGACGACGCAGACGGCGCCCGTCGAGGCGCCGGAGGAGACGCCGAGCACGAAGGGGTCGGCGAGCGGGTTGCGCAGCAGCGACTGGAGCACGGCGCCGCACAGGGCGAGGCCCGCGCCGCAGACGGCGGCCAGCAGGGCGCGCGGCAGCCGCAGCTCCCACACGATGCCCTCGCGGATCGGCGACAGTCCGGACTCGGCGCCGCCGAGCCGTTCGACGACCACCCGCCACACGTCGAGCACCCCGATCCCCGCCTGCCCGATGGAGATCGCCGCCGCGATCGACAGGGCGAGGAGGGCGAGCCCCACGACGCCGTAGACGGCGGCCCCGCGCCCGGTGCGCCCGGCGCGGACGACGGCGGAGAGGGCGGCGGCGCCGGAGGAGGCCGTCACTTCGCGAGCCCGAACCCGCGCAGCCCCTCGGCCACCTGCTCGACGCCCTCGACGGTGCGGATGGACGGGTTCATGGCGGCGCCGGGCAGCCGGACGTAGCGCTTCTTGCGCACCGCCGTCATCCGCCGGGTGACCGGGTTGGACTCCAGCTTCTTGATCTTCGCGGCGGCCGTCTCGGCGGTCTGGTTCTTGCGGGTCAGATCGCCCAGCACGATGACGTCCGGGTCGCGGTCGGCGATTTTCTCCCAGCCGATCTGCGGCCACTCGTCGTGGGTGGCGTCGAACGCGTTCTTCGCGCCGACGGCCCGGGTGATGATGCCGGGCGCCCCGCAGCATCCGGCCAGATACGGCGACTCGGAGTTGGCGAACCAGTACATGACGGTCGTCCCGGAGGCGTCCGTGCCCTCGGTGGCCTGCTTCATGCGCTTCTTCAGCCGGGCGACGAGCCGCTCGCCCCGCTTCTCGACGCCGAACACTCGGGCGAGGTCCCGCACCTCTCCGTACACGTCCGCCATCTCCAGCCGCTCGGCGCGGGTGCCGTCGCCGCCGGTGGTGTTGTCCTTGGCGCAGTCGGCGGGGGAGAGGTACGTGGGCACCCCGAGCTTCTCGAACTTCCCGCGCGGGGCCACCGCGCCCTTGGCGAGCGTGGCGGCGAAGGAGGCGGTGACCAGGTCCGGCTCCTTGTCGAGGACGCGTTCGAGGGCGGGGTAGCCGTCGGCGAGCCGCGGCACCTTCGCGTTCTCTTCGCCGAGGCCCTTCATCACCGGGTCGGTCCAGGTGCCGGTGCCCGCCATCCGGTCGCCGAGGCCGAGTGCGAGCAGGATCTCGGAAGAGCCCTGGTCCAGTGAGACGGCGCGGCGCGGCGGGTGCTCCACGGTGACCTTCCGCCCGCAGTTGTGCAGGGTGCGCGGATATCCGGCGGCGGAGTCGCCCGAGCCCTTTCCGGAGTCCTGGCCCCCGCATCCGGATGCGAGGACGAGCAGCGCGAGCAGGCCGCACCAGGCGGCCGTACGGCGGTTCTTGGCCACCACAGTTTCCTTCTCCGTCTCAAGGCCCATGCGCGGAGCCCGGCGTCCTGCTCCGCCCGGAGCCGGTACGGAGGTGCCAGCAGGTCTTCGGACTCGGGACTTCTGCGCGCCGGACGCCTTCCCGGAGGGGCTCCTCCAGTGGCCTGTGCCCGCCGCTCACATCCCTCACCGCTGCGCGTCAGTTCCGGATTCGCACCGGATTCCCTGGCCCGTTCGACGGGGTTGACTGGCGCTGGCAAGCTATCACGCCGGATCCGGCGCCCCGCCGCGGGCCCGCGAGCCGAAGAGCACACTTTCGGGTGAGATGGGGAATGAGAGGTGTGGGTATCGCTGTGGGCATGTCCCAACAGCCCTTCACGCTCCCCGACTTCTACGTCCCGTATCCCGCACGGCTCAATCCCCATCTGGAGGAAGCCCGTGTCCACTCCACGGCGTGGGCGCGCGAGATGGGGATGCTGGAGGGCTCCGGCGTCTGGGAGGAGCGGGACCTCGCCGCGCACGACTACGCCCTGCTGTGCGCCTACACCCACCCCGACGCCTCCGGCCCCGACCTGTCCCTGATCACCGACTGGTATGTGTGGGTCTTCTTCTTCGACGACCACTTCCTGGAGGTGTTCAAGCGCACCCAGGACCGCGCCGGCGGCAAGGCGTATCTCGACCGGCTGCCGGCCTTCATGCCGCTGGGCGGCGCGGCGCAGGTGCCCGAGCCCGGCAACCCCGTGGAGGCGGGGCTGAAGGACCTGTGGGCCCGCACGGTGCCCTCGATGTCCCCCGCCTGGCGCGCCCGCTTCGCGCGCAGCACGGAGAATCTGCTCAACGAGTCCCTGTGGGAGCTGTCCAACATCAACATCGGCCGGGTGCCGAACCCGGTGGAGTATGTGGAGATGCGCCGCAAGGTCGGGGGCGCGCCCTGGTCGGCAGGGCTGGTGGAGTTCTCCGAGCACGCGGAGGTGCCGGCCGCCGTCGCGCACGAGCGGCCCCTGGAGGTGCTGCGCGACTCCTTCGCGGACGCCGTGCACCTGCGCAACGACCTGTTCTCGTACGAGCGCGAGACCGGTGACGAGGGCGAGCTGAGCAACGGCGTGCTGGTGCTGGAGACCTTCCTGGACTGCTCCACCCAGGAGGCCGCCGACGCCGTGGGGGACCTGCTCACCTCCCGCCTCCAGCAGTTCGAGCACACCGCGCTCACCGAAGTGCCCGCGCTGTGCGCCGAGAAGGGGCTGGACGCCCGGCAGTGCGCCGACGTCACCGCGTACGCCAAGGGCCTCCAGGACTGGCAGTCCGGCGGCCACGAGTGGCATATGCGCTCCAGCCGCTATATGAACGGCGGCGGCGTCCAGGCGGAGGCGGCCCCGGGCCCGGGGTACGTCCCGGCCGGGCTCGGCACCTCAGCCGCCGACCTCGCCCGCACCACGCGCCGGACGAACGCGCAGCGCGTCCGCACGTTCACCCATGTGCCGCACCGGCGGACCGGGCCCGCGCGGGTCCCGGACATCGACCTCCCCTTCGCGCTGCGGCTGAACCCGCACCTGGCGGGCGCCCGGGAGCGGGTCGTCCCGTGGGCGCACGCCATGGGGCTGCTGGAGCCGCAGCCCGACGTGCCCGGCGGCCGGCTCTGGGACGAGACCCTGCTGTGCGACTACGACCTCCCGCTGTGCGCCGCCGGTCTGCACCCGGACGGCACGGCGGAGGAGCTGGATCTGGGTTCGCAGTGGCTGGCCTGGGGCACCTGGGGCGACGACTACTACCCGGTGCGCTTCGGCCGCACCCGCGACCTGGCGGGCGCGAAGGCGCTGACGGAGCGGCTCGGCCAGTTCATGCCGGTGGACGGCGCCGCCCCGGCCGCCGTCCCCGCGCACCCCTTCGAGCGGGGGCTCGCCGACCTGTGGGCCCGCACCGCCGGCGCGATGCCCCCGGCGGGGCGGCGCCGGTTCCGCGAGGCCGTCGAGGTCATGGTGAACTCCTGGCTCTGGGAGCTGCACAACCAGGCGCTGAACCGCATCCCGGACCCGGTGGACTATCTGGAGATGCGCCGTCTGACCTTCGGCTCCTCGCTCACCATGAGCCTGTGCCGGATCGGCCACGGCAACGCCGTCCCTGACGAGGTCTACACCTCCGGTCCCGTGCGGTCCCTGGAGAACGCCGCCTGCGATGTCGCCTGCCTCCTCAACGACCTCTTCTCGTACCAGAAGGAGATCGAGTTCGAGGGCGAGGTCCACAACTGCGTCCTCGTCGTGCAGAACTTCTTCGACTGCGACTATCCGGCGGGCGTCGCCGTCGTCGGCGATCTGCTGCACTCCCGGCTGCGCCAGTTCCTGCACGTGGCCGCCGCCGAGTTCCCCGTCCTCTGCGACGACTTCGGGCTGGACGCGCCGGCGCGCGCGGTGCTCGACCGCTATGTGCGCGAGCTGGAGCACTGGATGTCGGGCATCCTCAACTGGCACCGCCAGGTGCGCCGCTACGCGGAGGCGGACCTGCGCCGCCACCACAGCGCCCACTGGCCCTTCGACGGCCCCGCGGGCCTGGGCACGGCGGCGGCGCGGCTGCCCGCAAGGGCGGGGGGAGTCACCGGGAGCGCCGCACTCCAGACGGTTCCCTGACGTCCCCGGGGCCGGCAGGCGGAGCCGGCAGCGGCCGGGGGGCCGGTGCCCTCCGGCCGCGCAGCCGGGACACCGCGACGCCCGCGAGGCACAGGGCGCCGCCCGCCAGGGCGAGGGGCCCGGGGACCTCGCCGAGCGCCAGCCACGACATCGCCACCACCAGCGCGGGCACCACATAGGTCGTGGCGCCCATCCGCCCGGCGGTGGTGCGGGACAGCGCGAAGGCCCAGGTGCTGAAGGCGAGGGCGGTGGGGAAGACGCCGAGGTAGACCATGTTGGCCGTGGCGGCGGGCGGCGCGTCACCGAGCTGGGAGACGAGCTGCCCGCTGAACGGCAGGCAGGCCACCGCGCCGATCAGGCAGCCGAACGCGGTCACCTGCAGCGGGGAGGCGTAGCGCAGCGCGGGCTTCTGGCTGACCACGCCGCTCGCGTACGTCACGGCGGCGAGCAGGCACAGCAGCAGCCCCGTCAGGGACCCGGAGCCGCCCCCGCCGGAGGTGGCCAGGCCGACGACCACGGCGCCCAGGAACGACACCGCGATCCCGGCGAGCAGCCGGGGCGGGAACCCCTCCCGCAGCAGCCAGCCGCCCAGCAGCGCCACCAGCACCGGGCCGACGTTGACGACCATGGCGGCCGTGCCCGCGTCGACCATCCGCTCGCCCCAGTTCAGCGCGACCATATAGGCGCCGAACCACAGCACTCCGGACAGCCCGATGCCCCGCCAGGCGGCCCGCGGCGGCAGGCCCTCGCGCCGGACGAGGAGGACGGCGCAGAGCACCGCCGCGCCCGACAGCAGCCTGCCGAGCGCGAGGGCGCCGGGGCCGTAGTGGGCCCCGGCGCTGCGGATGGAGACGAAGGCCGACGCCCACAGGACGACGGTGACGCCCGCGGCGGCGAGCGCCGCCCTGTCGGTCTTCCCGGCCGTTTCCCCGGTCATACGGTTCCCCCGATGTGCTGTGCTGTGCTGTGCGTGCAGGGGAACCGTATGGCTCCGGGTGCGGTGCCGGCTCGCGGTTTTACGACGTCGCGTTCGCGGCGCGCTCCGCTATGGCAGCAGGGCGCGCACCAGGCGGCAGGTCGTCAGGGACGGGGGGTGGACGCCGATCCGGGCCGCCACGGTGCGGATGCGCCGGTTGTGCGCCTGCTCCGGGGTGTAGACGCCCGTGTCGAGCAGGGCTATGGCGATCCGCATGGCCTTCAGCCGGCGGTTGTGGGTCTCGTACCACTCCCGCGGGCGGCCGGGCGGCAGCGGCTTCTTCGGCAGGACCGGCAGGGTGGACATCTGTGGCAGCGGGCGCTGCGGCGCGTGGACAGCGGTCATCGACAGCCTCCTCCAGAGCGTCGGTGATCCCGAAGTGAACTAGTTCGATTCTACCCGTCGGCACTGACAAAACCCGCTGGTCATCCCGGAGTTCTGGAAGTGTGTTCGATTCTGGAGGGGCTGCTGTGGCAGGAGCGGGGAGAGTCGGTGACGCCCCCGTCAGGCCGCCACCGGCACCCCCGTCCCGTCCCGCTGCGGCACCTGCCCGAAGTCGCGCAGGATCTCCCGTACGGCCCGCCGCGAGGACGCGAGGGCGCCGCGCGCCGTGCTGGTGTCGCGGTGGTCGCCGCAGACGTAGAGCCCGGCCAGCATCCGCACCGGGCGCTGCGGGTCGTGCGGGGCCGGCATCGCCGGGACGGCGCGCGGATTGTGGTACGCGGCGAGCAGCTCCCAGCCCTCCGTACGGGTGCCGTAGAGCGCGGCCAGCTGCGGCCGGGCCGCCGTGTCCAGCGCCGCGGCGGGTTCGGCCGTCGCGGCGCCCAGCACCACGGACGTCACCAGCGTGTGCCCCGGCAGCGCGCGCGAGGGGTCGACGGCGGAGGTCACCCAGGTGTGGCTGAGCGGGCCGCGCGCGGCGCCGACCGCGTCCACCACGAACGAGGGGCCGTGCGGGAGCGGTTCGTCCGCCATGTGGTGCAGCACCGTCACCGGGTGGAAGTCGGGCGTCCGCAGTCCCGGCAGCAGCCGCGCCGCCGAGAGCGCCCCCGTCGCCACCAGTACGGCCCGGCACGGGAAGGTGCCCCGCTCGGCGGTGCGCACGGCGTGCGTGCTGACCGAGACGGCGTGCGCCCCCGTGCGCACCGTTCCCGGCGGCAGCGCCGCCGCCAGCAGTTCGGGCACCGCCGACTGGCCCCCGGCGGGCAGGCACAGCCCGCCCCGGGCGAAGCCGTGCAGGGTGAGGTCCGCGACCCGGCTGGAGGTGACCAGCTGCGGGTCCGACAGCAGCGCGGTCAGCAGCGGCTGGATCAGCGAGTCGACCGTGCGGGCCGGCAGGCCGCGCGCGGGGAGCGCCTTGGCGGCGGGCAGCTCCGGTCGCGCCAGCAGGCCCTCCGGCGGCTGTTCGGCGAACCGGGCGAGCGCGCCGCGCAGCCGGGCCAGATCGAGCGCGTCGGACATGTCGGCGCGGCTGCGTGCCCCGGTGAGTGCGCGCGCGGCCGTGAGTGCGCCCCCTGTGCCTCGCGTGCGCCGGGGGGTGCGGATCCGCCCCGGGGGTCCGCTCCGGCCCGTCCCGCGCGGGCGTATCCGGCGGCGGGCGTCGGAGGGCTCGGACCGCTGCCGCCGCAGATCGCCGACGCGCAGGGTCCGCCCGTCCGCGTGCAGCAGGGCACCCGGTGTGAACGGCCGCAGCGCGAGCGCGCGCAGCGGCGGGAACTCGCCGAAGCCGTCCGCGTCCGGACCGAAGCTGAGCAGGCCGGGGGAGCGGTCGAGGCGGAAGCCGTCGATCCGCTCGGTGGCCATCCTGCCGCCCACGCGGGTGCGGGACTCCAGCACAGTGACGCTCAGGCCCGCGTCGTGCAGACGGTGCGCGGCGGCGAGCCCCGCGAGTCCGGCGCCGACGATCACGACGTCCACCGTCTCGGGTTCACCGCCCTCCGCGCCCTCCATGCGGCCGGTGCCTGCGCGTGCGCTGCTGATCAGCACGGTGCCTCCCCGTCGTCGACGCGGTGCGGTTGCGATGCTGATGCCCCGAGTGGGGCGCGTAATTCCTCGGTCGACGACTCTACGGAGTTGAGCGATCGCCATAAGTCGCGCAGTCCCCGCGCACGGGCGCACAGGACCGGAACCCGTTGCTCCCTTGCGTTCCGGGCACCCCGCATGGCGGAGCGCATCGCACCCGTGCCCTGCGGCGGAGATCTTGCGTGTCCTCTTGCCGGTGTTTCTGGGCAGGGGCTGCCCCTGCCGGTGCGTCGCAGTCCGCGGGTTGGGTCGTGGTTGCGCGCGCAGTTCCCCGCGCCCCTGACGGGGCGCCCCGTCAGGGGCGCGGGGAACTGCGCGACCAGCGACAGAGCACCCGCAGCCTGCAAGGCACAGGCAGGGGCAGCCCCTGCCCAGCGCAGCCCGGAAGCTAGCGCAGCGCGGCGCGGATCGCGTCGTCCACCGTCGGGAACGCGAACGTGAAGCCCGCCTGCCGCAGCCGCGCCGGAAGCACCCGCTGGCTGCCCAGCACATCCCCCGCGAACTCCCCCAGCGCCACCCGCAGCGCCGGCGCGGGCACCGCGCACACCGTGGGGCGGCGCAGCACCCGCCCCATCGCCGCCGTCGCCTCCGCGTTGGTCACCGGCTCGGGCCCCGTCAGGTTGACCGGGCCCGCCGGCGCGTCCTCCTCCAGCAGGAAGCGCAGCGCCGCCACATGGTCGTGCAGCGCGATCGGGCTCCAGTACTGCCGCCCGTTCCCCAGCCGCCCCCCGAGCCCCAGCTTGAACAGCGGGAACAGCCGTCCCCATGCGCCGCCCTTCCGGGCGACGACCAGCCCGGTTCGGCCGAACACCGTGCGGATGCCCGCCTCCTGCGCGGGCCCGGCCGCCGCCTCCCACTCCTGGCACAGCTCGGCGAGGAAGCCGGTCCCCGGGCCCGCCGACTCGTCGACGGCGCGGTCGCCGGTGTCGCCGTAGTAGCCGATGGCGGTGCCGACCAGCAGGGTGTGCGGCGGGGCGTCCAGCGAGGCCAGCGCGCGGGCGAGTCCGGCGGTGCCGAGGACGCGGCTGTCCCGCAGCTCGCGCTTGTACGCCGCCGTCCAGCGGTGGTCGCCCACCCCGGCGCCCGCCAGATGGACGACGGCTTCGCAGCCCGCGAGTCCGGCCGTGTCCACGTACTGGCGCTTGGGGGACCACTCGACCTCGTCGGCCGCGGCGGCGGGACGGCGTACGAGGCGTACGACGTCGTGCCCCTCGGACCTCAGCGACCGGGTGAGTGCGGAACCGATGAGTCCGGTCGAACCGGTGACTGCGATACGCATGGGGCCATCCTGCCGGGTGGCCGGTTGCGGCGGTGTGAAGGCGTGCGGGTGTGAAGACGTGCGGGCGTGGCTCGGTGCGCGCGGTGCTCAAGCCCGTCGGGCTGACCGTCCCCGCAGTACGCGGCCCTGCTCTACCTCGACGAGCACCCAACGGCACGGTGGGCGAGGGCGCGGGAAGCGTTCCGGTCGGCCTGCGCGACGACGCCGCACAACCGGCAAAGGGAGTGTGACCCGTTGGGGCTTGCGGAGCCGTGCCCTCTGCCGGATGCTCGGTCACGATCGTCTTGGAGATGACGTGGCTGGTGTTCTTGACGTGCCGCGCCTCGCGGCGGGCACGGGCCTTCAGCCGCCGCTTGCGGTACCGGTCGAGGCCGCGTCCGGCAGCCTGGTAGCCGGTGGACGGGACGGCGATGTTCTCGATCCCGGGATCCACGCCGATGAACTGCCCGGGCTCGTACTGCTCCGCCTCGGGCGCCTCGCACGTGGCGGTCAGATAGAAGACGCCGTCCCACTCGACCAGGCCGGACTCGCCCTTGCGGTACTGCTGGAGCGTCGTCAACGCCTCGGCAGAGCCACAAAAGCCCACATCCTTGACCGTGCGCAGCGTCGCACCGAGCGCGGGCGGGAGGTGCCGGCCGAAGCGGACGAGCGCGCCGTCCGGGTGGAGCGGGGGCTCGGCGAGCAGTTCACGGCGGAGGAGTGGCAGACGCTGGAGTTCCTGGACGCGGCCCGCCCGAAGTGAGGGCGGGGCGCTACCGGCCCCCGAACCGCTCCCACAGCTTCGGCAGGCGTTCGGCCAGCGCCTCGGTGTCCTCCATGTCCAGCGGGACGCCCTCCGGGTCGGCCGGGCCCTCCGGCAGTCCCAGGTCGGGCAGCGGGACGCCGGTGAGCTGGTCGTACGCCTCGTCCGCCGCATAGCCGAGGTCCTCCGCGTCCCCGTCCAGCTCCGGGTCGAAGTCGGGCAGCAGCTCGGCGAGCGCGTCCGCGTCGTGCGCGGCGCCCTCGAAGACCTCCCGGCCCTGTCCGATCAGCCAGCACCGGAACGCGTCGAACGCGTCATCGCTCGCGCCGTCCAGCAGGATCCAGGCGGCGGCCCACAGGTCCCACTGGTACGCGCGGCGGTACCGGGCCTCGAAGTGCCGCGCGAAGTACGTCACGGCGTCGGGATCGAGCTGGGCCAGTCGTTCGACGATCAGATCCGTCTGCTCCTCGGGGTCGCCCTCGGCGGCCTCGCGGGTGGAATCGATCAGCTCCCAGAACTCCATCTCGTCCATCACGCCTTTCAGCATCCGGCCTGCGGCCCGGGGACGCACCCGGAGTGCGCCAGATGCGGCTGTGTCGTTATGCGCGGGGCGCGTGAGCCCGTGCGCGACGCGCGGGTGGAGGCGGTCGGAAGGGGTCCGGGATCTGTGGGCAATGCCGACACAGGCTGTCCGGATTGGCTGCCAGCGTGGAACCCGTACGACCGACAGCACGGCGCGACAGTACGACACGAGGAGGACGCACACGTGAGCGAAGCACGACCGCTGGCGGGCCGGATCGCCCTGGTCGCCGGGGCGACCCGGGGCTCGGGGCGGGCGATGGCGGTGGAGCTGGGCCGGGCGGGCGCCACGGTCTACGCCACCGGACGCACCACCCGGGACCGGGTGAGCGAGGTCGGCCGGTCCACCGAGACCATCGAGGGGACCGCCGAACTGGTGACCGAAGCGGGCGGCCGGGGGATCGCGGCGCCCACCGACCATCTGGACCAGGAGCAGGTCCGCGCGCTCGTCGCGCGGATCGAGGCCGAGCAGGGCCGCCTGGACATCCTGGTGAACAACGCCTGGGGCGGCGACCACCTCGTCGAGTGGGGCAGGAGGCTCTGGGAGCACGACCTGGACAAGGGGCTGCGGATCCTGCGCCTCGGCATCGAGTCGCACCTGGTCACCAGCCGGTACGCGCTGCCGCTGCTGATCCGGGAGCCGGGCGGCCTGGTGGTGGAGGTGACGGACGGGACGGAGGAGTTCAACGGCCGGAACTACCGCGAGCCCTTCTACTACGACCTCGCCAAGGCGGCGCCGCTGCGGATGGCCCGCAATCTCGCCAGGGAGCTGGCGGACCACGGGGCGACGGCGGTCTGCCTCACCCCGGGCTGGCTCCGCTCGGAGGCCATGCTCGACACCTACTTCGAGGTGACCGAGGAGCGCTGGCGGGACGGGTGTGAGAAGGACCCGCACTTCGCGATCTCGGAGTCGCCCGTCTTCGTCGGCCGCGCCCTGGCGGCGCTGGCCGCCGACCCGGACGTCGCGCGCTGGAACGGCCGCTCGCTCTCCAGCGGCGGTCTGGCGCAGGTGTACGGCTTCACCGACGCGGACGGCTCGGCGCCGGACGCCTGGCGCTACATCGCGGAGGTACAGGAAGCGGGCAAGCCGGCGGATGTGACGGGGTACCGGTAAACCCCGGGCCCCGGGGAACCGCGCGCCCGGCCGCTGCGGCGGACGGCCCGGCTCACGCGTAGCGGGCCGCTGTCCGCCGCGCCGCATCGGCGAAGCGCTCCCGCAGCGACGCGGGCGCCAGGACCTCGCACTCCGGGCCCAGCCCGAAGAGCTGACCGAACGCCACCTCGTCGTTCTCCACCCGGAGGGTGACGGTCACCCGTCCCGCCGCGTCCGCGGCGCCCGCCGCGTCCAGCGCCGCCTGCGCCGCGGCGCGGTCCGTCACATGGGGGAGCCGCTTCCGTCCCGCCTCGGTCAGCCGCAGGGTGGCCTCGGAGCGCAGGATCGAGCGGGCGAACGCGGCCGCACGCTCCGCCCAGAACTCCGCCAGGTCGAAGTCCGGCTCCCGGTCGAAGTGTTCGGCGCGCGGCACCACCCGCGCGAACCGGTCCACCCGGTACACCCGCCAGTTCCCCTCGGCGCGTGCCGCGAGGTACCAGACGCCCGCCTTGAGCACGAGTCCGTACGGCTCCAGCTCCCGCTCCACCTCGCCGTCCCCCCGGCGGTAGTGCGCGGTGACCGGGCGGTCCGACCACACCGCGTCGGCGAGTTCGGGCAGCAGCGGCGGCGCCTCCGGCTCGTTCCACCAGCCCGGCGCGTCCAGATGGAAGCGCTGCGCGGTGCTGTCCTGGACGTCCCGCAGCGTGGGGTCCAGCGCCGCCGACACCTTCAGCCGGGCCGCCGACGCGGCGTCCTCCAGGCCCATGTCCCGCAGCGCTGAGGGCACTCCGGACAGGAACAGCGCCTCGGCTTCGCTGCGGCCCATCCCGGTCAGTCGCGTACGGTAGCCACCAATCAACCGATAGCCACCGGTGCGCCCCCGGTCCGCGTACACGGGAACTCCGGCCTCGGAGAGCGCGAGCACGTCCCGGGCGACCGTGCGCTCGGAAACCTCCAGCTCAGCCGCCAGTTCGGCGGCCGTCATGGCGCGGCGGGCCTGCAGGAGGAGGACCATCTTGATCAGGCGGGAAGCTCGCATGGCAAACATTCTGCCGGTGTGTCCTGGACCACTGCTAACGTTCCGTAAGCTCTGCACCTACTTAGGAACGGGATATGTCACAGGAACATCGTGAGCAGTGGGGCTCCAGAACGGGCTTCCTGCTGGCCGCGATCGGATCCGCCGTCGGCCTGGGGAACATCTGGCGCTTCCCGGCCGAGGCGTACGACAACGGCGGCGGGGCCTTCCTCCTGCCGTATCTGATCGCGCTCCTCACCGCGGGACTCCCGCTGCTCATCCTCGAATACACCGTGGGCAGGAAGTACCGCCAGTCGCCCCCGGCCGCCTTCCGCCAGATCACACGGCCCGCCGAGGCCATCGGCTGGTGGCAGGTCGCCATCTCCTTCGTCATCGCGACGTACTACGCCACCATCGTCGCCTGGGCCGTGCGCTACACGGGCTTCTCCTTCGACAAGGACTGGGGCAAGGACCCGGACAAGTTCTTCAGCGGGGACTTCCTGCACGCCAGCGACCCGGGCATGCCCTCCAGCTGGGTCGGCGGGGTCTTCTGGCCGCTGCTCATCGTGTGGGCGGTCGTCCTGGTCATCCTCGCCCTCGGGGTGCGGCGCGGCATCGAGCGGGCGAACAAGATCTTCATGCCGCTGCTGCTGGTCTTCTTCCTGGCGCTGGTGATCCGCGCCGTCACCCTGGACGGCGCCGCCGAGGGCCTCGACGCGTTCTTCTCGCCGGACTGGGGGGCGCTGGGCAACGGCAGCGTGTGGGTCGCGGCCTACGGGCAGATCTTCTTCTCGCTCTCCATCGGCTTCGGCATCATGGTCACCTACGCCTCCTATCTGGGGCGGCGGGCCGACCTGTCGAACTCGGCGCTGGTCGCGGGCTTCGCCAACAGCTCGTTCGAGATCCTGGCGGGCATCGGGGTGTTCTCGACGCTCGGCTTCATGGCCCAGGCGCAGGGCGTGGCCGTCGACGAGGTCGTCAACGGCGGCGTGGGCCTGGCGTTCGTGGTCTTCCCCGCCATCATCTCGGAGATGCCGGGCGGCCCGTTCTTCGGCGTGCTGTTCTTCGGCTCGCTGACGGTCGCGGGTCTGACCTCGCTCATCAGCATCGTGCAGGTCGTCATCTCCTCGGTGCAGGACCGCACCGGGATGCGCCGGCTGCCGGCCGTGCTGGTGGTCGGCGGCATCACCGCCGTCGTCTCGCTCGTCATCTTCCCGACGGACGCGGGCCTGTCGATCCTCGACGCCAGCGACCACTTCATCAACCAGTACGGCATCGCGATGGCCGCGCTGGTGTTCCTGATCGTCGTCACCCGCCTGTGGATGGCCGCCTACAACCGCGTGGGCTGGTGGCGGAGCCTGGATCCGTTCCAGTCGCACGCGAACGCCAGCTCCGCCTTCCGGCTGGGCCAGTGGTGGAAGATCTGCCTCGCCGTCATCACCCCGGTGGTGCTGGGCTGGATGATGGTGGACAGCCTGCGTGACGAGTTCGACGAGAACTACTCGGGATACTCCACCGAGTTCCTGTTCTGGTCGGGCTGGGCCGTGGCCGCCGGCGCGCTCCTCATCGGCGTCGTGATCTCTCTCATCCCCTGGCCGGGCGGCCCGACCCGGCAGTCCGGGACGGACCTGGACACCGCCGAACCGACCAGCCTGGACAAGGAGGCCCACTGATGTCCACCGGTGCCGTCATCATGATGGTCGCGGCCATCGTCATCGTCTGGGGCGGCCTGGTCGCCGCCGTCGTCAACCTCCGCCGCCATCCGGAGGAGCCGAACGAGAGCTGACCGTCCGCAGGCGAAGACCGGCGGTGCCGGACGCCCCGCACCACTGCGGGGAGTCCGGCACCGCCGGTCTGCTGCGGGGTCAGGCCAGGCCGTACGCCTCCGCGGCCCGCCGGACCGCGTCCGGCTTGACCTCGCCGCGGCGGGCCAGTTGGGCCAGGGCCGCCACCACGACGGACTCGGCGTCGACGCCGAAGTAGCGGCGGGCCGCCTCGCGGGTGTCGGAGATGCCGAAGCCGTCCGTGCCCAGCGAGGACCAGTCCTGCTCGACCCACTGGCTGATCTGGTCGGGGACCTGGCGCATCCAGTCGCTCACCGCGAGGACGGGGCCCGGTGCGCCGGACAGCGCCCGGGTGACATACGGGACGCGCTGCTCGCCGCGGAGCGCCGCCGCGTCGCACTCCATCGCCTCGCGCCGCAGCTCCGTCCAGGACGGCGCGGACCACACGTCGGCGGCCACGCCCCACTGCTCGGCGAGGATCTGCTGGGCCTGGAGGACCCAGTGGATCGCCGTGCCGGAGGCCAGCAGCTGGATGCGCGGGGCGTCCGCATCGGGGGCCGCCGCGCGGAAGCGGTAGAGGCCCTTGAGGATGCCCTCCTCGACGCCCTCGCCGTCCGGCATGGGCGGCTGGACCTTGGTCTCGTTGTAGACCGTCAGGTAGTAGAAGATGTTCTCCTGCTGGTCCGCGTCCGGGCCGTACATCCGGCGCAGGCCGTCCTTGACGATCACCCCGACCTCGTACGCGAAGGCCGGGTCGTAGGCGACGACCGCCGGGTTGGTGGAGGCCAGCAGGTGCGAGTGGCCGTCGGCGTGCTGGGTGCCCTCGCCCGTCATCGTGGTGCGGCCCGCGGTCGCGCCGATGACGAAGCCGCGCCCCAACTGGTCGGCCAGCGCCCAGAACTGGTCGCCGGTCCGCTGGAACCCGAACATCGAGTAGAAGATGTAGAACGGGATCATCGGCTCGCCGTGCGTCGCGTACGACGTCGCCGCCGCCGTGAAGTCGGCCAGCGAACCCGCCTCGGTGATGCCCTCGTTGAGGACCTGGCCGTCCGCGGCCTCCTTGTAGTACAGGAGCTGGTCGCGGTCGACCGGGTCGTAGGTCTGGCCGAGCGGCGAGTACATCCCGGCGGAGGGGAAGAGCGACTCCATGCCGAAGGTGCGCGCCTCGTCGGGGACGATCGGCACCCAGCGCCTGCCGGTCTCCTTCTCCCGCATCAGGTCCTTGACCAGCCGGACGAACGCCATGGTGGTGGCGATCTCCTGGGAGCCCGACCCCTTCTTCAGCACGTCGAACGGCTTGTCGGCGGGGGCGGGCAGGCCGACCGGGTGGACCTTGCGGGCCGGCGCCGGGCCGCCGAGGGCCGCGCGCCGCTCCTGGAGGTAGCGCGCCTCGGGCGAGTCCGCTCCCGGGTGGGCGTACGGGACCAGCTCGTCGTTCAGCGCGCTGTCCGGGATGGGCAGCTCCAGCAGGTCCCGCATGGCGCGGAACTCCTTGCCGGTGAGCTTCTTCATCTGGTGGTTCGCGTTGCGCGACTCGAAGCCGGAGCCCAGCGTCCAGCCCTTCACCGTCTGGGCCAGGATCACGGTCGGCGCGCCCTTGTGCTCCACGGCCGCGCGGTAGGCCGCGTAGACCTTGCGGGGCTCGTGGCCGGCCCGCGAGGCCGTGAAGAGCTCGGTGATCCTGGCGTCGCTCACCAGCCTGCCCAGCTCGGCGAGCGCGGGCGAGGCGCCGAAGAAGTGCTCGCGGATGTAGCCGGCGTCGCGGGTCGCGTACGTCTGGAACTGGGCGTCCGGCACCTCGCCCAGCCGGCGCACCAGCGCGCCGGTGGTGTCGAGCGCGAGCAGCTCGTCCCAGGCGGCGCCCCACAGCGACTTGACCACGTTCCAGCCGGCGGCGCGGAACTGGGACTCCAGCTCCTGCACGATCTTGAAGTTCGCGCGCACCGGGCCGTCCAGCCGCTGCAGATTGCAGTTGACGACGAAGGTGAGGTTGTCGAGCTGCTCGCGCCCGGCGAGGGCGAGTGCGGCGGTCGACTCGGGCTCGTCCATCTCCCCGTCGCCGAGGAACGCCCACACATGGGAACCGGAGGTGTCCTTGATCCCGCGGTGCGTGAGGTAGCGGTTGAACCGCGCCTGGTAGATCGCGGAGAGCGGGCCCAGGCCCATGGAGACGGTGGGGAACTCCCACAGCCAGGGGAGGCGCCGCGGGTGCGGGTACGACGGCAGCCCGTCGCCCCCCGCCTCCTGCCGGAAGCGGTCGAGGTGCCCCTCGGTGAGCCGGCCGTCGAGGAAGGCGCGGGCGTAGATGCCGGGGGAGGCGTGGCCCTGGAGGTACAGCTGGTCGCCGCTGCCCGCTCCCTCCTTGCCCCGGAAGAAGTGCTGGAAGCCGGTCTCGTAGAGCCAGGCGGCCGAGGCGAAGGTCGCTATGTGCCCGCCGAGGCCGTAGCGGCTGCCGCGGGTGACCATGGCGGCGGCGTTCCAGCGGTTCCAGGCGGTGATCCGGGACTCCATCGCCTCGTCGCCCGGGAAGGCGGGCTCGGCGGAGGTCGGGATGGTGTTGACGTAGTCCGTCTCCAGCGGTCCGGCGACGGGCAGCCCGGTGTGCTGGGCGTGCTCGACCGTGCGGCGCAGCAGATACGCGGCCCGCTCCCCGCCCGCATGGGCGGTGGCGGCGTCCAGCGACTCGCGCCACTCGGCGGTCTCCTGGGGGTCGCGGTCCGGGAGCTGGTCCAGCTCACTGGGGCGCGGCGGGCGTACGGCATCGGGCATGGTGGCCACCTTCCGGACGGGCGGGCAGTTGTGCGGTGGGTTGCATCCCGGATTCCCGGGATCCCTGACAGGGCAGGACAGGGGACCCAACGAAGGGACTTTACGCTCGTGATCGATGATCGATCAAAGGTCGTCCGAGTAAAATCCGCCACTCGGCAAAACTCGGCATCCAGTGCCCGGAATCAGGGCACGCGGTGCCAGAGGGTGGCCCCCGGGCGCGGGCCCGCCGAACAGGGTCAGCGCGGCGCCGGGGCGCAGCCCAGAACATGCTGCTTGACCAGCACCCCGATATCGGGGTCACTCCGCTGAAAGGCGCGCAGCACCGCCTCGTGCTCCTCCGCGTACGACTGCTGCACGGTGCCCAGCCACCGGATCGACAGCGCCGTCCACACCTCGATGCCCAGCCCCTCCCAGGTGTGCAGCAGCACGCTGTTCCCCGACGCCCGCACCAGCTCCCGGTGGAAGGCCACCGTGTGCCGGACCTGGGACTCGCCATGCCCCAGCCGGTCCGCCTCGTACAGCGCCTCCACATGCGGGCGCAGCGCCGAGACGTCCGCGGCCAGCCGGGGCGCAGCCAGCTCGGCGGCGATCTGTTCGAGCCCGGCCCGCACCGGATAGATCTCCTCCAGCTCGGCACGGGTCAGCTCCCGCACCCGCACGCCCTTGTTCGGGGCCGACTCGATCAGGCGCAGCGCCTCCAGCTCCCGCAGCGCCTCCCGCACCGGGGTCTGGCTGACCTCCAGCTCGACCGCGATCCGCCGCTCCACGATCCGCTCGCCGGGCTTCCAGCGCCCGCTCACGATGCCCTCCACGATGTGCTCGCGGATCTGCTCACGGAGTGAGTGGACGACGGCCGGAATCATGGGCGCTCCTTGTGCGGCGACGGTGCCCTAGACGATACGGCCCGGTACGGCACGCGGTGCCACTGCGTAGGGTGAGACTCCGGTCACCGTCCCATACGCAGTCCGTCCTCCGCCGCGCCCCTGCTGAGCACGGCCCGCCGGACCGTGTCGTACGCGCGGCGGTGCGCCGGGTCCGTACGCGCCGACCTGGCCAGGTTGACCAGCGTGTGCCGGGGCGAGGTCTCCATCAGGAACGGGACGAACTCGGCGCTGCGCACCGTCCAGGTGCCGCCCCGCGCCGTGGGCGGCGCGAACGTGAAGCGGGCCGCCGAACCCATCGTGCCGCGCGGGTCGTTCATCTTCCCCGCGATCTGGTCGCCCATGCCGTAGACCACCCACGTCCCGTTGACCTTCTCGTACGCCTGCGGGACGTGCGCGTGGGTGCCGATGATCAGGTCGATGGCGCGGCGTCCGCCGCTGCGTGCCGCCGTCAGCCGCCGGGCGAGGGCGCGCTGCAGCTTGTCCGGCGCCTGCTGCCACTCGGTGCCCCAGTGCAGGCTGACCACGACGACGTCGGCCCCGGCCCGCCGGGCGGCGCGCGCGTCGGCGACGACGCGCCGCGGGTCGATGAGATCGACGGTCCACGGCTTGCCCCGGGGGAGCGGGATGCCGTTGGTGCCGTAGGTGTACGCGAGCTGTGCGACCCGGGCGCCGCCCGCGCGCAGCCGGGTGATCCGGGACGCCTCGGCCCGCGAGCGCGCCGAGCCCGCGTGCCGCAGCCCGGCCCGGTCCATCGCGGCGAGCGTGCGGCCCACGCCCGCGCTCCCGGCGTCCAGGGTGTGGTTGGAGGCGGTGGAGCAGGAGTCGTAGCCGGTGTCCCGGACCGAGGCGGCGAGCTGCGGCGGGGTCCGGAAGAGCGGATAGCCGCTGAAGGGGCCGCCGGAGCGGCCGTAGACGGTCTCCATATGGCAGATCGCCAGATCGGCGCGGGTCGCGAGCGGTTTCGCGGCCGCGAGCATCCGGCGGAAGTCGTAGCCGGAGCCGCTGCCGCCGGCCGCCGCGTCGGCTCTGGCCTGCCGGATGATCGAGTCGTGCACGAGCAGGTCGCCGGTGGCGAGCAGGGAGAAGCCGCGGGGGGTCCGGCCGGTGGCGGGAGAGGGGGAGTGCGAGGTGCGGGCGTCGCTCTCCTGGGCCGCCCGGCGCTCGTGGGCGCGGGTGCCGGGCCCGCCCTCGCCGCAGGCCGCGAGGGCGGTGCCGAGGGCGAGGGCCGCGGTGGCCGTGCCGAGCCACGGATGTCGTGTCAGCCATGTCATGGCTCCACGAACAAATAAGTACGAAAAACCGCCCGGCAGACTCGCCGGGCGGTTCGGCCGGATGGAGCAGACGGTCCACCCGGCCGGGGAGGGCGCCCCCGCAGAGGCGCCCCTGTCCTGGCCTACAGGCCCAGTTCGCCCTCGAACTCGCCGGCCTCCAGACGGGCCTTGACGTCGTTCAGATAGCGGGCCGCGTCCGCGCCGTCCACCAGCTGGTGGTCGTACGACAGGGTCAGATAGACCATGTCGCGGATGGCGATCGTCTCGCCCAGATCCGGGTGGTTGATCACCATCGGGCGGCGCACGGTGGCACCGATGCCCAGCTCGGCGACCTGCGGGTAGTTCACGATGATCGTGTCGAACAGCGCACCGCGCGAGCCGGTGTTGCTGATCGTGAACGTGCCGCCCGACATGTCGTCCGGGCCCAGCCCGCCCTCGCGGACCTTCGTGGCCAGCTCGGCGGTCTTCCGGGCGATGCCCGCGAGGTTGAGGTTCCCGGCCTCCTTGATGACCGGGACCATCAGGCCCTTCTCCGAGTCCACCGCGATACCGACGTTCTCCACGTCGTGGTACGTGATGGTGCCGTCGTCGTTCAGCCGGGCGTTGACCGCCGGGTGCGCCTTCAGCGCCTCGGCCGCCGCCTGCACGAAGAACGGCATCGGGGAGAGCTTGACGCCCTCGCGGGCCGCGAAGGACTCCTTCGCGCGCGCCCGCAGCTGCATGATGCGGGTGACGTCGACCTCGACGACCGTGGACAGCTGCGCCTGGCTGTGCAGCGCCTTCATCATGTTGTCGGCGATGACCTTGCGGATGCGCGGCATCTTGACGGTCTGGCCGCGCAGCGGCGACGCCTCCAGCTTGGGCGTCTTCGGCGCCGCGGAGGCGGCCGGGGCGGCAGCCGCCGGGGCCTGCGCCTTGGCGGCCTCAGCGGCCGCGACGACGTCCTGCTTGCGGATCCGGCCGCCGACGCCGGTGCCCTTGACCGCGGACAGGTTCACGCCCTGCTCCGCCGCCAGCTTGCGGACCAGCGGGGTGACATACGCGCCCTCGGACTCGCCGCCGCCCGCCGGGGCGGGGGCGGCGGGGGCCGCCGGCGTTGCCGCAGCCGGAGCCGCGGGGGCCGCCGG
>NZ_JAAKZZ010000320.1 GCF_011045075.1 Streptomyces boncukensis
GGCCCCCGGACGCGCGTCAGAGCGTGGTGACCGCGTCCTCGAAGGCCAGCCGCGGGTTGCGCGGCCGGTAGGCGTCGGGGCCCGGCTTGCCTATGTTGACCACCATGAGGGCCCGCTGGCCGCTGTCGGCGAAGAACTCCTTGTTCAGCCCCGCCGCGTCGAACCCCGTCATCGGGCCGGCGGCGAGCCCCGCGGCGCGGATGCCGACGATGAAGTAGCCCGCCTGCAGCGCCGCGTTGAAGGTGCCGGCGGACTCACGGGCCGACGGGTCGCCGAAGACGGCGTCCTTGAGCTGCGGGACCTGCGGGAACAGCTCGGGCAGCCGCTCGTGGAAGTCGGTTTCCGCGGAGAGGATCGCGGTGAGCGGCGCGGTGCGGGTCTTGGGCTGGTTCGGCCCGGCCATATGCGCCACGAGGCGCTCGCGGGCCTCGGGGGAGCGGAGGAGGGTGACCCGGAGCGGCGACTGGTTGTAGGCCGTCGGACCGTACTTGACCAGGTCGTATATCGCCTGTACCTGCTCTTCGGTCACCGGTTCGTCGGTGAAGGAGTTGGCCGTGCGGGCCTCGCGGAAGAGGAGATCCTGTGCGGTGGGGTCGAGGACCAGAGCCATGGTGCGGTGCCTTGCCTTTTCGTACGGGTGTGCGCTGAGCAGTAGGTCGAGTGTACGACTACTTGTTCAACGTTAAACCAAGGCTCGGCTATTCCGCGCACCGCCCGGCGGCCGGTCAGCCCGCTCCGTGCCCCGCGCCGTCCTCGTCGTCCGCCTCCGCGTCGTCGTTGTCCGCGTCGTCGTCGTTGTCCTCGTCCGTGTCCTCCGCGTCCTCGTCCAGCACCGCGTCCAGCCGGGCCCGCGCGCCCTCCAGCCACTCGCGGCAGATCCCGGCCAGCTCCTCGCCGCGCTCCCACAGCGCCAGGGACTCCTCCAGCGTGGCGCCGCCCGCCTCCAGCCGCTGGACGACCTCGATCAGCTCCGCCCGCGCCTGCTCGTAGCTCAGCGCGGACTCCTCCGTCCCGCCCGGCGTCTCCGTCGTCGTCATACGCCCAGCCTATGCGGGGGGTGTGACGGTCACCTCGAACTCCCCGTGCGCCACCCGGGCGCGCAGCTCGTCGCCCTCCGCGACCTCCTCGGCGTCCCGCACCACCGCGCCGTCGCCGCGCTGCAGCACCGCGTATCCGCGCTTCAGGGTCGCGGCGGGGGAGAGGGCGACGACCCGGGCGCGGGTGTGCGCCAGCTCGTCCTCGGCGCGGTCCAGCCGGTGTGCGAGCACCCGCCGGGCGCGGTCCAGCGCGTCCGCGACCTCCTCCTCGCGGCGCTCCACCATCGCGTGCGGGTCCGCCATCACCGGACGGCTCAGCACGGCCTCCAGCCCGCGCTCCTCCCGCTCCAGCAGCCCCGTGACCACCCGCCAGGCGCGCTCGCGCAGCACCCGCACCCGCTCGTGCTCCTCGCCGACGTCCGGCACGGTGTCCTTCGCGGCGTGCGTGGGCGTGCGCGAGCGCAGATCGGCGACCAGGTCCAGGAGCGGCTGGTCCGCCTCGTGCCCGATCGCCGAGACGACGGGGGTGCGGGCGGCGGCGACGGCCCGCACCAGCCGTTCGTCGGAGAACGGCAGCAGGTCCTCCATCCCGCCGCCGCCCCGGGTGATGATGACCACGTCCACGTCCCCGCGGGCGTCCAGCTCGCGCAGCGCGTCGATGATCTGCGGTACGGCATACGCCCCCTGCACCGCCGTGTTGCGCACCTCGAAGCGGACCGCGGGCCAGCGCTCGCGGGCGGTGTGCAGCACATCCCGCTCGGCGTCCGAGGCGCGGCCGGTGATCAGCCCTATCCGGTGCGGAAGGAAGGGGAGGCGCTTCTTCCGCTCGGCCGCGAACAGGCCCTCCGCGGCCAGCGCCCGCTTGAGCCGCTCCAGCCGGGCCAGCAGCTCGCCGACGCCGACCGGACGGATCTCCGCGGCGCGCAGCGAGAGCCGGCCCGCCTTCTCGTACCACTCCGGCTTGGCGTGCACGACCACCCGGGCGCCCTCCGTGAGGACGTCCTTGACCTGGTCGTACACCTGGCGGAAGCAGGTGACGCTGATCGAGACGTCCCGGGAGGGGTCGCGCAGGGTGAGGAAGACCATGCCGGCGCCGGGGCGCGGCGAGAGCTGGATGACCTGTCCCTCCACCCAGACGGCTCCGAGCCGGTCGATCCAGCCCCGGATGAGGCGGGAGACCTCGGACACGGGGATGGGGGTCTCCGCGGATGTGGTGAGCGCCATGCAGCAAGGCTAAGAGCTCGCTCGGACATCGCCGGTGCCGCCGGGCTGCGGCTCACCCCCGCAGCCGGTCCTTGCGGTGCAGGACGTAGGCCACCACCAGGCCGGCCACCAGCCAGGTGAGGCCCACCCGGTGGGCCTCCTCGTTCGCGGTGACGATCACCGCGATCATGATGCCCAGGCCCACCAGCGGGACCGCCCAGTCGCGCAGCACGCTCACCGAGTGCTCCGTACCGCCCCGGCGGAGCCCGTAGTAGCCGACCACCGACAGATGCAGCAGGCAGAACGCCGTCAGCGCGCCCATGTCGACGATGGACACCAGCCGGTCCAGGCCGTCCGCCGTCTGGGCCGCCCAGACGGCGGCGCAGAGCGTCAGCACGGCGGTCAGCAGCACCGTGCGGCGCGGCACCCCGGTGCCCCGGTGCACCCGGGAGAGGGTCCTGGGCAGCCGCCCGTCCCGCGCCATCGCGTACAGCAGCCGGCCCGCCGCCGCCTGTCCGGCCAGCGCGGCGAACGCGGCACCGATCGCCTTGCTGGCGGCGATCAGCTTCTCCAGCCACTCGCCGACCGACGCGTTGACGGCCGTGTAGAAGGCGGCGCCCTGCGAGGCCGGGTCGTCGGCGAGCTTGCGCGAGGAGTCCTCGGACAGCAGCGCCGCCAGATACGTCTGGACGAGGAACAGCGCGCCCGCTGCGATCAGGCACCACACCAGGGCCCTGGCGACCAGCGAGGGGCCGCCGTGCCCCGGCCCCCGGCCCCGCATGGCCTCCTCGGCGAAGTTGGCGATGGCGTCGAAGCCGAGGAAGGAGAGGACGGCCACCGAGACCGCGCCGAGCACGGCGGCCATCGAGAAGTCCCGGTCCCCCGTCAGCGGCGTCAGCCAGCCGCGCGCGGCCCCGTCCTGGATGAGCACCACGACGGCGGCGCCGACGAAGACCAGCAGCACCGCGATCTCCAGCACCAGGATGGCGAAGCCGACGACGGCGGCCCGGTGCACCCCGGAGAGGTTCAGCGCGGTCGAGATCAGCACCGCCAGCGCCGTCCACACCCACCGGTCCACCTCCGGGACCAGCTGCTCCATCGCGATCCCGGAGAAGAGGTAGGCCACCGCCGGGATCAGCAGGTAGTCCAGCATCATCATCCAGCCCGCGACGAAGCCCACCCCGTCGCCGAGCCCGGCGCGCGCGTACGCGTAGACGGATCCGGCCTGCGGCACGGCGTGCACCATCCGCGCGTACGAGTAGGCCGTGAAGGACATGGCGACGGTGGCGATCACGTAGACCAGCGGGACCACGCCGTGGCTGCGCGCGTCCAGCGTCCCGTAGATGCCGACGGGCGCCATCGGCGCGATGAAGAGCAGACCGTAGACGATCAGGTCGCGGAGGGTGAGGCTGCGGCGCAGGCTGCCGTGTACGTCGCCGCCGACGCTGTGCTTCAGGCGGTCGAGGGCCGCCGAGCGGCTGTGGGCTCCGGGCATGGTTCTCAGCTTGCCGTATCCGGGCGCTTTGTCCGTGGAGCGGACCGGGCCACGCGCGGAGGCCGCCCCCCGTACGATGGCCGCATGACTGCATCGCCCTCGCGCCGGGTCCTGCTCGCCGCGCCGCGCGGTTACTGCGCCGGCGTGGACCGAGCCGTGATCGCCGTCGAACAAGCACTTGAGCAGTACGGTGCGCCGATCTATGTCCGCCACGAGATCGTGCACAACAAATACGTGGTCAGAACGCTGGAGAAAAAGGGCGCGATCTTCGTCGAGGAGACGGAGGAGGTGCCCGAGGGGGAGATCGTCATCTTCTCCGCGCACGGCGTGGCGCCCGCGGTGCACGAGGAGGCACGGCGCGGCAGGCTCGCCACCATCGACGCCACCTGCCCCCTGGTCACCAAGGTCCACAAGGAAGCGGTGCGCTACGCGAAGGAGGACTACGACATCCTCCTGATCGGTCACGAGGGCCACGAGGAGGTCATCGGGACCAGCGGCGAGGCGCCCGAGCACATCACCCTGGTCGACGGCCCGGAGGACGTGGGGAACGTCGAGGTCCGCGACCCGGACAAGGTCGTCTGGCTCTCCCAGACCACGCTGTCCGTGGACGAGACGATGGAGACGGTCGACGCGCTGCAGAGCCGCTATCCGAACCTCCTCTCGCCGCCCAGCGACGACATCTGCTACGCCACCCAGAACCGGCAGACCGCCATCAAGCAGGTGGCCGCCGAGTCCGACCTGGTGCTGGTCGTCGGCTCCCGCAACTCCTCCAACTCCGTACGCCTGGTCGAGACGGCCCTGACGCACGGGGCGAAGGCGGGCCACCTGGTGGACAGCGCCGACGAGCTCGACGAGGCGTGGCTGGAGGGCGTGCGGACCATCGGCCTCTCCTCCGGAGCGTCGGTCCCCGAGGTGCTGGTCGACGGGGTGCTGGAGTGGCTCGCGCAGCGGGGCTGGGAGGACGTCGAGATCGTCAAGCCGGTGGACGAGCACATGCAGTTCTCGCTGCCGAAGGAGCTGCGGCGAGATCTGCGCACCGAGGCAGCGGAACGGCTCCGCGGCTGAAGCCGTCCCTTAACGGCATTAAGGGGCCCTGTTGAGGGACCTGGGGCGCTACGCCAGGTTCGCGAAGGACTCCACGTCCTGGGTGCGGCCCGTGACGATGATCACGTCGCCCTTCTCCACCACCGTCTCCGGCGTGGCGTAGGTGAAGTCCTGGCCGGGCCGCTTGATGCCGACGACGGTCACCCCGTGCCCGCTGCGCACCCGGCTCTCGCCCAGCGGGAGCCCGGTGGCGACCTCCGGGGCGACCGTCTTGACCAGCGCGAAGTCGTCGTCGAACTGGATGAAGTCCAGCATCCTGCCGGTGACCAGATGGGCGACCCGCTCGCCCATCTCGTGCTCCGGCAGCACCACGTGATGGGCTCCCAGCCGCTCCAGGATCCTGCCGTGCTGCCTGCTGATCGCCTTCGCCCAGATGTTCGGCACCTCGGCGTCCAGCAGGTTGGAGGTGACCAGGATGCTGGCCTCCACATCGGTGCCGATGCCGACGACCGCGCTGGAGAACTCGCCCACGCCCAGCTGGTTGAGCACCTCCATGTCGGTGCAGTCCGCCACGGCCGTGTGGGTCAGCGCGTCCGAGTACTTCTGGACCAGGTGTGGGCTCTCGTCCAGGCCCAGGACGTCCCAGCCGCGCCGCATCAGCTCCGTGGCGAGGGAGCCGCCGAAGCGGCCCAGCCCGATGACCGCGATGCGCTGGTCCTGGGCGGGGCGGCGGCGCGATCCGGAGGTCGTCGTCCGGCTGCGGCGCCGGTTCAGGGTGTGCAGATAGCTGCTCATGGGTCCCTTCACATCTGCTCGTGACCAGCCTGGTCAGCCGATGATGGGTCGCTCTTCGGGGAGTTCGTAGCGGCGGCTCCGCTCGCGCAGGGCGAGCGCGGAGACGAGGGTGACGGGGCCGAGGCGGCCGACGAACATCAGCATGACGATGATCAGGTCGCCGGCCGTCCCGAGGTCGGAGGTGATCCCCGCGGACAGCCCGACGGTGCCGAACGCCGACACCGCCTCGAAGAGGACGTACTCGAAGGGTGCCTCCACCACCGTCAGCAGGGCGAGGGTGGCCGCTGTCACCAGCCCCATCCCCAGGAGCACCACGGTGAGGGCCTGGCGCAGGACGTGCGGGGCCAGCTTGCGGCCCATCACGCCGGACGTCGGCTCGCCGCGCACCTCCGCCAGGATGGCGACGCCCAGCACCGCGAAGGTGGTGACCTTGATGCCGCCCGCGGTGCCCGCGCTGCCGCCGCCGATGAACATCAGTATGACGGTGGACAGCAGGGTGGACGGCTCCATGGAGCCGACGTCGATGGCGTTGAAGCCCGCCGTGCGGCTCATCGCGGAGTGGAAGAAGGCGTTCAGCAGCTTCGAGCCGGTCCCCAGCGGGCCGAGCGTGTCCGCGTTCCCCCACTCCAGCAGGGCGGTCAGCACGGCCCCGGCGAACAGCAGCGAGCCCGTCGTGACCAGCGTCAGCTTGGTGTGCAGCGACCAGCGGCGCGGGCCCCGGGAGCGGGTGCGATGGCGCAGCAGCTCCAGCAGCACGGGGAAGCCGATGCCGCCCAGGATGACGGCGCAGGCCACCGGCAGCTCGACGAACGGGTCGTTCTGGTAGCGGGTGAGGCTGTCGGAGTAGAGGCTGAACCCCGCGTTGTTGAAGGCCGAGACGGCGTGGAAGACCGCCTGGTAGACGGCGTCGCCGATGGCCATGTCGTAGCGGTAGCGGAACCGCAGCGCCAGCAGCGCGGCCGTGGACAGCTCCACGATGAGGGTGGTCCCGGCGACGCCGAGCAGCACCCGGCGTACGTCGCCCATCCGCAGGGTCTTCGTCTCCGCCTGCGCGGTGAGCTGCATCCGCAGCCGCAGCCGCCCGGAGACCAGCACCGCCAGCAGCGAGGCCAGCGTCATGATGCCGAAGCCGCCGACCTGGATCAGGCCCAGGATGACGGCCTCGCCGAAGTCCGACCAGTAGGTGCCGGTGTCCACGGTGACCAGACCGGTGACGCAGAGCGCGGAGACGGAGGTGAACAGCGCGTCCACCGGCTCCGCGGCCTGCGAGTCCGCGGTGGCGACCGGGAGCGCGAGCAGGGCCGCGCCGGACAGGGCCGCCAGCGCGAAGGCGACGACGGTCACCCGGGCCGGGTGGGTGCGCAGCAGGCTGTAGCGCAGGAGTCGCTTCGGCATGCTCTGTTGTCACACCCCTTACGGCTCCGCGCTCAAAACTGACGCAACTTTAACCGTAGGGGGGCGGGACCCCTCACACACTGGTCCCGGAGCCGCGCTGCCGGCAGGGTGCGGGGCGCGGTGGTCAGCGGCGCCGCCGACGCCGGCCCGCCAGCCAGCGCCCGGCCGCGATCGCCCCGGCCAGCAGCGTGCCCGCGTACAGCCAGCCCGCCTGCAGCGCCAGATTCGTGAACACCTGCTGGAGACGGCTCCCGATCCCGTGCCCCGGGCCGCCCACGCACAGCAGCCCCACCGTGAACGCCAGCGGCGCCGCCACCGGCGCCGCGTACAGCTCGGCGGGCCGCACCCACAGCGCGGCCGCCGCGCACACCAGCACGAAGAAGCCGCCGTACGCGTCGGCCGAGGACGCCATCAGCAGCCCGTCCAGCCCGCCCCACAGCGCCATCAGCAGCCCGGCGAACACTCCGGTGCCGAGCCCGGTGAGCCGCGGCGCGGGCAGCCGCGCGCCGCCACGCTCGGTGAGGCGTACGTCGCGGCGACGGTCGCCGAGACGGCGGTACGGGCCGCCCGAGCCGGACAGGAGCTCCCGGTCGCGACGCTGCGCCTGGCGGTGCTGTAGCCGGGCAGGGGCCGCCCCTTGCGGCCGTCGCAGTCTGCGGGGGCTCTGTGACCGGTAGCGCAGTTCCCCGCCTCCCGTCAGGGGCGCGGGGAACTGCGCGAGCAACCACGGCGACACCGGGGTCCGCGACGCACGGCAAGGGGCAAGCCCCTACTCGGCGCGGGCCAGCAGCTCGCGCAGCGCCGCGACGACCTCGGTGGGCGCCTCCTCGGCCATGAAGTGCCCGCAGGAGACCGTGGTGTGCCGCAGCCGGGGCGCCCACGCGCGCCACAGCCCGGCGGCGTCGAACCCCAGTGCCGCGCCCCAGTCCTGCTGGAGCACCGCCACCGGCATCCGCAGCCGGTTCCCCGCGGCGCGGTCCGCCTCGTCATGGGTGACGTCGATCCCCGCGGAGGCCCGGTAGTCGGCGACGATGGAGGGCACGGCGGCCCGGCCGGCGCGCAGATACGCGGCGCGCACATCGTCCGGGATCGCCTCCGGGCCACGCGTCCAGACGTCCAGGAAGTGGCCGAAGAACGCGTCGGGCTCGGCGCCGATCAGCCGCTCGGGCAGGCCGGGCGGCTGGGCCATCAAATAGAGGTGGAAGGCGACGGCGGCGCTCGTGCCGTGCAGCACCTCCCACATGTCCAGGGTGGGCAGCACGTCGAGCGCGGCGAGGTGGGTGACCGCCTGCGGGTGGTCGAGGCCCGCCCGCACGGCGACCAGCGCCCCGCGGTCGTGCCCGGCGAGCGCGAAGCGGTCGTGCCCGAGGGCGCGGGCGAGCGCGACCACGTCGGCGGCCATGGCGCGCTTGGCGTACACCGTCCCGTCCGGGTCGGCGGGCTTGTCACTCTCGCCGTAGCCGCGCAGGTCGGGGCAGATCACGGTGTGGTCGGCGGCGAGGTCGGCGGCCACGTGCCGCCACATCAGATGGGTCTGCGGGAAGCCGTGCAGCAGCACGAGCGGGCTGCCGGAGCCGCCGACGGCGGCGTGCAGGGCCACGCCGTCGCCGACGGTGACGCGCCGGTAGTCGAACCCGTCGATACGGGGGGTGCGGGAATCCGTGGAACTCATGCGCCCAGCGTGCCCGCGGCGGATGAGTATCCGGTGAGCGGCGGGTGAGCCGCTGCGGCGGCGGGGCCGGTCGCGGCGTCCGGCGTGCCTACAGTGGGGCGTATGAGCAGCAGCACCGGCGCGCCGGGCCCCCGCCGGGTGACCTTCCGGGTGCTGGGCCCCCTGGAGGCCGAAGCCGAAGCCGAAGCCGGGGCCGGGGG
>NZ_JAAKZZ010000321.1 GCF_011045075.1 Streptomyces boncukensis
AAGAGACAGTTGGTGGACCGTTGGGAGGGACGCCATGGACACGGACCCCGGCAGCCCTGTCACCCTCCGGCATGTGCAGCGCGCCGAGCCGCGGCAGGTGGCGGGCCCGGACGCCCAGGTCGACAACAAGGCCCTGGTCATCGCGCCGGGCGACTTCCGCCGCACCGACCCCTTCCTGCTGATGGCCGAGGACTGGTTCTCCTCCACGGGCTTCGACTGGCATCCGCACCGGGGCATCGAGACCGTCACCGTCGTGCTGGGCGGCGTCTTGGAGCACGGCGACAGCCTCGGCAACGCGGGCACGCTGGGTGCGGGCGGCGCACAGTGGATGACGGCGGGCCGGGGCGTCATCCACCGCGAACTCGCCTACCGCGACGAGTACGCGCACACGCTGCAGCTCTGGCTCAACCTGCCCAGCGGCCAGAAGCTCGCGCAGACCCGGTACCAGGACCTCCAGCAGGGCGACTACGGGGTCTACACCGAGCCCGGCGTCCGCGTCGAGGTCGTGTCGGGCTCGACCGGCGGCGCGCGCGGACCGGCGGCCAACCTGTGGCCGGTCACCGGCCTGTTCGTCACCCTCGACCCGGACACCACCTACAGCCAGCTGCTCGCCTCGCACGACCGCGCCTTCGCGTACATCGTCTCGGGCACGGCCACGGTCGCGGGCCGGCAGCTGTGGGAGGGCGAGACGGCATGGTCCGACCCCGTGGTCGACCCCGGTTCCGAGGACGACTCCGTCAGCGAGCTGGTGTTCACCACCCCGCCGGGGAACGAGCGCACCACGCTGATGCTGTTCTCCGGCCGGCCGATCCGGGAACCGGTCGCCGCCGGCGGGCCGTTCGTGATGAACAACGAGTCCGAGCTGCGGCAGGCGTACGTGGACTTCGAAGAGGGCAGGTTCGGCCCCGTGCCCCGACTGGCGCGGGTCCGGAACCGCTGACACCGCGGCCCGCACCCGGGCACCGTATCCGTGCATCTCACCGGAGCACCCCTCACGCAGGGTGCTCCGCTGCGTATCCTCCGTAGAGAGGGACGACAAGCACGGCGGCCGGCGCGACGGTGGGGGCTCTCCATGGCATTCGGTGTGATCCAGCGGCGTACGGGTGAACTCCCCGCGGAGGTCACCGGGTTCGTCGGGCGCACGGCGGAGCTGCGGCAGCTCGTGGAGCTGCTCGGGCAGACCCGGCTGGTCACCGTCGTCGGGCCCGGGGGCGTCGGCAAGACCCGGATCGCGCTGCGTGCCGCCGCACGGCTCGCGGGGCACTACACGGACGGCGTCTGCCTGGTCGAGCTGACCGGGCTGCGCGACCCCGAGCTGCTCGCCCACACCCTCGCCACCTGTCTGGGCCTGCCCGAGCGGCAGTCCAGGGACCGGCTCGACGTGCTCCTCGACCATCTGCGCGACCGGCGGATCATGCTGATCCTCGACACCTGTGAACACCTCGTGGACGCCTGCGCGATGCTCACCGACGTCCTGCTGCGCGAGGCGCGGGGCGTCACCGTGCTGGCCACCTCCCGCCAGCCGCTGGACGTGCCCGGCGAGGCCACCTTGCAGATCCACCCGCTTCCCGTGGACGAGGGGCCCGCCGCGGGCCACGCGCCCGGCGGCGACGCCGTGGAGCTGTTCGCGCAGCGCGCCGCCGCCGTGGTGCCCGGGTTCGCGGTCACCGACCGCAACCGCGCCGACGTGCTGAGCCTCTGCCGCCGTCTGGACGGCATTCCGCTCGCCATCGAACTGGCCGCCGTCCGGCTGCGCACCGTGCCGCTGCGGCAGCTCGTCGACCGCCTGGAGGACCGCTTCCGGCTGCTGACGGGCGGGCGGCGCACCGCGCTGCCCCGCCACCAGACGCTGCGTACCGCCATCGACTGGAGCTACGGGCTGTGCGAGGCGCCGGAGCGCCTGCTGTGGGCCCGGCTGTCCATCTTCGCGGGCACCTTCGACACCGGCGCCGTCGAGGAGGTGTGCGCCGACAGCGAGCTGCCCCGTACGGAGATCCAGGAGACGCTGATCCGCCTCGTGGACAAGTCCGTGGTGCTGCGCGTGGACGACGGGGAGGGCGGCACCCGCTACCGGCTGCTGGACACCCTGCGCGAGTACGGCGCGGAGCGCGGGGAGCTGGGCGCCGAGCGCCTGCGGTACGTCGAGCGGTACGCCGGACTGGCCCGGCACTTCGGCGGCCGCTTCCTGGACGACGACCAGCTCGACCGCGTCCAGGCCCTGCACCGCGAGCACGCCGACATCCGCGCCGCGCTGGAGTACGCGTTCGCACTGCCCGGGGGCGATGCGCTGGCCGCGCGGCTGGCCGGCGACCTGTGGGGCTACTGGCTGCTGTCCGGACACCTGACGGAGGGCCGCTACTGGCAGACCCGCGTACTGCAGCGCTTTCCGCAGGCGGGGCCCGAGCGGGTGCGCGCGCTGTGCGTACGGGGGGCCCTGACCATGTTCCAGCGCGACTTCGGCCAGGCGTACGCCGATCTGAACGCCTCCGCCGACCTGGGCGGCGGCGACACCTTCGCCGCCCGCGCCTGCGGGTTCCTCCAGCTCCTCCTGGCCGTCCAGGGGTGCTACGCGGACTCGGCCGCCGCCGGTGCGGAGGCGGAGCGGCGGCTGTGCGCCCTGGGCGATCACATCGGGCTGAGCTTCCTGCACATGACGCGAAGCTTCCTCAGCGTCGTCACCGGCGACGCGGACGGCGCCCTGGAGCACTGCGCGCGCAGTTGGCGGCGGCTGGGCCCGCACACGCGCGAACACTGGCTCAGCGGCTATCTGTTCTGGGTCACCGGCATGGCCCACCTCCAGCGCGGCGCGTACGACGAGGCCGCCGACGCGCTGCACCAGGCCCTGCGCCTCAAGCGCGCGGTCGGGGACCCGCTCGGCGCCGCGTACGTCCTGGAGTCCCTCTCCTGGCTCGCCTCCGAACTGGGGCGGCACGAGCGGGCCACCGTGCTGCTGGGCGCGGCCTCCGCGCAGTGGCGGCGGCTGGGCAGCACCACCCGGGTCGGCCCGGCGCTCATCGAGCGGCACCAGGCCGTCGAGACGGCGGCCAGCGTGGCGCTCGGCGCCGAGCGCTTCACCGCGCTGCTGCAGAGCGGAGCCGGCAGCCCGCTGGAGGCCGTGGTCGACTTCGCCCTCGGCGAGACGGAGGACGCGCAGGACGCCCAGGAGGGGGAGGACGCGGAGGAGTTGGAAGCGGCGGGGCCGGGAGCGCCGGGCGGTGCGGACGGGCTGACCCGGCGGGAGCGCGAGGTCGCCGCGCTCGTCGCGCAGGGGCTGTCCAACCGGCAGATCGCCGACCGGCTCGTTCTCTCCAAGCGGACGGTGGACGCGCATCTGGAGCACATCCTCACCAAGGTCGGCGCGTCCTCCCGCACCGAGATCGCCACCCGGCTGGCGGCCGGTGGCCGTTGACCCTCCGTGGCGTGGCAGGATGGTAGGTCGAGTGGCATCTGCGGAGTCGGCGAGGAGGGCGGTCAGGTGAGCAGCCTGAACAAGGGACTCAACAAGGTCGAGGTATCCCTCAAGTGGGATCCGGCACCTTTCGGGGCGCCTCCGTGCGACCTCGACCTCATCGCCGCGACGTACACCACCGACGCGCTGCACGACCCCGACTACCTCGTGCACTTCGACAGCCGCTCGCCCGACGGCACCATCATCCTCAACCGCGACAGCAAGACGGGGCAGGGCTTCGGCGCTGACGAGGTCATGACCCTGGAGCTGGAGCGGCTCGCTCCGCGGTACATCCGGGTGATCGTGGGCGTGGGCATCCAGCAGACCGGGATGCGCCGCACGTTCGGCGATGTGCAGAACACCGCGATCAGGCTGCGCGAGGGGTACACCGAGCTGGCGCAGGACGACTTCGCCGCCGTCGCGGACGCGACGGCGGCGAGGGTGGCGGAGTTCGTGCGGTCCGGCACGGGGGGCTGGGAGCTGAGGCTGGGGGTGCGCGGTTACGACGCCGACCCCCAGACCCTCCCGTATCTGATGGGCGCCACCGAGGAGTAGCCCGGAGGGCGGCCCGCCGGGCGGCGGCGCCCGCCGGGCCGTGGCCGGCGGCCTACAGCTCGCGGATCCGGATGTCGCGGAAGCTCACCACGTCACCCGTGCTGTGCGTCTGCAGCCCGATGTAGCCCTCCGCGTATCGCCTCCCGTCCGTTCCCGGGTCGTCGTCCCGCGGCGGGTTGAAGAGCTGCCCGCGCGCGTTGTCGAACTCGTTGATTAGCACGCCGTTCCGGTACACCTCGTAGTGCTGGCCGATGACCCGGATCTCGTAGTCGTTCCATGTTCCCTTGGGCGTCACCCCGGCCCCGGCCAGGCCCACCCGGTCGAAGCCGTACACCGAGCCCGACTTGTACATGTCCCCGTCAGGACGGTCGAGGATCTGGAGCTCGTGGCCGTACTTGATGGACACCCACTCGGGGCGGGACTCCTCGGGGTGGTCGTGGACGTCCGGGAAGCGGACGAACACCCCGCTGTTGGCCCGGCTCGCGTCGCCGCCCGGCGCGTCGTCCCGCCACTGCAGCTTCAGCGAGAAGTCGCCGTACGTGCGCCGCGGGAGCCACAGCATGCCCATCCCGTCGACCGTCGTCGAACTGGTCATGGCGCCGTCCTCGTTGAGGCCGAAGCCGCCGCCGCCGACGTGCTCCCACTGCGCGAAGGACTCCTTGGTGCCGTCGAACAGCGGCCGGTAGCCGGTGTCCTGGCCGGGCGTGCCGATGCCGGACTGCCGCGCGGCGCGCTGGATCAGCTGCCGTTCGCGCGGCACGATCACACCCTCCTTGAGCAGCGCGGCCGTCACGCTCCGCACGTGCTTGAGGAAGAGCGCCTGGGACGTCCACTCCTTCTCGTCCTCGATCAGCTCGTTGATGGTGCAGCGCCGCTGCGTCATCCGGTTGGGGACGCCCGTGTCGACCGTGCCGACGATCACCGTCAGCCGCTCGTCGTACTCGGGGCAGTCCGGTGACGGCACTCCGCCGCCCGGTGCCACCCGGAAGGACAGCCGGCCGGGCTCGGAGGTGTTTCCGGCCTTGTCCGTGGCGCGGTAGTGCACCGTGTGGTGGCCCGTGCGGTCGATCACCACCGGCTCCTCGTACGCCAGATACGGGCCGCCGTCCAGCGCGTACTCGACCGTGTCCACGCCGGACTTGTCGTCCTCGGCGGTGACGGTGACCTTCGCCTTGCCGACGTAGTCGCCGTCCGAGTTCCTGGACCCCTCCGCCTTCGCTTCGACGGCCGGCGGTGCGGTGTCCTCGTCGGACGGCTCGGCGACGGTGAAGTCCACCGACTTCACCTCGGTGCTGTTGCCGGCCTTGTCGGTGGCGCGGTAGCGCACGGTGTGGCTGCCCGCCTCGTTCACCGTCACCGGGGCGGTGTACGGCTGGAACGCGCCGTCGCCGAGGGCGTACTCGATGGTGTCCACGCCCGAGTCCGCGTCGGAGGCGGTCACCGTGACGGTGGCCGAGCCGACGTAGTTGCCGTCGTCGTCCTTCTCGCCGTCGACCTCGGCCGAGGTCTCGGGCGGTGTGGTGTCGTCGCCCGGGTCGTCGCCGGTCACCACGAGGGTGCCCTGCATCTGCCCGTGCCCCGGGATGGTGCACAGATAGCGGTAGGTGCCCGGGGTGAGCGTCACCTCGGCGGTGTGCTTGCCGCCGTTCGAGTCCGAGGGGGTGGCCAGGATGTCGAGGTCGACGTCCTGGTTGTAGTCCGAGTCGGAGGTGACGAAGGTGAGGGTGTGCGCCATGCCGGTGGTGTTGCCGGTGGCCTCGCTGTTCTCGAAGACGATGGTCGCCTTCCCGGCCACGGCCGTAGCGGGCGCCGTGGTGTACTTCGTCATGTCGTCGCCGGCCGTCCAGGTCAGCACCTGCTGGTCGGCCGCGGCCGCGGGCGGCGCCGGTGCGGCGGGCGCGGACTGCTGCCCGTACGCCGTCGCCGACGTCAGCCCGAGCACCATCAGCAGCGCCGCCAGGAGGGCGGTCACGGTGTGCCGTCTGCGCCGGGTGCCGCTTCCGGCGCGTCTCGTCGGGTGGCTGGTCGGGAGTCTCATCGGGACGCCCCCTTCTCAGGAGCGGGAGGCTCGGCCAGGTCCCCCCGCGCGGGGGTCGGGGCGCCGCCCTGGTACGTCACGCGCCACAGCGCGGACTTGTCGTCGTGGGTGAAGAACCCGCGCCCGTAGTCGAGGACGTACAGCGCGCCGTCCGGGCCGAACTTCCAGTCCATCAGGTTGCGGATGCCCCCCTCGCCCACCGGGATGATCGAGTCCAGGCTCTCCGCGTGCGCGGGCAGCGCACCCGTCTCGCCGGGCCCGTCGCCCTCCGGCATCACCAGGGCGTGCCGGGGCTGGTCGCCGTCGTAGAAGTCGCCGACGAACCACTTGCCGTCCCAGTAGGCCGGCCACTTGTCCTTCGCGTCGCTGTCCGCGTCGTAGCGGTAGACCGGCCCGTTCATCGCCGCCTGGCCGCCGCCCTTGAGCCAGGGCTCGCGCAGCGTCTGCTCGTCCAGCTTGTAGCTGGGCACGCCGTCGGCGTTCCGGGGGAAGTCCGGACCGCCGCCCTGCGGGGAGTACCAGATGTTGTTGTTCCGGGCGGGCGGGATGTTCACCAGGCCGTCGTTGTTGGGGGACTCGTTCTTGAGGTTGTCGCAGTCGTACCAGCCCAGCGGCTTGCCGGGGTCGGGCAGATTGCGGTCGCGGTAGGGCTGCTTGTTGCCCATGCAGTACGGCCAGCCCTGGTTGCCCGCCTTGGTGATCTTGGCGAAGGTGTCGTACTTCGCCGGGCCCCAGGTGCTGCTGGGCTCGGGCGCGTCCGGGCCGACCCAGCCCGCGTAGAGGATGTCGGTCTTCTGGTCGACGGCGATCCGGGAGGGGTTGCGCACGCCCATGACGTAGATCTCGCCGCGGGTCTTGCCGCCGCCCTCGTCCGTCTCCTTCCCGGTGAACAGGTTGCCCTCGGGGAGGGTGTAGGTGCCGTCGTCCTCCGGGTGGATGCGGAGGATCTTGCCGTTGAGGTTGTTGGTGTTGCCCGAGGTGCGGCGCGCGTCGGCGAAGGAGACGCCCTTGAAGTTCGGCTCCGGGTTGTTGCCCGAGTAGCCGTCGGAGAAGCCGGAGGAGTTGTTGTCGCCGGTGGCGATGTAGAGGTTGCCCTTCGAGTCCCAGGCCAGGCCGCCGCCCGCGTGGCAGCAGCTGTGGATCTGGACCGGCCAGGACAGCACGACCTTCTCCGAGTCGAGGTCCAGCTTGTTGGTCTTCTGGTCGAGGGTGAAGCGGGAGACGCGGCGCTCGGCCATATGCGTCTCGCGGTTGATCTCGCTGTGCGGCGTGTAGTGCAGATACACCCAGCCGTTGCGGGCGAAGTCGGGGTCGAGCTCGATGCCGAGCAGCCCCTCCTCGTTCTTGATCAGCTCTTCGCCGCCGCCCTTGTTGCCGAAGACGGTCAGCGCGCCCGCGAGGGTCACCTGCTTCGTCTCCGGGTCCCACACATGGATCTGGCCCTGGCCCTTGCCGATGTCCGGGTCGTCCCAGTCGGTGACGACGGGCGCGTCGCCGTCGCCGCCGCCCCGGCCGATGTAGAACACCCGGCCGTCCTCGGCGGTGACCGCGCCATGCGGCTCGCCGATCTGGTCGGCCTGGCCGGGCTGGTTGGGCTGGGTGAGCCGCTCGGCCCGGTAGTTGGAGGTGATGGTGGCCTGGCAGTCGGCGCGGGCCAGCCGCGTCGTCCACATCAGCGCGCCGCGCAGATGGGCGCGGAAGTCGGTCTCCGCGTAGCTGGCCTTGGTGCCGCCCATCGCGGTGTAGAAGGACCGGCCGCCGTCGTAGTCGCGGCACCAGGACACCGGGTGGTCCCAGCCGTTGCCGCCGTCGCCGGGCCGGTAGCTGCTCTCCCGGACGCGGGCCACGGTGTGCACCTCGCCGCTGGGGTTCTGCTTCCAGTTGAGCCACTTGTCCGGGCGCTTCCACTCCGCCGGGAGGTCCTTGGTGGCCGGGTTGCGCTGGTCGCCCACCTCGACGGTGGCCCGCTGCGCGCTGTCCGGACTGGCGGCGGGACGGGCGCCGATGAGGCCGGTGAACCACTCGGAGTAGGGCTCGGCACGCGCCGCGTCGTGGATGCCGAGGAAGCCGCCCCCGGCCTCCATATAGCTCTCCAGGCCCATCTCCTGCTCCGGAGTGAGCACATCGCCGTCGCCGGTGAGGAAGGCGACGGCGTTGAAGTTCCCGAGGCGGGGCTTGGTGAAGACGGCCGGGTTGTCGGTCGCGGTGACGCTGAACCGCTCGCGTTCGGGCCCCTGCCGGCCGATCTTCTCGATGGCCGCGATGGCGGCGTCGACCGTGGGGGACTCCTCGCCGGTGCCGGTCGTGCCGTAGAAGAGCAGGACCTTGACGTCCTCTCCGCCGGGCGGCGAGGGGAGATGGAGATCGGGGGCCCGGGGGCCGGGCGGTGCTCCCGCCAGTGCCGGCGGGCCCAGCAGCCCCGCGAGGAGGACGCCGGCCAGCAGTGCGGCCAGCCGTCCGCGTCTGCGCGGTCTGGTGCGGCGCAGTGCGCCCCATCCGCGTCGCGGTACCGCTCTGTCGCGCGATTCGTTCCGCTCGTTCCGCATAGGCGATCCACCCCTCTTCTGCCACAGAACGTCGCAGAAGCTAGACCTCTTTTGACGCTCCGCCAAGAGGTATGACCGCAATACGACAAACTTTGTCCTGAGTGTGGATAAACGAAGATCCTCGCGCTACTGTCCCTGGCGGCTCATCTCACGCACCCGCTCCAATCGCCGCCGCACGCACCGGGGGAGACCGATGACCGATACCGCCGGACCCGGATCCCACAGCCCCTCGCCGC
>NZ_JAAKZZ010000322.1 GCF_011045075.1 Streptomyces boncukensis
CTCTCCCCCCGCATGACTCACTCCCAGGAGTACGCAGTGACCATCACCCAGCCGGATCTCAGCGTCTTCGAGACCGTGGAGTCGGAGGTGCGCAGCTACTGCCGTGGCTGGCCCACCATCTTCGACCGCGCCCAGGGCGCGCACATGTACGACGAGGACGGCCACAGCTACCTCGACTTCTTCGCCGGAGCGGGCACGCTCAACTACGGCCACAACAACCCGGTCCTCAAGCGCGCCCTGCTCGACTACCTGGAGCGCGACGGCGTCGTGCACGGCCTGGACATGTCCACCAGCGCCAAGCGCGCCTTCCTGGAGACCTTCCAGCAGACGGTGCTGGCGCCGCGCGGCATGAACCACAAGGTGATGTTCCCGGGCCCGACGGGCACGAACGCCGTGGAGGCGGCGCTGAAGCTGGCCCGCAAGGTCAAGGGCCGCGAGGCGATCGTGTCCTTCACCAACGCCTTCCACGGGATGTCGCTGGGCTCGCTCGCCGTCACCGGCAACGCCTTCAAGCGCGCGGGCGCCGGCATCCCGCTGGTGCACGGCACCCCGATGCCGTTCGACGACTACCTGGACGGCGCCACCCCGGACTTCATCTGGTTCGAACGGCTGCTGGAGGACCAGGGCTCCGGGCTGAACAAGCCCGCCGCCGTGATCGTCGAGACGGTGCAGGGCGAGGGCGGCATCAACGTCGCACGGGCCTCCTGGCTGCGCGCGCTGGCCGAGCTGTGCGAGCGGCACGACATGCTGCTGATCGTCGACGACATCCAGATGGGCTGCGGCCGGACCGGCGCCTTCTTCTCCTTCGAGGAGGCGGGCATCACCCCGGACATCATCACCCTGTCCAAGTCGATCGGCGGCTACGGGCTGCCGCTGGCGCTCGCGCTGTTCAAGCCGGAGCTGGACGTCTGGGAGCCGGGCGAGCACAACGGCACCTTCCGCGGCAACAACCCCGCCTTCGTGACGGCCACCGCCGCGCTGGAGACCTACTGGACCGACGGCCAGATGGAGAAGCAGACCCTGCAGCGCGGCGAGCAGGTCGAGACCGCGCTGCGCGCCATCGCCGAGGAACACGCCGCCGAGGTCGCCGACTTCCGCGGCCGCGGCCTGGTGTGGGGGCTGGAGTTCCACGCCAAGAGCCACGCGAACACGGTCGCCAAACGCGCCTTCGAGCTGGGGCTGCTGATCGAGACCTCGGGCCCGGAGAGCGAGGTCGTCAAGCTGCTCCCGTCGCTGACCATCACCCCCGAGGAGCTGGACGAGGGGCTGCGCATCCTCGCCAGGGCGGTCCGCGAGACCGTCTGACTCCCCCGCACGACCCGGCCCGCCCCGGCTGCCACTGGGGCGGGCCGCCCCCTTAATGGACCCCGAACGCGTACGAAACCCGCGCCGGGCCGGAAGAAAGGCACCCTCACACAGTGATCGTTCGTTCCTTCAAGGACATCGAGGGCACCGACCGCCATGTCAAGGCGGCCTCGGGCACCTGGGAGAGCAAGCGCATCGTGCTCGCGAAGGAGCGCGTCGGCTTCTCGCTGCACGAGACGGTGCTCTACGCGGGCACCGAGACCGACATGTGGTACGCGAACCACATCGAGGCCGTCGTGTGCGTGGAGGGCGAGGCCGAGCTGACCAACCGCGAGACCGGAGAGAAGCACATCATCACTCCGGGCACCATGTACTTGCTAGACGGGCACGAAAGGCACACCATGCGGATCAAAGAGGATTTCCGCTGCCTCTGTGTCTTCAACCCTCCGGTCACCGGCCGCGAGGACCACGACGAGAACGGGGTCTACCCCCTGCTCACCGAGCCCGAGCCCAGCGAGAGCTAGCGAGAAGCAGCAGAGGTCACAGAAAGGCCCGCCACAAGACAGCGATCCTTCAACAGAACAGGAGAGGAAGGCACCTTCATGACGACCGCACCCGAGCGCACCGCCGACCGGTACCCCACCCGAGGCACCAGCGAGGTCCTCATCGCCCGCGAGGATCCCGTCGTCTGGTCCGAACCGGGGACACCGGGGCCGATGACGGCCACCGACCTGTCGGCGTTCGAGCGGGACGGGTTCCTGGTACTCGACGAGCTGCTCGCGCCCGGGGAGCTCCCGGCGCTGCAGGCCGAGCTGGAGCGGCTGACCACCTCGGACGAGGTGAAGGCCGACCCCCGGTCCATCGTCGAGCCGAAGTCGAACGAGATCCGTTCCGTGTTCGAGGTGCACAAGCTCAGCGAGGTCTTCGCGAAGGTCGCGTCGGACCCGCGCGTGGTGGGCCGCGCCCGGCAGATCCTGGGCTCGGACGTCTACATCCACCAGTCCCGCATCAACGTCAAGCCCGGTTTCGGCGCCAGCGGCTTCTACTGGCACTCCGACTTCGAGACGTGGCACGCGGAGGACGGCCTGGCGGGGATGCGCACCGTCTCCCTGTCGATCGCCCTGACCGAGAACTACGCGTTCAACGGCAGCCTGATGCTGATGCCGGGCTCCCACAAGACGTACCTCGGCTGCGAGGGCGCGACGCCGAAGGACAACTACAAGCGGTCGCTGCAGATGCAGGACGCGGGCATCCCCTCGAACGAGGCGCTGGTGCGGCTCTCCGAGCAGTACGGAATCGGCCAGTGGACCGGCAAGGCGGGCTCCGCCGTGTGGTTCGACTGCAACACGATGCACGGCAGCGGGGACAACATCACCCCGTATCCGCGCAGCAACATCTTCTTCGTCTTCAACTCCGTGGAGAACGAGGCCGTGGAGCCCTTCGCGGCTCCCGTCCGGCGCCCCGAGTACATCGGCGCGCGGGACTTCACTCCGGTGCGGTAGCCGGCACACGGCGGGGAGGGGCGGGACGGAGCCGCCGTCCCGCCCCGTGTCGTGTCCGCCTCACCCGGCGGACAGCGCGTCGAGCGCCCGGTCCACGTCCGCCTCGGTGTTGTACAGGTGGAAGGAGGCGCGCAGATTGCCGTCCCGCTCCGCGAGAGTCACGCCGGCGGCGGCCAGCCGCGCGGCGGCCCCGTCGAGGCCCCGGACGGCGGCGACGGCGGAGTCGCCGGGGACGGGCTCGTGGCCGAGCCGGGCGAGGCCCTCCCGGAACCGGCGCGCCAGCGCGCGGTTGTGCGCGCCGACGGCGTCGGGACCGATCTCCTCGACCAGCGCGAGCGCGGGAGCCGCGCCGAGGTACGGCAGGAACGGCGGGCTCACGTCGTAGCGGCGCGCGTCGGCCGCGAACCGCTCCACGGGCCCGTAGACGCTCTCCCAGGGCCGCTCCCCCGCCATCCAGCCCGCCTGGAGCGGAAGGACGGCACGCGCCTGCTGGGCCTCCTCGGAGACGACCAGGAAGCAGGTGCCGCGCGGGCCGAGCAGCCACTTGTAGCCGGCGCACACCACGTAGTCGTAGTCGTCGGCGCACAGCGGGAACCAGCCGGCCGCCTGGGTGGCGTCGACGAGGACGCGCGCCCCGGCGCCCCGCGCCGCCTCCCGGACGGCCGCCAGGTCCGTGACCCGTCCGTCGGCCGACTGCACCGCGCTCACCGCGACGAGCGTGGTCGCGGGGTCCACGGACTCGGCCAGCCGGTCGAGGGGTGCGCTGCGCAGCTTGATGTCGTCCCGGACGGAGAACGGGGTGACCACGGAGCTGAAGTCGCCGTCGCAGACCAGGACCTCGGACCCGCCGGGCAGCGCGGCGGCGACCAGTCCGACGTGCACGGAGACGGCGCTGCCGAGCGCCACCCGCTCCGGCGTGGTGCCGACCAGGCGGGCGAAGGAGGCGCGCGCCAGGTCGGCGGTCTCGAAGTAGCCGGGCATGTCGACCCGGCCCGCGGCCATGCCGGTGGCGGCGTCGCGCACGGCGTCGACCGTACGGGCGGGAAGCAGGCCGTGCGACGAGGTGTTCAGATACGTGCTCTCGGGGCGGAACTCGGCGGCGAGCAGGGAGCGGGTGCCGGGATCGAAGCTGTCGTCCATGCCGACAGTCTTGCCCCCGGCGTCCGCCGCGTCTATGACAATTCCCCTTGCCGCACCGCCAAGATCGCCTTATTCCCCCAGGTCAGAGCGGTGGAAGGGGAGGGTATGCCCCGCCTGGGGCGCGCCTGGCGCCCCGCAGAGGCGCGGGGAACTGCGCGCGCGGCCACACCACCACCGCGGTCTGCGACGCACCGGCAGGGGCAGCCCCGGCCCGGTCGTCCCGAGAACCCCCGCGGAGCGTCAGGGCTCGCGGCGGCCGTCCACCCTGCGGGGCAGTCCGAGCGGGTTGTCGTCCCGCAGCTCGGGCGGCAGCAGCGGCTCGGGGGTGGACTGGTAGGCCACCGGCCGCAGCCAGCGCTCGATGGCCGTGGCCCCGACGGACGTCGAGGTGGAGGTGGTCGCCGGATAGGGCCCGCCGTGGTGCTGCGCGGGTGCGACGGCGACGCCGGTGGGCCAGCCGTTGACGAGCACGCGCCCGGCGAGCGGGGTGAGCGCGGCGACCAGCTCCGCCCCGGCGCCGCTGCCGCCCGCCGCCTCGGCGTCGCCGAGGTGCACGGTGGCGGTCAGGTTGCCGGGCAGCCGGGCGAGGACCGCGCGGGCCTCGGCGTCGTCGGCGTAGCGGGCGACGACGGTGACGGGGCCGAAGCACTCTTCCAGCAGCCGCTCGTGCGGTCCGCTGCCGGTCAGGTGCCGGGCCGCGACGGTGAGCACGCCCGCGCCGACCGTACGGTCGTCCGCGCCGCCGTGCCCCGGGCCGGCGGCCACGGGCGCCTCCACGCCCTCCAGCCCTGCGCGCTCGGCGACGCCGGCGAGGAACGCCTCCCGCATCCGCCCGTCCAGCAGCGGCCCCGGCTCCACCGCGCCGACGCTCTCGGCCAGCACACCGAGCAGCCGGTCGCCCGCCTCGCCCTCGGGGGCGAGGACCAGGCCGGGCTTGACGCAGAACTGCCCGGTGCCCAGGGTCATGGAGCCGGCGAGCCCCTTGCCGATCTCCTCGGCGCGCTCCCCGGCCGCCGCCGCGGTGACGAGGACGGGGTTGAGGGAGCCGAGTTCGCCGTGGAAGGGGATGGGGCGCTCGCGGGCCGCCGCCGCGTCGAAGAGCGCACGCCCGCCGCGCACCGAGCCGGTGAAGCCGGCGGCGGCGACCAGCGGGTGCTCGACCAGTGCCACGCCCGCCTCGAAGCCGTACACGACGGAGACGGTGTCCTCGGGCAGTCCGCACTCCGCGGCGGCGGCACGCAGCGCTCCGGCGCACAGCGCGGAGGTGGCCGGGTGGTCCGGGTGCGCCTTGACGACGACGGGGCAGCCGGCGGCGAGCGCGCTGGCGGTGTCGCCGCCGGGGACGGAGAAGGCCAGCGGGAAGTTGGAGGCGGCGTAGACGGCGACGACGCCGAGCGGGATCTTGTAGCGCCTGAGGTCGGGGCGGGGCGGGGCGAGCGACGGGTCGGCGTGGTCGATGATGACGCCGAGGTAGGCGCCGTCCTCGATCTCGTCCGCAAAAGCGCGCAGTTGGCCCGTCGTCCGGTTCAGCTCGCCGTCCAGCCGGGCGGTGCCCAGCGCGCTCTCCGCGTCGGCGGTCCGTACGATCTCCTCGCGCGCGGCTTCCAGTTGCGCGGCGCAGGCGCGCAGCAGTGCCACGCGCGCCGTGCGGTCGGCGAGCGCGGGGAGAGCCGCGTGGGCCGTCCGTACCGCCATGTCGACATCGGCCGCCGTGGCTTCGGTGGCGACCTGCTCGCGCTGCTTCCCGGTCCGGGGGTCAACGCTCCACACTGGTACTGCTGCCACCGATTCCTCCTGCCGGATCGTGCCTGCGACATGACATTGTTCGGTATCCTGAACAGCGTCCCTGTCAGTGAATTCCGCAGGGACTGTATGGCGGCGTGAACAGAGGGGTCAAGGTCGATGTCAGCTAGCGAGACGGGCGGTTCCCAGGTCAAGTCGGCCGTGCGGACGGTGGAACTGCTGGAGTTCTTCGCCGGGCGGCCCGGCATGCACGCCCTGGCCACCGTGCAGGAGGCCGTCGGGTATCCCAAGTCGAGCCTCTACATGCTGCTGCGCACCCTGGTGGACCTGGGCTGGGTGGAGACGGACGCGACGGGGACGCGGTACGGCATCGGCGTACGCGCACTGCTGGTCGGCACCTCGTACATCGACGGGGACGAAGTGGTCGCTGCGGCCAAGCCGACCCTCGACCGGCTGTCGGACGACACCACGGAGACCATCCACCTGGCGCGCCTGGACGGCACCAACGTCGTCTACCTCGCCACCCGTCAGTCGCAGCACTACCTGCGCCCCTTCACCCGGGTCGGACGGCGGCTGCCCGCGCACTCCACCTCGCTGGGCAAGGCCCTCCTGGCGACGTACCCGGACGAGCAGGTGCGCAAGATCCTGCCGGAGACCCTGGCGCAGCTCACCGAGCACACCCTCACCGACCGCGAGAAGCTCATCGAGGAACTGCACACCGTGCGGGAGCAGGGCTACGCGGTCGACCGCGAGGAGAACACCCTGGGGCTGCGCTGCTTCGGCGTCGCCGTCCCGTACCGCACGCCCGCGCGGGACGCGATCAGCTGCTCCGTGCCGGTGGCCCGGCTGACCCCCGCACACGAGCAGATGATCAAGGACGCCCTCTTCGACGCGCGGGAACGGCTGATCCACGCCACGCGCAGACTGTGACCGCACAATCACAGGATGCACAGCAGCGTCCCGCCCGCAGCGGCGTCCCGCCCCCGGCAGGCCCGGCGGGCTCCCCGCAGGCGGGCGCGGTTCGGCGTCGCCGCGGCCCTCGCCGCCGCCCTCGTCTGCGCCGCCGTACCGCACGCGCCGGCCGCCGCCGAGGCGGGCGACGGGCCGCCGTGGCGGCGGGGCGGGGAGCGGGTCCGCGTGGTGTCCTGGAACATCTTCCACGGCGGCCGGGACGCGGCGCTGGGCGGCCGGAAGAACCTCGCGCTGCTGCTCGACCAGGTCGTCGCGCTCGCCCCGGACGTCTTCTTCGCCGTCGAGACCTACGGCTCGGCCCGCGCCATCCGCACCGCCCTCACCGAGCGCGCGGGCCGGGGCGCCTACCACGCGGTGCAGGTCACCCGGGGGCCGCGGGGCCAGGGCAAGGACAACCTGTGGATCTTCACCCGGTACCGGGTGACCGAGACGTTCCCCCGGCCGCGCGGCGGGACCGTCACCGACTTCAACGTCGGCGGCGCCCGCGTCGAGCTGCCGGGCGGGCAGCGGGTCAACCTCGTCGACACCTGGATCGACTTCTCCCGGCCCTGGATCGGCCACCTGGTGAACGCCAATGTGAAGGCCGCACGGAAGGGCGAGCGGCCGCCGCACCCGCCGGCGCGCGTCGCGGCGGCCGAGCGCCGCACGCAGGCGCGGATGCTGCGGGACATCGTCCGCACCCAGCTTCCCGCCCTCCTCGGCGACGACCGCTCGCCCGTCCTGCTCGCGGGCGACCTCAACACCGTCCCGGCCTCCGACTGGTCGCAGCGGTGGGCGCACTGCGCCGGGCACCACGGGCTGGCGTACGGCCTGCGGGCGACGGACCTCCTCGCGTCCGCGGGGTTCCGCGACACCTACCGGGAGGCCAACCCCGATGTGTGCGCCGCGCCCGGCGGCACCTGGAACCCGCTGCGGCACGGCGCGCGCGGGCCGCTGGACAGGATCGACTACATCTTCGCGCGCGGAGCGCGGCTGCACACCGTCCGGTCGTTCACCGTCGGCAGCCGGCTGCCGCAGCACGAGCCCGGCCCGTTCTACTCCGACCACAGCGCCGTGGTCACCGATCTGACGGTGGGCTGAGAGGGCCTCCCCCGCGCGGCGGAGGCGGTTCACCGCCGGGCAGGAGGCGCGCCGCGCGCTGACCGGGGAGCGTGGGGGCACGACGCACTCCCCGCTCTCCGCCCTGCTCGCCCAGGTCCGGCACACTCAGTGGACGCCGGCCGGGCCGGTGCTCGGTGCACCGGGGCAGTGCGGGACGGAGAGCGAGAGGAGCGGCGCGTATGCGGCTGCGGCTGCGGGGCCGAGGGCTGGGACCGCGGCTCGGGCTGCGCTGGGTCCATCTGCTGCAGGGCGGCGCGCTGCTGATGCCGTACTTCCTGCTGATGACGGTGGTGCTCGGCGTCACGGGCAGGAAGGTGCAGCCCTTCGGCGGCCCGATGGACGGGCAGTTCCTCGCGTACGGGCTGTCGCTTCCGCTGGTCGCCGCGACCGCGCTGTTCCCGTTCATCCGCACCCTGGAGGCGACGACCGCGCGGGCCCTGTGCTGCCTGCCGGACGGGGTGCTGGTGGCGGAGCCCGCCGAGTCGTGGGCGGCCAAACGGCGTACGGCCGTGTGGTTCACCCTGCACGCCGGGCTGGGCGCGCTGGTGAGCGGCGCGACGCTGGCCATACCGCCCATGGCCGGGGTGCTGATCGCCCTCCCGTTCTCCGGGTGGCTGCAGGACAACGACTGGGGCTGGGGCCACAGCTCCGGCGGCGTCCTGCTGTGGACGTCCCCGCTGCTCGGGCTGGCGATGCTGGCGGCGCTGACGCTGTGCGCGTACGGCGTGGGCGCGCTGCTGGCGCACTGGGCGCCCACGCTGCTGGGCCCCACCCCGGCGGACCGGCTGGCGGCGGCCGAGCGACGCACCGCGGAGCTGGCGTCCCGCAACCGGCTCGCGCGCGAGCTGCACGACTCGGTCGGCCACGCGCTGAGCGCCGTGGGCCTCCAGGCGAGCGCGGCGCGCCGGCTGCTCGACTCCGCGCGGGACGCGGACCGGGCGTTCGTCCGGGGCGCGCTGGCGGCGATCGAGGACACCAGCCGGAGCGCGGTGGCGGAGCTGGACTCGGTGCTCGGCGTGCTGCGGGGCGGTGCGGACGCCGCGGGCGGGGGCGCGGGC
>NZ_JAAKZZ010000323.1 GCF_011045075.1 Streptomyces boncukensis
CCGTCGGCCCGGCCGGCGTCCGGCGACACTCCCCGCGAGGCCCGTATCGATCACTACCGGGAACAGCACCAGCAGGCCCGGGACGACACCGCCCCCATCGCGCGCGGCGCCGAGGACGAGGGGGAGCCCGGCCGCCCGGCCCCGCTGCCGCGCCGCCGGCGGGGCGCCCCGGTGCTGATCTCCGATCACGGCCGCCGCGTCCGCACCGACCAGGACGAGGACGAGGACGAAGACGGGATCGGGGCCGGGGACGGCGCTGTGCCCGTGCGTCCCGACCCGGCCGAGCGTCCGGCCACGGTGGGCGGACTGCCGCGCCGGGTGCGCCAGGCCAGCCTCGCGCGGCAGCTGAGAACCGAGCCGCCGGCCGCCGGCCCGCCCCCGGCCCAGGGCGCTGACCGCACCGGTGACCGGGGCGGGGGCGGGGAGGCCGAGCGGGACGCGGAGGCGGTCCGGAGCCGGATGGCATCGCTCCAGCGCGGCTGGGAGCGCGGCAGACGCGAGAACGGCCCCGGTCCGGCAGCGGACGCGGGACACTCATCGGGGGAGCCAGCGCAGGGAACGACACCGGAGGGTAACGGCCGATGACCGCACCGAATGCCGCATCGCACAGCACGCCGCACAGCGGTGAGCTCAACTGGCTCCTGGACGAGCTGGTCGGCCGCGTCGGCAGCATCCGCAAGGCGCTGGTGCTCTCCGGGGACGGTCTGGCCAAAGGCGCGTCCCAGGGGCTCAGCCGGGAGGACAGCGAGCATCTCGCGGCCGTCGCCTCCGGCTTCCACAGCCTCGCCAAGGGCGTCGGCCGGCACTTCGAGACCGGCCGCGTCCGGCAGACGGTGGTCGAGCTGGAGGAGGCGTTTCTGTTTGTCACCGCCGCAGGGGACGGGAGCTGCCTGGCCGTGCTCTCCGACGTGGAAGCCGACGTGGGGCAGATCGCGTACGAGATGACGCTGCTGGTCAAGCGGGTGGGCGTGCATCTGGCGACCGCCCCGCGCGCGGACGCGGCGCCCGGGCCGCGACGGCCCGGCACGTCCCGGTGAGCCGGCCGGCGGACGGGACGGACCGGCCATGACCACGGACCGGTGGTTCGACGACGCGGCAGGACCTGTGGTGCGGCCGTACGCGATGACCCGCGGCCGCACCCGCAGCGGCGCCCAGGACGCGCGGCTCGACCTCATCGCGGTGGTGACCCCGCTGGTCGCGCGCGAAACGGCGGACGGGGCGGCGGACGGGACGGGCGGCGCGGGCGTGGAGGAGCTGATCACGGCCGCCGAGGGCGGGCGGTTCGCCGACGGCTCGCTCGCTCCCGAGCACGTCGAGATCGTCGCCCGCAGCCGACGCGCCCCGCTGACCGTCGCCGAGTTCGCCGCGGAGCTCGACCTGCCCGTCGGAGTCGTCCGAGTCCTCATCGGCGACCTGGTCGAGGCGGGACTGGTGCGCGTCAGCCGGCCCGTCCCGCCCGCGGAACTTCCGGACGAGAGGATCCTCAGAGAGGTGATCAATGGTCTTCGGGCGCTCTGAGCGCGCCAAGCAGCCCGCCGCCGAGCCCGTCACGCTCAAGGTCCTGGTGGCGGGCGGATTCGGGGTCGGCAAGACGACACTGGTCGGCGCCGTCAGCGAGATCCGCCCGTTGCGCACGGAGGAGGCGCTCACCGAGGCGGGCGGCGCCGTGGACGACACCGCCGGCGTCGAGGCGAAGTCGACCACGACGGTCGCCATGGACTTCGGCCGCATCACCATCCACGACGAACTGGTGCTCTACCTCTTCGGCACCCCCGGCCAGGACCGCTTCTGGTTCCTGTGGGACGAGCTGGCGCAGGGCGCGCTCGGCGCGGTCGTGCTCGCCGACACCCGGCGGCTCCGGGACAGCTTCGCCGCGATCGACTACTTCGAGCGGCGCCGCATCCCCTTCACCGTCGCCGTCAACTGCTTCGACGGGGCCGAGCGCTATGCCGTCGGCACCGTGCGCGAGGCGCTCGACCTGGACGGCGAGGTGCCGGTGCTGCTCTGCGACGCGCGGGTGCGCGAGTCCGTGCGGGACGTGCTGATCTCCGTGGTCGAGCACGCGATGCACGCCTCCGCGCAGGCCGCGGCCGAAGCCCCGGACCGGGAGGCCGCGGCGAACTCCTGACCGCCCGGTCGCGCAGCCCCCCGCCCCTTCGGGGGGCCAGGGTGCGCCCCGAAGGGGCGCGGGGAACTGCGCGACCGGCCACGAACCCACCTGCGGACCGCTGCGGCGCGTACCTGGCAGCCCCTCTGCGGCCAGGGGACAGGCTGGACGGATCCGCCGGACACGCCCTACCCCTCGTACCACCCGAGGCTGCGCTGCACCGCCTTGTGCCAGTTGTGGTACTCCCGCTCCCGCTCCTCCTCGCTCATCCGCGGCGTCCACTCGGCGTCCCGCCTCCACTGCGTCCGCAGCTCGTCCAGGTCCGACCAGACACCGGTGGCCAGCCCCGCCGCGTAGGCCGCGCCGAGACAGGTCGTCTCGGAGACCACCGGGCGGGTCACCGGTACGCCCAGGACGTCCGCCTGGTGCTGCATCAGCAGCCCGTTGGCGGTCATCCCGCCGTCCACCCGCAGCGAGGTGAGCCGGACGCCGGAGTCCTGGTACATCGCGTCCACGACCTCGCGGGTCTGCCAGCTGGTGGCCTCCAGCACGGCCCGCGCCAGATGCGCCTTGGTGACGTAGCGGGTGAGCCCGGTGATCACCCCGCGCGCGTCGGAGCGCCAGTAGGGGGCGAAGAGCCCGGAGAACGCCGGGACGATGTACGCGCCCCCGTTGTCGTCCACGCCGGCCGCCAGATCCTCGATCTCCGCGGCCTCGCCGATGATCCCGAGCTGGTCCCGGAACCACTGCACCAGGGCCCCGGTGATCGCGATGGAGCCCTCCAGGCAGTAGACCGGCGCGTCGCCGCCCAGCCGGTAGCCCAGCGTGGTGATCAGCCCGTTCGCGCTGGGCACGGGCCGGTTCCCGGTGTTCAGCAGCAGGAAGGAGCCGGTGCCGTAGGTGTTCTTCGCGTCGCCCACGGCGTAGCAGGTCTGGCCGAACACGGCGGCCTGCTGGTCCCCGAGCGCCGCGGCCACCGGCACCCCGGCGAGCTGCCCGGTGGCCCGGCCGTATACCTCGCAGGAGGACCGGATCCCGGGCAGCACCGCCGCGGGGATGTCCATCGCGTCGAGCACCGACTGGTCCCACTCCAGGGTCTCCAGGTTCATCAGCATGGTGCGCGAGGCGTTGGTGACATCGGTGACGTGTACACCGCCGTCGGTGCCGCCGGTGAGGTTCCACACGAGCCAGGAGTCCACGGTGCCGAAGGCGATCTCCCCGTTCGCCGCGCGCTGCCGCAGCCCGGGGACGTGCTCCAGCAGCCAGGCGACCTTGGGCCCGGCGAAGTAGCTGGCCAGCGGGAGCCCCGTACGGTCCCGGAAGCGGTCCTGGCCGTCCGCGCCGCCCAGCGCGGCGCAGAGCTCGGCGGTGCGGGTGTCCTGCCAGACGATCGCGTTGTGCACGGGCTTGCCCGTGGTGCGGTCCCACAGCACGGTCGTCTCGCGCTGGTTGGTGATGCCGACCGCGCTGAGCTGGTCGGCGCGCAGCCCGGCCGCCGCGAGCGCGCCCGCGACGACGGCCTGCACCTTGGACCAGATCTCGGTGGCGTCATGCTCGACCCAGCCCGGCCGGGGGAAGATCTGGCGGTGTTCGCGCTGGTCGACGGCGACGATCGCGCCGTCCCGGTCGAATATGATGCAGCGGCTGGACGTGGTGCCCTGGTCGATGGCCGCCACGTACGTGTCCGTCATGGGTGACGCCCCCCTCGGGTGGATGGGATACCGGACGGCAGACGCGGAGCCGGGGGACGGGCTGGTCGGTTGGCCGGTCGGACGGAGGCGAGGCCGGAGCCGGGACGGCTCGGGCCCGGCGGCCTGCTAGAAGGCCGCCTCGTAGAGCAGTGCGCCCAGCGCCCCGCCGGCGAGCGGACCGACCACCGGAACCCATGCGTAGGCCCAGTCGCTGCTGCCCTTGTTCGGGATGGGCAGCAGCGCGTGCGCGATCCGCGGGCCGAGGTCGCGGGCGGGGTTGATGGCGTAGCCGGTGGGCCCGCCGAGCGAGAGTCCGATACCGACGACCAGGAAGGCCACCAGCAGCGTGCCCGTGCCGCTGTGCCCCGGGCCCAGGCTCTTGGTCTCGCCGAACGCCAGCAGCGGCAGGACCAGCACCGTGGTGGCGACGATCTCGGTCACCGCGTTGGCCGGGGGCTGCCGGATCGCCGGCTCGGTGGCGAAGATCCCCACGGTGGGCGAGGCGTGCTCGCTGTCGCGGTTGGCCTGGAAGTGCGCGTAGTACGCGGCCCAGCACAGCACGGCGCCGATGAGCGCGCCCAGCAGCTGCCCGGCCAGATAGGTCGGCACCCGCTCCCAGCTCGCGCTGCCCCCGTCACTGATCGCGATGCCCAGCGTCACGGCGGGGTTGATGTGCCCGCCCGAGAGCGGCCCCGCGGTGTAGGCACCGGCCATCACGCCGAAGCCCCAGCCGAACGCGACGACGATCCAGCCGCCCTCCTTGGCCTTGGAGAAGCGGAGGTTGACGGCGGCGACGACTCCGGCACCCAGCAGGATGAGGATGGCCGTTCCGATGGTTTCGCCGACGAAGATGTCCCCATGGGAGAACTGATCCATACAACGGCCTCCTTGTGCTGACGTGTCCGACGTCCGCGTCCAGCGTGACGGCAGTGTTCAACTCACCTGAGGGGCCGTCAAGACACGTCGCACGGATGGAGCAGCGCGGGTCAGCGCGTCAGGATCACGGCGGAGCCGTGTCCGAACAGGCCCTGGTCCGCGCTGGTTCCGGCCCGCTTCCCGGGGATCCGGCGCGCCCCGGCCCGGCGGCGCGGCTGCCGGGTCAGCTCACACGCCCGGGCGATGGCCTGCGCGGGAACCACCCCGACGAGCGACGCGGGCCCTCCGCCCGGGTTCACCGGAATTCGCCCGTCCGGCCGAGTGGCGCCCGCCCGCACCCGCACCGGGGCACCGGGTTCCGGCCCGTGCGAACCCGGCGAACGCGGGCGGGCCGGCGCCGGTGCCCGACCCCTCCACCGCGGGCTTGCGCGTACGCGTCACCCACCACCTCCTGGCGGGCCGTCAGAAGCCTGATGCGCCGCGCGGGCACTGTCACGGCCAGGTCACCAGATGCTCACGCCCCTGTATGAGGTGCCGATCTTCCGAACCACTGCCCCACGGCGCACGTCACCATGGACATGAACGGCGGCTCGGGGCCAACGGGGGTGGTTCCGGGTCGCCGTTCGCACCTGATAGACGATGGGGCATGACAAGACAGCCCACCGTCCCGCGCCTCCTCGTCCTCGTCGCCGCCCTGCTGGCCGTCACCGCCGGCACCGCGCCGACGGCGGCGGCCGCCCCGGAGCCGAGGGCGCCCAGGGAGTTCGTCGCGCTGCGCGACGTCGCCCCGACGGTCCTGCAGGAGATCCGCTACCGCACCCCGCACAACTTCGTGGGCGAACGCATCGACGGCTACCGCCGGCCGCTGTGCATCCTCACCGAGGACACCGCACAGGCCCTGCGCCGCGCCCAGCGCGCCCTGCTGCGCCGCGGCTACAGCCTCAAGGTCTACGACTGCTACCGCCCGCAGCGCGCCGTCGACCACTTCGTCCGCTGGGCGAAGGACCTGGACGACCAGCGGATGAAGGCGGAGTTCTACCCGCGGGTCGACAAGAACCGGCTCTTCGAGGACGGCTACATCGCGGAGCGGTCCGGCCACAGCAGGGGCAGCACGGTCGACCTCACCCTGGTGAAGCTCCCGGCCAGGCCCACCCGCCCGTACGTGCCCGGCGAACCCCTCACCGACTGCGCGGCACCCCAGGACGAGCGCTTCCCGGACAACTCGGTGGACATGGGCACCGGCTACGACTGCTTCGACACCCTCTCCCACACCGAGGACCCCCGCATCCAGGGCGCCCAGCGTGCGCACCGGCAGCTGCTGAAGCGCGCCCTGGAACGCCAGGGCTTCGCCAACCTCCCCGAGGAGTGGTGGCACTTCACCCACCGGCCCGAGACGTTCCCCGAGACCTACTTCGACTTCCCCGTCTCGCGCCGGTCGCTGACGCCCCGCCGGTGAGCACGCCATGACCGAACGACCAGCACACGCGTACCAGCCCGGGTCCGGAGTGGACATCACGGTGCCGCACTCCGCCCGGGTCATGAACTACTGGATCGGGGGCAAGGACCACTACCGCGCCGACCAGGCGGCCGGCGACCGGGTCCGCGCCGTCTTCCCGGGCATCGTCGACCTCGCCCGCACCGGCCGCCGCTTCAGCGGCCGCTGTGTGCGCTATCTGGCCGCCGAGGCGGGCATCCGCCAGTTCCTGGACATCGGCACCGGACTCCCCGCGGCCGACAACACCCACGAGGTCGCCCAGCGCGTCGCCCCCGGCTCCCGCGTCGTCTACGTGGACAACGACCCCCTGGTGCTGGCGTACGCCCGCGCGCTGCTCACCAGCACCCCGAGCGGCGCCACGGCCTATCTGCACGGCGACGTGCACCACCCGGAGCGGATCCTGGAGGGCGCCTCCCGGACGCTGGACCTCACCCGGCCGGTCGCGGTCCTGCTGATGGGCGTGTTGGCCCACGTCGGCGACTACGACGAGGCGCGGGGCATCGTGCACAGGCTGACGGACGCGCTGCCCTCCGGGAGCTACCTCGCGATCCGCGACGGCACCAACACGGACCCGGCGTACGTGGCGGCCCTCGACCGCTACAACCGCACCGGCGCCGCCCCCTACCGGCTGCGCAGCCCCGCCCAGCTCGCCGGCTTCCTGGAGGGGCTGGAGACGGTCGGGCCCGGCGTCGTCCCCTGTTCCCAGTGGCGGCTCGACCCGCCGGAGGGCGGCGCCGGCAGGCCGGCCCGGCCGGCGGTGTACGGCGGCATGGGCCGCAAGCCGTGACGCACGGCGGGGCTCAGCCGCGTACCCGCACCGGATAGCCCACCGGACGTCCGTCCTCCCGCTCCACCGCGACGCCGGGACGGCCGTCCGCCCCCCGGCCGGAGAGCCGCACGGTGAACCGCTCGGCCTCCGGCCGCTCCCACCCCTCGCCCGGGTCCGGGATCACCAGCCCGCTGCCGGTGCGCCCCGGCGCGGGCGGCCACACCTCCAGCTCCGTGGCGCCGCCGTCCCCGGCCACCGGGACGGCGGCGCCGGCGCGGGCCAGCACCGGTATGCGCGACAGCGGCGCGGGCACCCGCACCGTGCCGGGCCCCTCGTACGCCGCGCCCGTCGCCGTGTCGTACCAGCGGCCGCTCGGCAGCCGCACCGCACGGCCGCGCACCGCGGGCCCCAGGACCGGCGCCACCAGCAGCGCGTCCCCCAGCAGAAAGGCGTCCTCGCAGTCCCGCAGCGCCCGGTCCAGGGGGTGCTGCCACCACACCGGCCGCACATACGGCGCGCCGGTGCGGTGCGCCAGCTGGGCCAGCGTCACCAGGTACGGCAGCAGCCGCTCCCGCTCCGCCAGCGCGGCGCGCGCGTGCTCCAGCACCTCGGCGCCGAACTCCCACGGCTCCCGCCGCCCCGCCCACTTCGCGGCGTGCGTGCGGAACAGCGGCAGATACGCGCCCAGCTGGAACCACCGCAGATACAGCTCCGGCGACGGCGCCCCGTCGAACCCCCCGACGTCCGGCCCCGAGTACGGCACCCCGCACAGCCCCAGGCCGACCACCAGCGCCAGCGAGGCCCGCAGCCCCTCCCAGCCGGTGCGCACATCGCCGGACCAGGTGCCGCCGTACCGCTGCATCCCCGCCCAGCCCGAGCGGGAGAACAGAAAGGGGCGCCGCTCGGGCTGGAGTTCGGTCAGCCCCGCGTATCCGGCCTTCGCCATGGTCAGCGCGTAGACGTTGTGCGCCTCCCGGTGGTCGCCCCCGCGGCCCTCCAGCGCGTGCCGCGCGGACAGCGGAAGCGTCGGATCGCCGAACGCCGAGAAGGACACCGGCTCGTTCATGTCGTGCCACACCCCGGCGAACCCCTGGGCCAGCCGCTCCGCGTACAGCCCGCCCCACCACTTGCGCGCCCGCGGGTCCGTGAAGTCCGGGAAGACCGACGTGCCGGGCCACACCTCGCCCCGCACCTGGCGGCCCCGCCCGTCCCGTACGAACACATCGGCCGACGCGCCGCTGTCGTACACGCCGAAGCCCGGCTCGGCCTTCACCCCCGGGTCCACGATCGACACCAGCCGCACCCCCCGGCCGCGCAGCTCGGCGGCCAGCCCCGGCAGATCCGGGAACCGCTCGCGGTCCACGGTGAACACCCGGTGCCCCCGGAGGTGGTCGATGTCCAGGTGCAGCGCGCGCAGCGGCAGCCCCCGCTTCCGGTACCCGTCGGCGACGCGCCGCACCTCCCGCGCGCTGCCGAACCCCCACCGCGCGTGCTGGTGCCCCAGCGCCCAGCGCGGCGGCAGCGCGGGCGCCCCGGTCAGCGCCGTCCAGCCGTGCAGCACCCGGGCCGGGGCGCCTACCAGCACCCAGTAGCGCAGCGGGCCGCCGCTCATCCGCACCTCGCACCGGCCCGGCCGGTCGTGCCCCGAGCCCTGCCCCTCGACGCCGTCGCGCAGGGTGACGTACCCGTCCCAGGAGTTGTCGTGGAAGACCAGATGTGTGCCCGCGTCCGCCACGCTCAGCAGCACCGGCATGGTGAGGTACAGCGGATCCTGGCCGGCCGCGAACGGGCCGGGGTCGGTGTTCCACAGCCGGTACACACCCGCCCGCAGCCGGGGGCCCGC
>NZ_JAAKZZ010000324.1 GCF_011045075.1 Streptomyces boncukensis
GGCGTATGGGGGGCATGGCCCGGCACCTTACATGAAAACCATTGCCAAAATTGCGGCGAAGTGAGGACGCCCACAGTAGAATGCGCCGGTTCCGCCGGTCACGGCTTAGCGCCGGGACAGCAGCGCCGTCGCCAGGGCCGCCAAGCCCTCCCCGCGGCCGGTGAGGCCCAGGCCGTCCGTGGTCGTACCGGAGACGGAGACGGGGGCACCCACCGCGGCCGAGAGCGCGGACTGCGCCTCGTCCCGGCGTTTGCCGATCTTCGGCCGCACGCCGATCACCTGGATCGCCACGTTCCCGATCCGGCAGCCGTCCGCCCGGACGATCCGCGCCGCCTCCGCGAGCAGCGTCACGCCGGAGGCGCCGGACCACTCGGGGCGGCCGGTGCCGAAGTGCGCGCCCAGGTCGCCCAGCCCGGCGGCCGAGAACAGCGCGTCGCAGGCGGCGTGCGCGGCGACGTCGCCGTCCGAGTGCCCGGCCAGGCCGTAGCGTTCGCCCTCCCACAGCAGGCCCGCGCACCACAGCTCGCGGCCCTCCTCGAAGGCGTGCACATCCGTGCCGATGCCCACCAGGGGCAGCGGGGCGCCGTCAGAAGCCATCGTTCACCCTCCGGCGCGCCAGCACGGCCTCGGCCAGCACCAGGTCCAGCGGCCTGGTGACCTTGAACGCCTCCTCGTGGCCCGGGACGACCACCACCTCGACGCCGATCCGCTCGCACATCCCGGCGTCGTCCGTGGCGCCCTCGCCCTCCCGCGCCACCCGTGCGTGCGCCTCGGCGAGCACGTCGCGCGCGAAGCCCTGCGGGGTCTGCACGGCCCGCAGCCGGGAGCGGTCGGGGGTGCCGGTGACCGGCTCGGGGGTCTGCGCGGGGGCGTCCGGCGCGCGCGGCTCGACCTCCTTGACGGTGTCGGTGACGGGCAGCGCCGGGACGACCGCGGGCGCGCCCTCGCGCACGGCCGCGGCGACCGCGTCCACCGTGTCGGCCGGGACGAGCGGGCGGGCCGCGTCGTGCACCAGGACGGTGCTGATCCCGGCGGGGAGCGCCGCCAGACCCAGCCGTACGGAGTCCTGGCGGGTCTCGCCGCCGGGGACGACCTCGACGTCCTGCAGCCCGTGCTCGTCCAGCAGATTGCGGACCTCGGCGGTGCCGTCCGGCGGGCCCACCACGACCACGAGCGAGACGGCGCGGGCCCGGTGCGTCGCCCGCACCGCGTGCACCAGCATCGGCGTGCCGCTCAGCTCGCGGAGCGCCTTGGGGGCGCCCGGCCCGAGCCGCACGCCCCGCCCGGCGGCGGGGATGACGACGGCCGTGCGGGCGCCGGATTCATCGGATCCTGGGGAATCGATTGACATCGGTAGCGCGTTCAGGTTTGTGTCCTCAGCCGATTTGGGTATGGCCTGGGGAGTGCCGGGCGCGACGCGCCGACCGGACCCTTCCGTGAACGCCGGTCGAGCCAGCCGCCCGGGCCCGGCACGCCACAGCGCGGCCCTGCCGTGTACGAGTACAGCCTGTATGAGTGCCCTGTATGAGTGCAGAGGGTAGCTCGGCCGCGCACACGCCGCGGCGCCCGGTGACACGTGGGGCACCATGCCCACGTACGGCACCTCGGCACCGCGGCGGTGTCTGAGATGCGGTGTCTGAGAGCTCCCGCCCAGCAGGTCGGTCCGACGGCTCGCGTATGACGGTGACGGGTGCGGCGACACGCCGACGGAACCGACGGCGCGGAACCCATGGCGGACCCGGCGGACCCAGGGCAGCCCAGCGCGCCGTACGTCGACGCGTGGTGCACGGCGACCGGCCGACTGCCACTGGTTCAGCCCGCTGGACACGCCCTCCCGCCATCTGCCTGCCGGTTGGCGCCGACGGCACCCGCCGGAGCGGCCGCCGGGGCCCTCCGCACCGCGGCCGTCGGCCGCCCTGTCGTCATCCGCGCGTCGTCATCCGCGCGTCGTCCCGCGTCGTCATCTGCGGGTCAGGACGCGAGCACCTCGTCGAGCAGGGCCTCGGCCTTGTCCTCGTTGGTGTTCTCCGCGAGGGCCAGCTCGCTCACCAGGATCTGCCGGGCCTTGGCCAGCATCCGCTTCTCACCTGCGGAAAGGCCACGCTCCCGCTCACGGCGCCACAGGTCGCGCACGACCTCGGCCACCTTGATCACATCGCCCGACGCCAGCTTCTCCAGGTTCGCCTTGTAACGGCGGGACCAGTTGGTCGGCTCCTCGGCATACGGCGCGCGGAGCACCTCGAAGACCCTGTCCAGCCCGTCCGAACCGACTACGTCGCGTACGCCCACGAACTCCGCGTTGTCCGCTGGCACACGAACCGTCAAGTCGCCCTGCGCAACCTTCAGAACCAAGTAGGTCTTGTCCACGCCTTTGATCTGGCGCGTTTCGATGGCCTCGATCAGCGCGGCCCCGTGATGGGGATAGACCACGGTGTCGCCAACCTTGAACGTCATGTGTCAGGTACCCCTTCCGTGGCTATCCAGGGTAACACGGGAACGCCTTCTTCTGAATGGCGTTTTCGCAGGTCAGGGCATATCTCGGGGCTTGACAACCGGCCCCATATCGTGCTTTGGGCAGTCATTGCAAGCGGGTATCCGCAGGTGAGAGCCCCTCCACGCACGCCGGGAAACGTGCGCCCCGGGCGCCGGGCGGGCGGGGCGCACGCCACCAGTTGACCGTTTTGTCCGTCTGTAGGGAATGATCACTTCGCGCGTCGCCGGCCCTTTTCGCAGAATTGATCAATGAGCCCGGGAGGGCGCCGTTGATCAATTCTTGAAGCGCGGGGGAAGCCGGCGCGGAAGCGTCCGCGCATTCCCCCGAATCGCCCGTACGGATGCCGGCCCTCTCGCTGAGCGGGGCGTATTCAGCGGTGACACGCGGGCCTGCTGGAGGGTCGGGTGCGGGGCGCCCACGGGGTGTCGGTAACCTGAGCCCGCACGAGAAGCCATCCGTACGCGACCGGCACGTGAGCGACCGCGCTCTACCGCGATCACCAGGGTGCCGCCGCCGAGCTCGCCTAGGAGTTGCCGCCGCCGTGAGCAGCAGCCTTCGACGCGGCACCTTCGCCGCCACCGCCCTCGCGCTCGCCGTTGCCACGCTGACCGCCTGTGGTGCGGGGAACGACGCCCAGACGCTGGACATCAAGCCGGACAACGCCGCGACGAAGGTCGGTGCCATCAAGGCCCAGAACGTCAACGTCGTCACCGACGCCGAGGGTGAGGAGGGGTCGGGGGCGGCCACCGTCACCGGACGCCTGTTCAACGACGGCAAGAAGGACCAGACGCTGCGGTCCGTCACGGTGGGCTCGGGCACCCGCGCCAAGCTCACCCCCGCGCCGGGCGAGAAGGCGCTCACCGTCCCGGCCGGCGGCTCGCTGGCGCTGGGCGGCAAGGGCAACGCCGCGGCGCTGCTCACCGACGCGGAGGCGGCCGGTGTGCGGAACGGCAACGCGCAGCCCGTCACGTTCGACCTCAGCCGCACGGGCGAGGTGAAGCTGCGGGCGACGGTGGTGCCCGCGAGGCACGGCCACGACGACGTGGGGCCGAGTGTGCAGCCCGAGCCCCGCCGCTCGGCGCCGGAGCGCGACCAGGACGCGAAGAGCGGCGAGCAGGACGACGCGAAGAGCGGCGAGCAGAACGGCGAGCAGAACGGGGACAGCGCCGAGGGCGCCTCCTCGCCGTCGGACTCGGCGTCGTCGGGCGACGGCGAGCAGGGTGGCGCAGAGGGCGCGCGGGGCGACGGGGGAGCCGCTCAGGGTGCGGGCGGTGCGGACGCGTCCGCCTCGTCCGGGGCCGGGGCCCCTGCCTCGCACTGATGCCTCGCACCGAACCGGCTCCGCGGGCCGCGGGCGCACTGCGGCCCGGTCGCGCGGTTCCCCGCGCCCCCGGCGGGGAAGCGCGCGACCGCCGTCCCGGCGACCGGTCGGCTCAGGGCTCGAACTTGTAGCCGAGGCCGCGGACGGTCACCAGGTAGCGCGGGGCGCCGGGGTCGGGCTCGATCTTCGCGCGCAGCCGCTTGACGTGGACGTCCAGCGTCTTGGTGTCGCCCACGTAGTCCGCGCCCCAGACGCGGTCGATGAGCTGCATACGGGTCAGCACCCGGCCCGCGTTCCGCAGCAGCATCTCCAGCAGGTCGAACTCCTTCAGCGGCAGGTCCACCTTGCCGCCCGCGACGGTGACCACGTGCCGGTCCACGTCCATCCGCACGGGACCGGCCTCCAGGGCCGCCGGGGTGACCTCCTCCGGCTCTCCGCGCCGCCGCAGCACGGCGCGGACCCGCGCGACCAGCTCGCGGGAGGAGAAGGGCTTGGTCACGTAGTCGTCGGCTCCTATCTCCAGTCCGACGACCTTGTCGATCTCGCTGTCCTTGGCGGTCACCATGATGACCGGCACGTTGGAACGGCCGCGCAGCTGCCGGCACACCTCCGTTCCGGGCAGGCCCGGCAGCATCAGGTCGAGCAGCACGAGGTCGGCGCCGTTCCGCTCGAACTCGTCGAGCCCCTCGGGACCCGTGGCCGCCACGGCGACCTCAAAACCTTCCTTGCGCAGCATGTACGACAGTGCGTCGCTGAACGATTCCTCGTCCTCGACGACGAGCACTCGGGTCACGGGAGGACCTCCGGGGCAGACAGTCTCTTGCCGGTATCGGCGGAGTTGGCGGTATCGGCGGAGTCGGCTGTTTCGTGAGCTTCTCGGGCTTCATCGGATTCATCGAAATGGGGCTGCTCCTCGTCCTCGAAGGCAGCCGGTTCCTGTAGTGCGCCGGACAGGCGGTTGCGACTCCGCCTGTCGGCCTCGGCCTTCTCCCGGGCGCTGCCGGCCTCCGGCAGCCGCAGGGTGAAGGTGGAGCCCTGTCCCTCGGCGCTCCATACGGTGACCTCCCCGCCGTGCGAGGCGGCCACGTGCTTGACGATGGAGAGCCCCAGGCCGGTCCCTCCGGTGGCCCGGGAGCGGGCCGGATCGACGCGGTAGAACCGCTCGAAGATCCGCTCCTTGTCCCGCTCCGAGATCCCGATGCCCTGGTCGGTGACGGCTATCTCGACGAGGTCGCCGCCGGGCGCGGCGATCCTGCGTCCGGCCACCCCGACCCGGGTGCGGGCCGGGGAGTAGTTGACGGCGTTCTCCACGAGATTGCCGAGCGCGGCGGCGAGCTGGCCGCGGTTCCCCCATACGTGCAGGCCCTCGGTGCCCCCGGCGGCGAGGGTGATCTGCTTGCTGTCGGCCACCTGGCGGCTGCGTTCGATCGCCTCGGTCACCAGTTCTCCCACGGATATCGACTCGGAGTCCTCCAGCGGGTCGTCGTTCTGCACCCGGGAGAGGTCGATCAGCTCCTGGACGAGGTTGGTCAGCCGGGTCGCCTCGTTCTGCATCCGGCCGGCGAAGCGCTGGACCGCCTCCGGCTCGTCGGCGGCGTCCAGCACCGCCTCGGAGAGCAGCGAGAGCGCGCCCACCGGGGTCTTCAGCTCGTGGCTGACGTTGGCGACGAAGTCGCGGCGCACCGCCTCGATCCGGCGGGCCTCGGTGAGGTCCTCGACCAGCAGCAGCACCAGCCGGGAGCCGAGCGGAGCCACGCGTGCGGAGACCGCGAGGGCATCACCCCTTCCGGTGCCGCGCCGGGGCAGGTCCAGCTCGATCTGCCGTATCTCGCCGTCCCTGCGGGTGTCGCGCGCCATCTGGAGCATCGGGTCCACGGCGAGCTTGCCGCCGCGCACCAGGCCCAGCGCGTACGCCGCCGAGCTGGCCTTCACCACCGCGTCGCTCTCGTCCAGCACGACGGCGGAGGAGCGCAGCACGGACAGGACGGTGTCGACGCCCGGGGGGAGCGCCACCTCGGTGTGCAGCGAGCTCCGCGTGGGGCGGGCCTGCTCGCGCTCACTCCAGCGGAACGCCAGCATGGCGATGACGCCGGTGCACAGCCCGGCTATCGCTGCCGCTGCGGCGACCGCCGCGTTCACGTCCATGCCTCCAGGCTATGCGCCGCCGGGGACAACCCCCCAGCCCTCTCCGGGGCAGCTCAGGGAGCTGTCGCCCAGTGTTAACCCGGAAGGGGCCTGGGGTTCACTGTGGAGGCCGCGGCCCGTCGCATTCCGGGCGGAGCGTGGGAGCGTAGGGGCCGTAGGACCGTACGACCGGAACGACAAACACCCGGAAGCCGGACCACCCGGACACGGACAGCAACGGATACACAGCGCACACGGCAGCACGGAAACTCCACGTGCGAGGGAAGGACAGCCATGCGGGACGCGTACCACGAGGAGCTGGACTCGATCGGGGACAGCCTGGTCGAGATGGCCCGGCTCGTCGGCTCCGCCATCGGCCGCGCCACCACGGCGATGCTGGACGCGGACCTGAAGCTCGCCGAGAGTGTGATCGCCGCCGACGAGAAGGTGGACGACCTCCAGCGCGACCTGGAGACCCGGGCGATACAGCTGCTCGCCCGGCAGCAGCCGGTGGCCACGGACCTGCGGATCGTGGTGACCTCGCTGCGGATGAGCGCCGATCTGGAGCGCTCGGGCGACCTGGCGCAGCATGTCGCGAAGGTGGCCCGGCTCCGCTTCCCCCAGTCGCCGGTGCCCCGCGACCTGCAGGCCACCCTGCTGGAGATGGGGCAGCTCGCGCAGCGGCTGATGGCGAAGGCCGCCGAGGTCATCATCACCAAGGACGTCGACCTGGCGATGCAGCTGGAGCAGGACGACGACGCCATGGACCTGCTGCACCGCACGCTCTTCCAGCACCTGATGGACGACCGCTGGAAGCACGGCATCGAGACAGCCGTCGACGTGACGCTGCTGGGCCGCTACTACGAGCGGTTCGCCGACCACGCGGTCTCGGTGGCCCGCCGGGTGGTGTACCTCGTCACGGGCGACTACGCGGACGAGATGGACCCCGCCGCCGCGGGCAGCGACGGAACGGCGCCCGTCGAACCGAGCTGAGCCCGGCGCGCGGCGCCCCTGGCGCAAGCGCTCATGCATCTACGCGCCCCCGACGCGCCCGTGCACTTCAGACGCCCAGGGGGTCGAATGGCGCTCAGTGACTCCGCTCCTTCCCGAGGGAGGGGGCTTCCAACCCGATGGTTGCGGTCGGCCCGGACCGGCCTCGCAGGCGGGCGGGAGGGAAGGACCGCAACCGGCATATTGGGCGGCGCCAGCCAAGGAGGGAAACATGACCGGCTGCTCGTGCGGACCCGGGTGCGGGTGCGGTTGTCAGTCCGGAGGCCCCTGCCAGTGCGGTGGCAACTGCGGTTGAGGTCCTCTGTACGGACTCCTGATGCCCCTCGCGGGGCAGCGCGGGGCCCTGGCCGGTTCGACGGGCCAGGGCCCCGCGTCATGAGTGCGGACCGCGTCATGGGTGCGGCCCCGGGCGCCGTTCGGCGTGCGGCCAGGGGAGCCGGGCGAGCAGCGTGAAGACGCCGTCGCTGACGCCGTGGTGCAGGGTGCCGTCCTCCAGCTCCAGCCGTTCGCGCAGCCCCGTCAGCCCGGCGTTCGCGCCGGGGATCCCGCTGGCGGCGGTGGAGTCGGGCAGCGGGTTGCTGACCCGTACGGTCAGGCCGTGCCCCGGGGCGCCGGTGAGCCGTACGGTGACCTGCGCGCCGGGCGCGTGCTTGCGGGCGTTGGTGAGCCCCTCCTGGACCACGCGGTAGGCGGTGCGCTGGAGCTGCGCGCGGGGCGCGGGCTCCGCCCCGGGCAGCGCGTCCTCGTAGCGCACCCGCTGGCCCGACTCCCGCGCCTGGGACACCAGCGTCCCGATGAGCGCCAGCCCCGGCTGGGGCCGGTGCGGCCCGCCGCCCTGGCCGACGGTCGCGCCCGGCGCCGGACCGTGCTCGTCGTCCTCCTCGTCGGCGCGCAGCACGTGCAGCACCTCGCGCAGCTCGTCCAGCGCCTGGTGGGCGTTGTCCCGGATGACCGCGGCGCTCTCCGCGATCTCCGTCTCGTCGAGGGCCGGCCCGCCGCCCGCCGCGGTCTGCTCGGTGCGGTAGGCGAGAGCGCCCGCGTGCACGGACAGCAGGGAGATCCGGTGCGCCAGCACGTCGTGCATCTCCCGCGCGATGGCGCGGCGCTCCGCGCGGCGGGCGGCGCCGAGCCGCCGCGCGTGGTCGACGCGGGCCCGCTCGGCGTCCTCGCGCAGCCGCAGCACCAGCTGCCGCCGGGCCCGCGCGGCGCGGCCCCAGGCGAAGAAGACCAGGTAGTACGCGAGCGCGAAGGCCACCACCGGCCAGCCGCCCTCGTGCGGTTTCGTGTAGATCAGCAGGTAGGGCGCGCCGCTGCCGAGGTAGAGCACCAGGACGACCGTGGCGCTGCGCCAGGGCAGCCGCATCGCCGTGCTGAGGATGACGACCATCAGGGCGCCGAACGCGCTGTCCGTCAGCGCGTTCGCCGGAACCGCCAGCAGGGCGACGGCCAGCGGGAAGCGGCGGCGCCACCACAGCGAGAGGCAGAGCAGACCGCCCAGCACGGGGTCGGTGACGACGAGCCAGTGGGGCAGGTAGTCGTGGTCCTGGAGGAGCGAGGTCATCGCCGCCCACCAGACGACCGCCCACAGGAACAGCGCCGTGTCGACCAGCCAGTCGCGCGCGCTCCGGCGCGGCGGGCCGCCGGACGGCTGCTCCCGCAGCTCACCGGGGAGGAAGAAGCTCACTTGTCGAGCGTAGGACCGCGCCCGCGGAAACCGCGCCCACGGCCTGCCGCGCCGCCCCGCCGGAGAGCTGCCGCCGCGCCCTCCCGCCTGCCT
>NZ_JAAKZZ010000325.1 GCF_011045075.1 Streptomyces boncukensis
GGAGTACGCCGCGGGGGCGGTGTCCGGGGAGTTGGCGGCGGACCTGGCGGAGTCCTGGCTGGACCTGCTGGCCACGCTGGAGGAGGACCCGGCGGCCTGGACGGCCCCGGTGGTGCCCGTCCGGCTGCCGGCGGCGCAGCGGGCGCTGCGGGCGCGGGTCAACGACACGGCGGCGCCGCTGCCCGGGGGCCTGTTGCAGGAGGCCGTGGCCCGCGCCGCCGAGCGGGACCCGGCGCACACCGCGCTCGTCTCGGGCGGACGCCGGGTGCCCTACGGCGAGCTGCTGAGCCGGGCCCGCCGGATCGGAAGGCGGCTGCGGGACCGGGGCGCGCGGCCGGGCGAGCCGGTCGCGGTGTGCATGGAGCGCGGCTGGGAGCAGCCGGTCGGGCTGCTGGGCGTGCTGGAGTCGGGCGCGCCGTGGATGCCGCTGGATCCGGGGCTGCCGGCGGAGCGCAGGGAGCGGCTGCTGGAGATGACCGGGGTGCGCCTGGTGCTCACCCAGCGGTCGGTGGCCGGCCGGTGGGAGTGGCCCGGGGGCGTCGAGGTGTTCGCGGTGGACGACGACGCGTGCTGGGCGGGCCTGGACGACGGGCCGCTGCCGGCGGCGCAGCGTCCCGGGGACCCGGCGTACGTGCTGTTCACCTCGGGGTCCACCGGCACCCCCAAGGGTGTGATGGTGCCGCACCGGGGTGCGCTGAACACGCTGACGCACGTCATCGAGCGGTACGAGGTGACGCCGCGGGACCGGGCCATCGGGCTGTCGGCGATGAGCTTCGACCTGTCGGTGTGGGACATGCTGGGCACGCTGTGCGCGGGCGCCACCCTGGTGCTGCCGGACGCGGGCACCGACCGGAACCCCGGCCACTGGCTGGAGCTGGTGCGCCGCGAGGGCGTGACGACCTGGCTGGGTGCCCCGGCGCTGTTCGAGCTGTTCTGCGAGCATGTGGAGCGGGATCCCGAGCCGTGGGTCTCCTCGCTGCGGCTGCTGGTGATGGGCGGCGACTGGATTCCGCTGTCGCTGCCCGAGCGGGCCCGGGACATCGCGCCCGGCGTCCGGTTCGTCGGGCTCGGCGGCAACACCGAGGCGTCGATCCTCTCCTGCACGTACGACGTGGCCGAGGTCGACCCCGCGTGGCCGAGCATCCCGTACGGCTCCCCGCTGCCGAACCAGACCCTGCACGTGCTGGACGCCGCGCTGCGGCCCAGGCCGGCCGGGGTGCCGGGGGACCTGTACATCGGCGGCGCGGGCCTGGCGCTGGGCTACTGGCGCGACCCGGACCGTACGGCCGAGGCGTTCGTGAGCCACCCGGGGACCGGCGAGCGGCTGTACCGCACCGGCGACCTGGGGCGCTTCCTGCCGGACGGCACCGTGGAGCTGCTGGGCCGCGCGGACTTCCAGGTGAAGCTGGACGGCCACCGGATCGAGCTGGGCGAGATCGAGACCGCGCTGCGCTCGTACCCGGCGGTCGACGCGGCCGCGGTGATCGTGCTGCCGCGCCAGGACGGCGAGCTGGGCAACCAGGCGCTCGCCGGGTACGTGACGGCCGCGGCCGGGGCCGTCCCCGGGGTGGAGGAGCTGCGCGGCCATCTCGCGGGGCTGCTGCCGCGCTATATGGTGCCCGCGCATCTGCTGGTCCTCGACGCGCTGCCGCTGACCGCGCACGGCAAGGTGGACCGGCAGGCGCTGCCCCGGCCGGGCGCGGCCGCCGCCCCGGCCGGCGCCGCCGCCGAGGCCGCGGCGCGCACCCCGCTGGAGACGCTGGTGGCAGAGCTGTGGTCGGAGCTGCTGGGCGTGGACCGGGTGGGGTCGCACGACACGTTCTTCGAGCTGGGCGGCAACTCGCTGCTCGGCGTGCGGGTGATGAACCGGCTGCGGGACCGGCTCGGCATGGAGCTGGACCCGCACAGCGTCTTCCGGCACCGTACGGTGGCCGAGCTGAGCCGGGCGATCGAGCGCGAGCGGGCCGCGGCCGGGGCGCCCGGCGAGGGCGCGGCGCTGCCGGTCGTGACCCCCCAGCCGGCGGCGGCCCACGAGCCGTTCCGGCTGACCGACCAGCAGCAGGCGTACTGCGTGGGCCGCACCGGGTCGCTGTCCTCCGGGAACGTCTCCGCGCACATGTATCTGGAGTTCGAGGGGGAGCGGCTGGACGTGCCGAGGTTCCGCGCCGCCTGGCAGCGGGTCGTGGACCGGCATCCGATGCTGCGCGCCGTGGTGCGGCCGGACACGATGACCCAGCGGGTGCTCCCGGATCCGCCGCCGTACGAGATGCCGGTGGTCGATCTGCGCGAGGCGGACGGGGACAAGGCGGCGCGCGGCCTCGCGGAGATCCGCGAGCGCTACTCGCACGAGGTGCGCCCGGTGGACGTCTGGCCGCTGTTCGACGTGGTGGTGGCCGAGCTGCCGGACGACAGGTTCCGGGTGCACTTCAGCATCGACGCGCTGTGCGCCGACTTCGCCAGCATCCGCGTCCTGTGGGACGACCTGTCGCTGTTCTACGCCGATCCGGACGCCGACCCGGCGCCGCCCGCCATGTCCTACCGGGACTACGTGCTGGCGACCGCTGACCTGAGCGGCACGGAGGCGCACCGGCGCTCGGCCGAGTACTGGGAGCGCCGGCTGCCCACCCTGGCGCCCGCGCCCCGGCTGCCCGTGCGGCGCGCCCCGGAGGCGCTGCAGCACCCCCGGTTCGTCCGCAGGTCGGCGCGGCTGACGGCCGGCCAGTGGCAGCGGATCACCGACCGGGCCGGCGCCGCCGGGCTGACCCCGGCCGGGCTGCTGCTCGCGGTGTACGCCGAGGCGCTGGCGCCCTGGGCCCAGGAGCCGCGCTTCACGCTCAACGTCACCAACCTCAACCGGCTCGGCGCGCACCCCGAGGTCGACGCAGCGGTCGGTGAGTTCGCCTCGTTCGCGCTGGTCGAGATCGACGCGGCGGCGCCCGGGGACTTCACCGGGCGGGCCCGGCGGGTGCAGGAGCAGCTGTGGAGCGACCTGAGCCACTCCTACGTGAGCGGGGTGCACCTGCTGCGCGAACTGATGCGGCTGCGCGGCGGGTTCGACGGCGCGCTGATGCCGGTGGTGTTCACCAGCGCGGTGCCGCTGGCCGGGGGCCGGGGCACGCTGCTGGACGGGCTGCTGCGGCAGACGGACGGCATCACGCAGACCCCGCAGGTGTGGATGGACCTGCTGACCGAGGTGCAGGACGACTGCCTGGTGGTCAACTGGGACGTCAACGAAGGGCTGTTCGAACCGGGGCTGGTGGACGCGGTGTTCGGCGTGCTGCGGTCGCTGCTGGAGCGGCTGGCCGACGACCCGGCCGCCTGGTCGGCGCCCGATCCCCTGCTTCCGGCGGCCCGGTCGGGCCCGGACGGTGCCGCGCTCGGTGACGGCGGCCACCGCCCGGTGCCGGACCGGCTGGTCCAGGACGCCTTCCTGGAGCAGGTGGCGGCCCGCCCCGACGCGGTCGCCGTGCTCGCCGAGGACCGGACCCTGACGTACGCGGACCTGCACCGCGAGGCGGGCCGGGTGGCCGCCTGGCTGCGCGCGCACGGCGCGGCCCCCGACCGGCCCGTCGGCATCGTGCTGGACAAGTCCTGGGAGCAGGTCGCCGCCGCCTACGGCGCGCTGTACGCGGGCGCCCCCTATCTGCCGCTGGACCCGGAGGCGTCCGCCGGGCGCGTCACGGGGCTGCTGGAGCAGTGCGGGGTGGAGCTGGTGCTCACCCGGCGGGAGCTGGCGCCGCTGACCGGCGGGCGGCGCGCCCTGCTGCTGGACGAGCTGCCCGCCGGCGCCCCGGCGGAGCAGGTGCCCAGATCGCCCGCCGGGCCGTCGGATCTGGCGTATGTGCTGTTCACCTCGGGGTCCTCGGGCCGGCCCAAGGGCGTGATGATCGAGCACCGGGGTGTGGTCAACGCGCTGCGGGAGACCGTCGAGGCGTTCGGGATCGGCCCGGCCGACCGGGCGCTGGCGCTGACCGCGCTGCACCACGACATGTCGGTGTTCGACCTGTTCGGGGTGCTGGGCGCGGGCGGCGCGCTGGTGGTGCCGCGCGCGGCCGAGCGCCGGGAGGCGGCGCACTGGGCGCGGCTGATGACCGAGCACGGGGTGACCGTGTGGAACTCGGTGCCCGCCATGATGGAGATGCTGGTGCAGCAGCCGGAGGCGGAGAGCGGCCCGTTGGCCGGGCTGCGGCTGGCGTTCCTGGGCGGCGACTGGCTCAGCACGGCCACGGTGCGCCGGCTCACGGAGCAGGCCGGGGTGCGGGTGGTGAGCGTGGGCGGCCCCACCGAGACGACGCTGTGGAACATCTGGCACCCGGTGGACGCGGCGGACCCCGAGCGGCGCAGCATCCCGTACGGAAAGCCCCTCGCCAACACCCGCTACCGGATCCTGGACGCGCGGCTGCGCGACCGCCCGGTGTGGGCGACCGGCGAGATGTACTGCTCCGGCGTGGGCGTGGCCCGGGGCTACTGGGACGACCCGGAGCGGACCGCCGCCGCCTTCGTGACCTGCCCGCGCACCGGCGAGCGGCTCTACCGCACCGGCGACCTGGGCCGCTTCCTGCCGGACGGCACCATCGAGTTCCTCGGCCGCGCCGACTTCCAGGTGCAGGTCAACGGCCACCGCATCGAGCCCGGCGAGGTGGAGGCCGCGCTGCTGGCGCACCCCGGGGTGGCGGCGGCCGTGGTGACCGGCCGGCGGCGGGCCGACGGGGCCGGGTACCGGGGCCTGGTCGGGTACGTCGTCCCGGCGGCCGGCGGGACCCAGCTCACCGACGCCGCGCTGGGCGCGCACCTGCGCGGGACGCTGCCGGAACACATGGTGCCCGCCGCGTTCGTGACGCTGGACGCGCTGCCGCTGAACGCCAACGGAAAGGTGGACAGGGCCGCGCTGCCCGAGCCGCTCCCGGCCGCCTCGCCGAACGCCGGGGAACCGCCGCGCACGGCGGTGGCCGAGGTGTGCGCCCAGGTGTGGGCGCGGGTGCTGGGCGTGGAGTCGGTCGGCGAGCGGGACAACTTCTTCGCGCTGGGCGGGGATTCGGTGCTCGCCACCCGGATCGTGACCCGGCTGCGGGAGGTGTTCGCCTCGGACGCGGTCTCGCTGCGCACGGTGTTCCTGTCGCCGACGGTGGCCGGGCTGGCCGCCGCCGTGGTCGCGGCGGAGGAGGAACCGGGGTGGGCCGAGGCGGTGGCGGCCGTCGAGTTGCGGGTGTCCCGGATGTCGCCGGAGGAGGTCGCCCGCGAGCTGTCGGCCCGCGGCGCCGGGTCGGCGACCGGGGCTCCGGCGTGAGCGGCGGCCCGGGGCGCCACCCCCGGCTGCACGAACTGGTCGCGCGGCGGGCTGCGGCGGCCCCGGACGCCGAGGCCGTGGTGGCGGGCCGGGAGCGGCTGAGCTACGCGGAGCTGGAGGAGGCGGCGGGGGCGCTGGCCGGGCGGCTGCGCCGGCTGGGCGCGGGCCCGGAGACGCTGGTCGGCGTCTGCCTGGGGCGTTCGCCGTGGCTGGTGGTGGCGATCCTCGGGGTGCTGAAGGCGGGTGCGGCCTACGTACCGGTCGATCCGGCGTTCCCCGCCGAGCGCGTGGAGTTCATGCTGCGCGACAGCGGGGCCGGTCTGCTGGTGACCGAGGAGGCGCTGCGCGCCAAGTGGGCCGGCCGGTCGGCCACCGTGGTCTCGCTGGACCGCGACTGGGACGTGATCGCCGCAGGCGAGCCGTGGACCGGCGAGCAGGAGCCCGGCGAGCAGGAGCCCGGCGAGCAGGGGCCCGGGAGCACCGAGCTGGCGTACGTGCTCTACACCTCGGGCTCCACCGGCCGCCCGAAGGGCGTCGCGGTGGAGCACCGCAGCGCGGCGGCGTTCCTGTCCTGGGCGCTGGAGCGGTTCACGGCACGGGAGCTGAGATACACCCTGGCCGCCACCTCGACCTGCTTCGACCTGTCGGTCTTCGAGCTGTTCGCGCCGCTGGCCGCGGGCGGCACGGTGGTGCTGGCCGAGACGGTCTTCCATCTGCCGGTGGCCGCCGCCGACCGGCCGGTGACGCTGGTGAACACGGTGCCCAGCCTGCTGCTGGACCTGCTGTCCTCCGAACCGCTGCCCCCGTCGGTGGTCACCGTCAACCTGGCCGGCGAGGCCCTGCCGGCGGCGCTGGTGCGCCAGGTGTACGCGACGGGCACGGTGGAGCGGGTGCACAACCTGTACGGGCCGTCCGAGGACACCACGTACTCGACCTGGGCGCTGGTCGGCCGGGACGCGGACAAGCCGCCGATCGGCCAGCCGGTCACCGGCACCACGGCGCATGTGCTGGACGCGCACGGCCTGCCGGTGCCGGACGGCGGCACCGGGGAGCTGTACCTGGGCGGCGCCGGGCTGGCCCGGGGGTATCTGGGGCGCCCGGCGCTGACGGCCGAGCGGTTCGTGCCCGACCCGTTCTCCGGCGTCCCCGGGGCCCGGCTCTACCGCACGGGCGACCTCGTCCGCCGGCTGCCCGGCGGCGAGCTGGACTATCTGGGGCGGGCCGACCAGCAGGTGAAGGTGCGCGGGCTGCGCATCGAACCCGGCGAAGTGGAGGGCGTGTTGATGGAGCATCCGGCGATCAGCAGGGCCGCCGTGCTGGCCCGGGGCGACGGCGCCGACGCGGCGGGGCTGGTGGGGTACGTGGTGTGCGCCGGGGACACCGACTTCGCCTCGGTGCGGCGGTTCCTGCGCGACCGCCTGCCGTCGTACATGGTGCCCGGCCGGTTCGTGCCGGTGCCGGCCATCCCGCTGACGGTGACCGGGAAGGTCGACGTCGGGGCGCTGCCCGCCCCGGCCTGACGGCCGCCCCGTGCTGACGCCCCCTCAGCCGCCGTCGCCCGGGCCCTCCGTACCGCGTGCCCGGGGCCCGCGTTTACCGTTCGCCAGCTCCTCAAAGTCTTGGAATACGAGTGCTACACTCACGGCCACCTTGCGTAGTAAGGTCACCCTTACCAGGAATGGCGGCGCCGGGTCGGAATTCCATCGGGAACGATTTTCACTGCCCCGCACGATCGGGTAGGGCCGCCGTACCCCCTCACCGGAAGAGGAATTCGTGAGCGCCACGGCAACCGCGACGAGTCGCCAGGCTCGAATGGTCCTGATTATTACCGTCGTTGCGTCGGCGCTATTGGTTATCGATATTACTATCGTTTCCGTAGCGTTACCGGAGATCCAGTCCGATCTCGGCGGCTCGCTGGCCGCCCTGCAGTGGGTCATCATCGGCTACACGGTCACCTTCGGCGCCTTCCAGCAGGCGGCGGGCTCGCTGTCCGACCGGCTGGGCCGCCGGTCCATGTTCATGAGCGGCATCACGCTGTTCACCCTGTCCTCACTGGCCTGCGGCATCGCGCCGAACGCCATCGCGCTGGACGCCGCGCGCTGTGTGCAGGGCATGGGCGCCGCCTTCGTCCTCGCCAACGCGATGCCGCTGCTCGCGCAGGTCTACGAGGGCCAGAGCCGCAACATGGCGATCGCCATCTGGGGCACCACGCTCGGCGCCTGCGGCGCCGTCGCACCGGTCATCGGCGGCCTGCTGGTCGACCTCGCCGACTGGCGCTACCTCTTCCTCATCAACGTGCCGATCGGCGTGGTCGCGCTGTTCCTGTGCCGCACCCGGCTGCCCGCCGACGGGGAGCGCAGCCCGCTCGGCGGCATCGACTGGACCGGGGTCGGCCTGCTCATCCTCACCCTGGGGCTGATCAACTTCGCCCTCACCAGGGGCGAGGACCAGGGCTGGGGCTCGGCCGCCACCCTGGTGCAGCTCGGCGCCGGCGCCCTGCTGCTGCTGGGCTTCCTGATGCTGGAGCTGCGGGTCCCGGCACCCACCCTGGACCTGGGGCTCTTCAAGATCCCCACGTTCGTGGCGGCCACCCTGATCGCCTTCGCCTCCCGCTTCGCGACCATCGGCGGCTCGGTCTACTACATCCTGTACTTCCAGAGTTCACGGGGTCTGAGCCCGCTGGAGACCGGCCTGATGATGATGGCCATCTTCGCCCCGCAGCTGGGCATGGGCCTGGTCGCGGGCAAGCTCCAGGCCAAGTACTCGCCCTCGCACATCATCGGTGCCGGCTTCGGTGTGCTGGCGCTCGGCGGCGCCGCCATGGCCTGGTCCTTCGACGTGGACCACACCATCTGGGCGGCGCTGCCCGGCCTGCTGCTGTGGGGCGTGGGCGGCGGTCTCGCGGGCGCCCCGTCCATGTCGCTCGCGGTCAACGTGGTGCCCAAGGAGCGCGCGGGCATGGCGTCCGGGGCGATCAACAGCCTGTTTATGTTCGGGGCCGGGATCGGCGCCGCGGTCTTCGGCGTGCTGTTCCGCAGCCGGATCGCGGACCGCGCCGGCAGCGAGCTGACCGCGGGCTCCATCGACCGGGACAAGGTGATCTCCGCCGCCGCCCAGGGCGACATCTCCCGGGCCCTCAAGCACGTGCCCCAGGACGTCAAGGGCCAGGTGCGGGGCACGCTGGAGTCCGCCATCGCCAACGGCGCCGCCTTCGTGATGCTGTGGGCCGCCGCGGTCTGCGTCGGCACCGCCGCCGTCGCCCTCACCCTCGTCCGCAAGAAGGACCTGCTCACCGGCGCCCCCGAGCCGGCCGAGAAGGAAAAGAACGAGGACAAGAACGACGACAAGGGCGACGACAAGGGCGACGACGACAAGGCGGACCCCGAACCGGTCTGATCCGGGACGGGCGGCTCCTGTCTCTTA
>NZ_JAAKZZ010000326.1 GCF_011045075.1 Streptomyces boncukensis
GCTTGCGCCCCCGCAAGGAGGCGGGCAGCAGCGGCCGAACGAACTCCCACTCCGCATCAGACAGTTCATGGCGACGTATCACCCGACCATGATCCACCATCCAAGATCAATTGAAGACACCGCCTAGCGGGGCCCCTGCCGGGCTGCGCCCCGCAGGGGCGCGGGGAACTGCGCGCTCGGCCCGGTCGGCAGCCGCGGTCCGCGACGCGCGCACAGTGGCACCCCCTGCCCGGAGGGGGGATGCCGGGCGCGCCTACGCGTTCCGGGGCGCCGCCTGCTGGACGACCTCGAACGTCCACGCCTCGGCCCCGGACGCGGCCGGCTTGCCGCCCCCGCCCTGGTGGGCCGCCTTCGCCGGGCCCTCCATCCACGCCTGGAACGACTCCTCGTCGCGCCACCGGGTGTAGACCAGATACCGGTCGGTGCCGTCCACCGGCCGCAGCAGCTCGAACCACTCGAAGCCGTCGGAGCTCTCCACCATCCCGGCCCGCGACCCGAACCGCTCTTCCAGGACCTCCCGCTGCTCGGGGGGAACGGTCAGCACATTGATCTTGACGATGCTCATGTGTCTCATCCTGCCCCATCGCGGGTGAACTCCCGCGCCCCGGCCGCCTTGCCGGTGGCCCGCGCTCGCTAGGGTTGCGCTTCGCGGTGCGGGCCCCGCGGGCCCCCGCGGGGCCCCCGGGCCCGGTGGTGGCGAGGTTCATCAGTGAACGCCAGCGGTACCCCTTACCGGGCCCCTTGCCCCTCTTCTGCGGAAGTTGTCAGGTAGCAGGTAGGTTTCTTGCGTCTGACCTCCCGGGTTACCACCCGGTGAAGCTATACGGGATGGCTGAGCGGACTGACAGGACGGAGAGAGCGGCGCGTGGCGGCGGAAACTGCGGCGGACAGGCCGGACAGGTCGGGCAGCGCGGGGACGTACCGGCGGAGGTTCATCCAGCAGATGGGCACCCGCGGCGGCATGGCGCTGGTGGCGCTCTGGCTGCTCGCGCTGGCGCTCGCCGCCCGGCAGGCGGCCGCGGTGCTGCGCCAGCCCTCGGACAAGCGGCTCGTCGATCTGCTGGCATGGATCGGGGACAACGGTGTCCTGCGGGCGCACGAGTCCCTCTACGACGGAGCGACCCCGTTCACCGGGACGCCGTTCGCCGGTCTCGCGCTGAAGCCGCTCACCCGCGCCGCCGAGCAAGGGCTGGGCGTGGCCTGGACGATCGGCACGCTGCTGCTCGTCGCCGCCGTGGGCGTGCTCGCGGCCCGCGCGCTGCCCGGACCGGTCTCCCGGCGCACCTCGCTGTTCGCCGTACCGGTGGCGCTCAGCCTGCTGGTGGTCTCGGTGCCGGTGCGCAACACCTTCCACCTCGGCCAGACCAGCATCCTTCCCGTGCTGCTGGTGCTGCTCGGCTGGCTGGTGCTGCGGGAACGAGGCCAGGCGGACAAGCAGACCGGCGGCGCCCTGATCGGGCTGGCCGCCGCGCTGCAGCCGTCCGTCCTGCTCTTCGTGCCGCTGCTCTGGCTGACCGGGCGGCGCCCCGCGGCCCTGGCCGCCGGCGGGACGTTCGCCCTGTGCACCCTGGGCACCTGGGTCGCGATGCCGGACGACTCCTTCACCTACTGGGTGCACCACGTCGCGGGCGTCGGGCTCGGGGACGCGGCCGACGCCACCGCCAACCAGTCGCTGCACGGCGCGCTGCTCCGCGCCGGGCTGCGCGGTCCGGGTGAGATCGCCCTGCTGCTGGCGCTGGTGGCGGCCGTCGCCTGGCTCGCGCTGCGCCGCGCGGTGCGGTACGCGCGGGACGGGCAGCCGCTGCTGGCCGCCGCCATCGTGGGCAGCGCCGCCGTCGCCGTCTCGCCCACCGCCTGGCAGCACCAGCAGCTGTGGGTGCTGCTCGCGGTCGCGGGCCGGGTGGGGCGGCGGTCCGGGGACCGGCTGATGTGGCCGGTGTTCGTGGTGCTGGCCATGTCGCTGAACGGCGACGCGCTGGTGCCGAAGGTCAGCGTGCTCACCGTGTTCGGCGACAACGCCGTGCTGCTCGCCGCGCTGCTCGCGGCGTGCGTGATGCCCTTCCTCTCCCGCACCTCGCGGTACTGGGACCGCCCCGAGCCCTCCGGCGCCCTCAGCCGCCCCAATCTGATGCTGGAGCTGCTGCTGATCCGCGTCGGCTACTTCGCCTACTCCTGGGTGCGCGGCCACGCTCCCGACGGGCGGCAACTGGCCGAGGGGCACGGCGACCAGATCCTCGGCCTGGAGGCGTTCCTCCGCATCGACATCGAGCACGGCCTCAACCAGTTCGCGGTGCGCACCCAGTGGGTGCGGGACTTCAGCGACTTCTACTACACGACGTTCCACTTCCTGGTGCCCATCGCGCTGCTCGGCTGGCTCTACATCCGCCGTCCCGGCGAGTACCGCAAGTTCCGCACCGCGCTGAGCTTCGCCACCCTGCTCGCCCTCATCGGTTTCTGGCTCTACCCGCTGGCCCCGCCGCGCCTGATGCCCGGCCTCGGCTACGTCGACACCGCACACGGTCCGCAGAACTTCGACGACCCGGACTTCGGCAAGCTGACCGAGCTGTCCAACCAGTACGCGGCGATGCCCTCGCTGCACGTCGGCTGGTCGCTGTGGTGCGCCGTGGTGGTGTTCATGCTGACCCGCAAGACGTGGCTGCGGGCCCTGGCCGCCCTCTATCCCACGCTCACCACCTTCGTGGTGATGGCCACCGCCAACCACTATCTGCTGGACGCGGCGGGCGGTGTCCTGGTCATCACGGCGGGCTTCCTCATCCAGCGCAGGCTCCAGGGCCGGGTGCCGGAGCTGCGGATCGGCGGCGCCGCGGCCGACAGGACGGATGAGGCGGACAAGATGGACAAGATGGGTGAGGCGGATAAGGCGGGTAGACGGGACGGCGCCGTCCGTGGCGCTAGCGGTGCAGCTTCAGACCCTTCACCGTCCGATCCACCGGATTCCGGGGACCGTAGAGCGCCAGTCCGGCGAGGGTGAGCTTCTCCGCCTCCACCGCGCGCACGGCGGCGCGGTTGTCGGCGTCGTTGCCGGTGGTGAACATCTCCTCGGTGAAGACGGCCGTGTCCAGCCCGCGCGACAGCGCGCGGGTGCGCACCGCCGACAGCTCCCCCTCCTCGGCGGTGAAGCAGAGCACCGGCTCGCGGAACATCGCGAGATAGCGGTTGCCGGAGCCGTCCTCGTACGGCTCGCCCACGACCTCCTCGGTCGCGCGGGCGACCCCGCTGGCCAGGAAGGCGGTGACATTGAGTTTCTGCCAGTCGGCGAGGTCCGCGCGGACCACCACCGCGATCTTCGTGTCGAAACGCATGGCCCGAGCGTGCCCGCGCGGCCGGCCGGCGGTCTTGAACGCTGGTGCGGGGTCAGGGTGCACGATGGAGCCATGACCGGGACCAGGAGCGGGAGCGCGCGCGGCGGCCGCGTACGGGGCGCGGCGCGGGACGACTGGGTGCGGTACTGGCGCGCGCCGGACCAGCCCATGGAGGCCATGCACGCCCACTTCACGGAGCACGTCTTCCACCGGCACAGCCACGACGCGTACTCCTTCGCGGTGACCGAGGACGGCGCCCAGCGCTTCCGCTGCCGCGGCGGGCTGCACACCAGCGGCACCGGCATGGTGATGGCCTTCAACCCCGACGACCCGCACGACGGGGAGCCGGCGGTGCCGCTCGGCTTCACCTACCGCATCGTGCACCTCGGCCCCGACCTGGTGCGGGAGGTCCTCACGGACGCGGTGGGGCGGGACGCCGCGATGCCGCTCTTCCCGCACCCGGTGCGCGAGGACCCGGTGCTGCGGCACGCCCTGCTGCGCCTCCACCGCGCCCTCGCGGGCGGCGCCGCGGCGAGCGCGCTGGTCCGCGACGAGCGGCTGGCCGAGGCCGTGGTGGCGATGGTGCGGCGCGGGGCGAAGGGCCCTGCGCGGGCGGCGCCCGGTGCGCCGGCCGGCCCCGGCTCCGCTTCCGGTACTGGTTCCGGTGCTGGTTCCGGTGCTGGTTCCGGTGCTTCCGTCGCCGTGCGGCGGGCCCGGGAGCTGCTGGAGGCGGAGTGGGACCGCGAGGTGCCGGCCCAGCGGCTCGCGGAGGCCGCCGGGTGCAGCCGGTTCGCGCTCTACCGCGCGTTCCGGGCGGAGCTGGGGATGCCGCCGAGCGACTTTCAGCGGCTGCTGCGGCTGCGGCGGGCGCGGCGGATGCTGGTGCGCGGCGAGCCGGTGGCCGAGGCGGCGGTGCGGGCCGGGTTCGCGGACCAGAGCCATCTGCACCGCTGGTTCGTGCGGTCGTACGGGGTCACCCCGGGCGACTTCCGCACGGCGGTTTCGTAGCGGGCCGAGCCCGCGCCCCTTCGGGGCGCACCCGTGCACGACGTGCCCCGTCAGGCGTACCGGACGCGGAGTTCCTTGATGCCGTTGATCCACGCGGAGCGGAGCCGGCGGGGGGCCGGGCCCTCCAGGGCGATGCCCGGCACCGTGTCCGCGATGGCGTTGAAGATGAGGTTGATCTCCAGTTCGGCCAGGCTCTTGCCGAGGCAGAAGTGCGGGCCGCCGCCGCCGAAGCCGAGATGCGGGTTGGGGTCCCGGGTGATGTCGAAGGAGCCGGGGTCCTCGAAGACCTCCGGGTCGTTGTTGGCCGAGGAGTAGAACAGGCCGACCCGGTCGCCCTCCCGCACCTGCTGTCCGCCCAGCTCGGTGTCCCGCGTCGCCGTCCGCTGGAAGGAGACGATGGGCGTGGCCCACCGTACGACCTCCTCCGCCGCCGTCGCCGGGCGCTCCCGCCGGAACAGCTCCCACTGCGCGGGGTGGGTGAGGAACGCGTGCATGCCGTGGCTGATGGCGTTGCGCGTGGTCTCGTTCCCGGCGACCGCCAGCAGGATCACGAAGAACCCGAACTCGTCGGAGCTGAGGTTCCCCTCGCCCTCCGCGGCCACCAGCCGGGTCACGATATCCCCGGCGTACTGGGCCGGGCACTTCTTGCGGTCCTCGGCCATCCCCATGGCGTACGCGACGAGTTCGGCGGCCGACTCGGTGCCGACCTCCTCGGTGATGGCGTACTCGGGGTCGTCGTACGCGACCATCTTGTTGGACCACTCGAAGATCCGGGACCGGTCCCGCTGCGGGACGCCGATCAGTTCGGCGATGGCCTGGAGCGGGAGTTCCACGGCGATGTCGGTGACGAAGTCGCCGCTGCCCCGCTCGCGTGCCACCGCCACGATGCGCTCGGCGCGGTCCCGCAGCGCGTTCCGCAGCGCGCGGATGGCGCGCGGGGTGAAGCCGCGCTGCACGATCTGCCGGACCCGGGTGTGCTCGGGCGGGTCCATGTTCAGCATGATCAGCTTCTGGATGTCGATCTGCTCGCGCCGCATATGGTCGGCGAACCGGATGACGGCCGTGTTGCGGTTGGAGGAGAACAGCTCCGGGCGGGTGGAGACGTCCCTGACGTCCGCGTGCCGGGTCACCACCCAGTAGCCCGCGTCGTCGAAGCCGCCGGTGTGCGGGGGCTGGGGGTTCCACCACACCGGTGCGGTCTCGCGGAGCAGGGCGAACTCGGGGAGGGGTACGCGCCGGGCGTAGACATCCGGGTCGGTGAAGTCGAACCCGTCGGGCAGCGCGGGACACGAGGACATCGGAACCTCCGTGTCTGACGGTCCATCAGAAGTCCCTTGAAGGTAGTAACGGGTTCTACAAGTGGCAAGGGGCGGCGCCGGTGCTGTTGTGCGCGGCGCCGGATCGCGGGGTCGTGCAGCACCCTTGCGCCCTCGGCGTGTTCCTCATCACACTGTACGGATAACTAGAACGCGTACTAGTTATCCGCGTTCGCCCGCCGTCCGCCCGCGCCGAGAGGACGCCCCATGGCCGCCGAACCCGTCATCGTCGAAGCGGTACGCACCCCCATCGGCAAGCGCGGAGGGTCCCTCGCGAACCTCCACCCCGCCTATCTGCTCGGCGAGACCTACCGCGAACTCCTCGGCCGTACGGGCCTCCACGCCGACTGCGTCGAGCAGATCGTCGGCGGCACCGTCACCCACGCGGGCGAGCAGTCCATGAACCCGGCCCGGAACGCCTGGCTCACCATGGGCCTGCCGTACGAGACGGCCGCCACCACCGTCGACTGCCAGTGCGGCTCCTCCCAGCAGGCCAACCACATGGTCGCCAACATGATCGCGGCGGGCGTCATCGACATCGGCATCGGCTGCGGCGTGGAGGCGATGTCCCGGGTCCCGCTGGGCAGCGCCTCCAAGCACGGCCCGGGGAAGCCCTGGCCGGAGGAGTGGAACGTCGACCTGCCCAACCAGTTCAAGGCCGCCGAGCGGATCGCGCGCCACCGCGGGCTGAGCCGCGACCGGGTGGACGCGCTCGGCCTGCTCTCCCAGGAGCGGGCCCAGGCCGCCTGGGCCGAGGAGCGCTTCAAGCCCGAGACGTTCGCCGTCCAGGTGCCCACCACCGAGGAGGAGCAGGCCGCCGGGCAGGGCATGTGGCGCTATGTCGAACGGGACGAGGGCCTGCGGGACACCAGCATGGAGGCGCTGGCCGGGCTGAAGCCCGTGATGCCCGAGGCGGTGCACACCGCGGGCAACTCCTCGCAGATCTCCGACGGCGCCAGCGCGGTGCTGTGGGCCTCCCGGCGGATGGCGCGCGCGCTCAAACTCCCGCCGCGCGCCCGGATCGTCGCCCAGACGCTGGTCGGCGCCGACCCGCACTTCCATCTGGACGGGCCCGTCGACGCCACCCGGGCCGTCCTGGGCCGCGCGGGCATGTCGCTGAAGAACATCGACCTGGTCGAGATCAACGAGGCGTTCGCGTCCGTCGTGCTCTCCTGGGCCCAGGTCTTCGAACAGGACCTGGCGAAGGTCAATGTGAACGGCGGCGCCATCGCCCTCGGCCACCCGGTCGGCGCGACGGGCGCCCGACTGCTGACCACGGCGCTGTACGAACTCGAACGCAGGGACGCGGAGTTCGCCCTGGTCACCATGTGCGCGGGCGGCGCGCTGTCCACGGCGACGATCCTGCAGCGGCTCTGAGGTCCCGTGCACGGCGTGCCCCGTCAGGGGCGTGCCCCCCCCGTCAGGAGTCCAGGTGGCGCGGGATGGCCAGGACGCGGCGGCTGTAGCCCTGCCCCGCGTCCAGCTCCAGCTTCGCGAAGATCGCGTTGATCGTTGCTGTTGAGGCCGCAAACCCCGTCCTTCATGGCGGGGACGGGCCGGTCCCGGCCCGCACGTTGCGCCTTGACACGATCATGCCCTATCGTGTTAGCCGCGTCTGACCGCTTCTACCCGACCACCGAACAGGCGGAGCTGTTGCACCGCACGTTCGGCTGCGTCCGGTACGTCTGGAACAAAGCACTCGCCGAACGCACGCGCCGGTACAAGGACGAGGGCAAGTCCACCTCGTACGTGGATACGGCGAAGTGGCTGACCGCGTGGAAGAAGGACGCCGAGTCCGAGTTCCTGCGCGAGGTCTCCAACGTTGCCCTGCAGCAGACGCTCCGTGCCCAGCAGGTGGCGTTCAACAACTTCTTCGCCAAGCGGGCACGCTTCCCCCGGTTCAAGAGCCGGAAGAAGTCGCGGAAGTCGGCCACGTTCCAGAACAACGCCTTCACCTTCCGGGACGGGAAGCTCACGCTGGCGAAGACCAGCGAGCCGCTGAGCATCGTGTGGCACCGGCCTCTGCCCGAGAGCGCGCAGCCGTCCACGGTCACCGTCTCCTGCGACAGCGCGGGACGCTGGTTCGTCTCCCTGCTCGTGGAGGAGACCATCACTCCAACGCCCTCGACGGGCGCTGTCGTGGGGATCGATGCGGGCTTGGATCACCTGCTCACCCTGTCCACGGGGGAGAAGATCGCCAACCCGCGTCACGAACGCCGCGACCGGCGCAAGCTGGCCAAGGCACAAAAGACCCTCAGCCGCAAGGCCAGGGGATCTCAGAACCGGGCCAGGGCACGGCTTGGTGTCGCCCGTATCCATGCGCGGATAGCCGACCGGCGCCGCGACAACCTGCACAAGGTCACCACTCGACTGGTACGCGAGAACCAAGCCATCGCCATCGAGGATCTGACTGTCCGCAACATGCTGGGGAACCACTCCCTGGCCCGTGCCATTTCCGACGCGGCCTGGTCCGAGCTGCGGTCCATGCTGGAGTACAAGACCGGCTGGTACGGGCGGCATCTGCTGCTCGTGGACCGCTGGTTCCCCAGCTCGAAGCTGTGCTCCACGCCGGGGTGCAGCTACAGGAACGACAAGATGCCGCTGAACGTGCGGTCGTGGACGTGCCCGCGGTGCGGCACCGTCCACGACCGCGACGTCAACGCGGCGAAGAACATCTGCGCCGCCGGGCTGGCGGAGCAGTAAAACGCCTGTGGAGGACTGGTAAGACCGGCCTCGGAATCTTCCGGGGAGGCACAGTCCGGTGAACCAGGAACCTCAATCCCGCAAGGGAATGAAGCCCCTCCCGCCAGGTAGGGGAGAAGTCACCGGAAACCGTAGCCGAGCCGGCTAGCGCCGGCTCAGCAGGGTGGCGGCCATGGTGCGGGCCTGGCGTGCCGGTTCCGGGGAGCCGGTGATCAGCGACTGCGACATCGCCCCGTCCAGCAGGATCGACAGCTGGTCGGCCAGCGCTCCCGGGTCCGCGGCGCCCGCCGCCCGCGCCAGCTCCTGCAGATCCCCCCGCATGCCCTCCTTGTGGTCCCGC
>NZ_JAAKZZ010000327.1 GCF_011045075.1 Streptomyces boncukensis
CCCGGACCCCGCCCCGGCCCCGCACCAGGCGCTGGTCAGGGTCACCGCGACCTCGCTCAACTACGGCGAGGTCCGACACGGCGCCGAGCTCGCCCCGGAGGGCACGGTGCCCGGCTGGGACGCGGCGGGCGTCGTGGAGCGGGCCGCCGCCGACGGCTCCGGGCCCGCAGCCGGCACCCCTGTGGTGACGCTCGGCCCCGACGGCGGCTGGGCGGAGCTGCGCGCGGTCGACACCGACCTGCTCGGAACGGTCCGGGAGGGGGTCGATCCGGGTGCCGTCAGCACGGTCCCGGTGGCAGCCGCCAGCGCGCTGCGCTCCCTGCACGCGCTCGGCCCGGTCCTGGGCCGACGGGTTCTGATCACCGGCGCCACAGGCGGCGTCGGCCGCTACGCCGTCCAGCTCGCCCGGCGCGGCGGGGCGGAGGTCATCGCCACGACGGGCTCACCCGAGACCCAGGGCCCGGGTCTGCACGCGCTGGGCGCCCACCACGTGCTGTCCTCCCCCTCCCAGCTCTCCGAGCCGGTGCACGGCGTTCTGGACATGGTGGGCGGCCGGCAGCTGGTGGAGGCGTTCACGATGCTGGCCGGCGGGGGCGCCCTCGTCGCGGTCGGCCACTCCGCGAACGAGCCCGAGCACTTCCCCGTCGGCGTCCTCTACGGCGACGCGGGCCGCCACGGCCGCTCGCTGGTCACCTTCCACCTCCTGGAGTCCCGCACGGGCCTCGCCGCCGATCTGACGTGGCTCGCCGCGCAGGTGGCGGAGGGCGCGCTGGACCCGCAGATCACCTGGCGCGGCGGCTGGGACAGGGCGCCGGAGGCGGCGCAGGCGCTGCTGGAGCGGCGGCTGCACGGGAAGGCCGTGCTGGACTTCGCGTGAGGCGCCGCTCCTCGCTCAGTCCACCACCGGCAGCAGCTCCGGCAGATGGCCGTCCGACTCCCGTGCCGCGTGCATCCGTTCGGCCGGGACCTCCCCGTAGCCCGTCGTACGGGCGCGCGCGGGCCGGCCCGCCGCGTCCGCGATGGCGACCAGGTCCCGGATCGACCGGTACGAGCCGTACGAGGAGCCCGCCATCCGCGAGATGGTCTCCTCCATCAGCGTGCCGCCCAGGTCGTTGGCGCCGGAGCAGAGCATCTCGGCCGCGCCCTCCGTGCCGAGCTTGACCCAGCTCGTCTGGATGTTCGGGATCCAGGGGTGCAGCAGGAGGCGGGCCATGGCGGTGACCGCGCGGTTGTCGCGAGTGGTCGGACCGGGGCGGGCGATTCCGGCCAGGTAGACCGGCGCGTTGGTGTGGATGAAGGGGAGGGTGACGAACTCCGTGAAGCCCCCGGTCTCCCGCTGGATCCCGGCCAGCAGCCGCAGATGGGCCAGCCAGTGCCGCGGCTGGTCGACGTGCCCGTACATCATCGTGCTGCTCGACCGCAGGCCCACCTCGTGCGCGGTCCTGACGACCTCGACCCAGGTGGACGCCGGCAGCTTGCCCTTGGTGAGGATCCAGCGGACCTCGTCGTCCAGGATCTCCGCCGCCGTGCCGGGGATCGAGTCCAGCCCGGCCGCCTTCGCCTCGGTCAGCCACTCCCGGATGGACATCCCGGTGCGGGTCGCGCCGTTGACGACCTCCATGGGCGAGAAGGCGTGTACATGCATGCCCGGGACCCGCTCCTTCACCGCCCGCGCGATGTCGAAGTAGGCCGTGCCCGGCAGGTCGGGGTGGATGCCGCCCTGCATGCACACCTCCACCGCGCCCACGTCCCACGCCTGCGCCGCGCGGTCCGCGACCTGGTCCAGGGAGAGGGTGTAGGCGTCGGCGTCCGTCCGCCGCTGGGCGAAGGCGCAGAAGCGGCAGCCGGTGTAGCAGACGTTGGTGAAGTTGATGTTCCGGGTGACGATGTACGTGACGTCGTCGCCGACCCCGTCGTGCCGTACGGCGTCCGCGATCCGGCACAGCGCGTCCAGCGCCGGGCCGTCCGCGTGCAGCAGGGCCAGCGCCTGGTCGTCGGTCAGCTTCGTCGGGTCGTCGGCGGCGACGCGCAGCGCCTCCCGCGCGTCCGCGTCCACCCGTTCAGGGGCCATGCCGGGGGCCGCCGCCTCGCGCAGCTCGCCCCAGTCGCCGTACACCTCGTCGAAGTCGGCGCGGCGGTCGCCGGTGCGGCCCTCGGTGTCGATGGCGCGGTGCAGGTCCGTGCGTCCGGACGGGACGAACGCCTCCTCCGGCTCCTGCCACGCTCGGCCCACGACCTCCGCGTCCTCCCGCGCCAGGCCGGTGGCCGGGTCGGCGAGCGCGCGCACATGCGGCAGCACGCGCGGGTCCAGCCAGGGCTCGCCGCGCTGGATGAACTCGGGGTAGACGGCGAGCCGCTCGCGCAGCGCGAAGCCGGAGGCGGCGGAGCGCTCCGCGAGCTCCTCGATCTGCGGCCAGGGGCGCTCGGGGTTGACGTGGTCGATGGTGACCGGGGAGACACCGCCCCAGTCGTCGACCCCGGCCTCGATCAGCCGTGCGAACTCCCCCGCCACCAGGTTGGGCGGCGCCTGCAGACAGGCCGACGGGCCCATGATGTGCCGGGCGACGGCGACGGTGGCGACCAGGTCGTCCAGCTCGGCGTCCGGCATGCCGCGCATCGCCGTGTCCGGCTTGGCGCGGAAGTTCTGCAGGATCAGCTCCTGGATGCCGTGGTACGTACGGGCGATCCTGCGGAGCGCGAACAGCGACTCCGCGCGCTCCTGGTACGTCTCCCCGATCCCCAGCAGCAGCCCGCTGGTGAGCGGGACCGAGCTGCGGCCCGCGTCCTCCAGGTGCCGCAGCCGCACGGCGGGGTCCTTGTCGGGCGAGCCGTGGTGCGGGCCGCCGGGCTCGCTCCACAGCCGGGTCGCCGTGGTCTCCAGCATCAGCCCCATGGACGGGGCGACGGGCTTGAGCCGCTGGAAGTCGGTCCAGGACATCACCCCCGGGTTGAGGTGCGGCAGCAGGCCCGTCTCCTCCAGGATGCGGATCGAGATGGCCCGTACGTACGCGAGCGTGTCGCCGTACCCCTCGGCCTCCAGCCACTCACGGGCCTCGGGCCAGCGGTCCTCGGGCTTGTCGCCGAGGGTGATCAGCGCCTCCTTGCAGCCCAGTTCGGCGCCGCGCCGGGCGACGGCCAGCACCTCGTCCGGTGACATGAACATCCCGTGCCCCTCGCGGCGCAGCTTGCCGGGGACGGTGACGAAGGTGCAGTAGTGGCACCGGTCGCGGCACAGCCGGGTGAGGGGTATGAACACGCTCTTGGAGTAGGTGATGACGCCGGGGCGCCCGGCCGCCTCCAGGCCCGCGTCCCGCACCCGGCCCGCCGAGGCGGTGAGGTCGGCGAGGTCGGCACCGCGCGCCTGGAGCAGCACGGCCGCCTCCGCGACGTCGAGCGCGACACCGTCCCGGGCGCGCCGGAGCGCGCGGCGCATGGCGTTGGCGGTCGGGGCGCTGCCGGTGGATTCCTGCCCGTTCGAGGTCATCCCCCGAGCGTAGCTCGCTGGTCAGGGGGACCCCCATCGCGGCGAGGCCGCAAGGGACACGAGCCCCGCGCCCCTTGCGGGCGCGGGCCGCGTCACAGGTAGCGTGCGTAGTCGTCCAGGGCGCGGCGGACCTCGTCGTCGCCACCGGACGGCAGCTGCAGGACCACCTCCTCGACGCCCAGCCCGCGGAAGTGCTCCAGCTTGCCGGCGGTGGGCAGGACAAAGGACGGGACCACCTCGGGCGCGCCCGCGCGGCCCTCCCCCGTCCAGACCGCGCGCAGCCTGGGCAGCGACTCCGTCAGACCGCTGCCGCCGGTGGGGATCCACCCGTCCGCGTACTCCGCGATCGCCGCGAAGAGCCGCGGGCCCGCCTGCCCGCCCAGCAGCAGCCGCGGCCCGCCGGGGCGCTGCGGCTTGGGGTGCGCAAAGCTGGCACTGACGGACGCGTACGCCCCCTCGTACGCCGTCGGCTCCGGCGCCCACAGCGCGCGCATCACTCCCATCCGCTCCCGTACGAGCTCCCGGCGCGTGCGCCACACCACGCCGTGGTCGGCGGCCTCCTCCTCGTTCCAGCCGAAGCCGACGCCCAGCGTGAAGCGCCCCCCGGACAGCCAGTCCAGGGTCGCGATCTGCTTGGCCAGCGCGATCGGGTCGTGCTCGGCCAGGAGGGTGACGCTGGTGCCGAGCGCCAGCCGCTCGGTGGCCGTCGCGGCGGCGGCGAGCGCGACGAAGGGATCCAGGGTGCGCAGATACGGCGCCGGCAGCTCGCCGCCCATCGGCGGCCTGCTCCGCCGGCTGACCGGGATGTGGGTGTGCTCGGGCAGATAGAGCCCGCCGAAGCCGCGCTGCTCCAGCTCCCGCGCAAGCCGGTCGGGCCGGATCGACTCGTCGGTCAGGAGAATGGTCGTGGAGATCCGCATACGGCCACTCTGCTCCCGCCGGCCCGTGAACTCCAGTACGCGCACAAGGCTTCCGCCCGTTACCCGCCGCCCGTACAACCCTCCCATGGACAGACGCGATGTTCTCAAGGTCTCCGCCGCCGCGGGAGCGGCGACCGCGCTTACGCTTCCTGCCATGAGCTTCGCCCAGTCGCCCGGCGGGGGCTCCCGTACCGTCACAGGGCACCTGGCCACCGGGGCGCCCGACTTCGTCTATCTGCCGGTGCGGGTGCCGCGGGGCGTGCGCGAGATCGCCGTCTCGTACCGCTACGACAAGCCGGACGTGCCGGACGGCACCCCGGGCAACGCGCTGGACATCGGCATCTTCGACGAGCGCGGCACCGCGCTCGGCGGGCGCGGCTTCCGCGGCTGGTCGGGCGGCTTCCGGGACGCGTTCACGATCAGCGCGGAGAAGGCCACGCCCGGCTATCTGGCGGGCCCGGTGCGGCCCGGCACCTGGCACGTCGTGCTCGGCCCGTACACCGTCGCGCCGCAGGGCCTGGACTACGAGGTGACGGTGACGCTGCGGCGCGGCGAGCAGGGCGAGACCCCGCGCCCCTCCTACCCGCCCGAGCGCGCCCGGGGGCGGGGCCGCGCCTGGTACCGGGGCGACTGCCATCTGCACACCGTGCACTCCGACGGGCAGCGCACCCCCGAGGAGGTCGCGGCGGCCGCCCGCGCGGCCGGGCTGGACTTCCTCACCACCACCGAGCACAACACCACCTCGGGGCACGCCGCCTGGGAGGGGCTGTGGGGCGAGGACCTGCTGGTGCTGTGCGGCGAGGAGGTCACCACGCGCAACGGCCACTGGCTGGCGCTCGGCACCGACCCCGGCACGTTCCTGGACTGGCGCTACCGGGCGCGCGACGACGCGTTCCCGCGCGTCGCGCGGACGGTGCGCCGCGCCGGCGGACTCGTCGTCCCCGCGCACCCGAACTGCCCGTTCGTGGGATGCCAGTGGAAGTTCGGCTACGAGCGCGCGGACGCCGTCGAGGTGTGGAACGGCCCCTGGACGGCGGACGACGAGCTGGCGCTCGCGGCCTGGGACAACATGCTGGTCAGCCGGGAGGACTGGGTGCCCGCGATGGGCAACAGCGACGCGCACCGCGAACCGCAGGCCGTCGGGCTGCCGCAGACGGTGGTGCACGCGCGGGACCTCACCCGGCGCGACATCCTGCACGGCATCCGCGCGGGGCGCAGCTATCTGGCCGAATCCGCGAAGCTCGCCGTGGACCTGTCGGCCGCCGGCCCGCGCGGGGCGCACGCGGCGATCGGCGGCACGCTGCGGGCGGCGTCCGACGCGGAGGTGACGGTCACCCTGAAGGCGTCCGGCGCGCCCGCGGACGCCACGCTCCACCTGGTGACGGACCAGGGCACCCTGCGGACCGCCCCGGCCGCCGCCGGGCCGCTGGTGTGGCGGACGACGCCGTCGCTGGCCACGTACGTACGGGCGGAGGTCCGCCACCCGGCGAAGGAGGGCTCCCCGGTGCCGGGCGCGATGGCGGCCATGACCAACCCGCTGTGGCTGGAGCGGGCCGAGAGGGGGTAACGGACCGGCCCCGAAGGGGCGCGGAGAACTGCGCGCCCAGCCTCCCCCAGGCAGCGCTCAACGCCCTGACCGTGTTCTACGCCCAGACGCTGGCTGGCCGACGAGGGGTTCAAGTTGACGTCCTCCCGCCCCTGAAGGACCGGGAATCCTACCGCAGCGCTGCGCGCCGCCTCGGTGGGTTCCTGTTTCACTGGGTCCTGCCTTCCGTCAGACGGGAGGGCTTACGGTCCCTCCGCAGGCGTTTTGGCTCTCCGCCCGTCCGGCGGCGAGCACGATGCGGGCCGCGTTCACGTCCCGGTCGTGGGTGGTCTGGCATCCCTCGCACGTCCAGGTGCGGACGCTCAGAGGCTTGGGACCATCGATGACGAAGCACACCGAGCAGGTCTGCGACGACGGCACGAACCGGCCAATCCGACCGAAGGCCCGCCCGTACCGGGCCGCCTTGTACTCCAACATCGCCGTGAACTGGGACCAGCCCGCGTCGTGCACGGACTTGGCCAGCCTGGTACGGGCGAGACCTTTCACGCACAAGTCCTCGACGTAGACCGCTTGGTTCTCGCGGATGATCGTCGTGGACAGCTTATGGTGATGGTCCCGCCGCGAGTCGGCGACCCTGGCGTGTGCCTTGGCCACGCGGGCGACAGCTTTCCTGCGGTTGTTGCTGCCCTTCGCCTTGCGGCTGAGTGCTTGCTGCGCCTTCTTGAGCTTCCGATTCGCGCGACGCAGGAACTTGGGAGCAGTGATCTTCCGTCCGTCCGACATGACGGCGAAGTGCGTCAGCCCCAGGTCGATGCCGACCTCGGGCGTGGTCTCCGGCAGCACCTCGGACGGGTCGGTCTGAACGACGAAGCTCGCGAAGTACCGCCCGGACGCGTCCTTTACCACCGTGACCGAGGACGGATCCGACGGCAGATCGCGCGACCAGCGCACCCTCACATCCCCGATCTTGGCGAGGTTGAGCTTGCCGTCCGGACGGAGCCGGAAGCCGTTTCGCGTGAACCGGATCGTGTGCCGGTTGTCCTTGCGGGACCGGAAGCGCGGCGGGGCGACCTTGGGTCCCTTGCGGCGGCCGGTGACCGAGTTGAAGAAGTTCCGGTACGCGGTGTGCAGGTCGGCGAGCGCCTGAACCAGAACGACCGAAGAGACCTCCGCGAGCCAGGCCCGCTCGGGGGTCTGCTTCGCGGCGGTGATGACCTGTTTCTGAAGATCGGTGTCCTTGATGTTCGGCAGCCCGCGCGCGTGGGCTGCCTGCCGGATGCGCAACCCGTCGTTGAACACCGTCCGCGCACACCCGAAAGCCCGTGCTAGCGCGATGCGCTGACCAGGCGTGGGGTCGAGACGATAGTTGAACCTGAGCTGCATGTACATCAGTGTACACAAATGCTGATGCCAGTACGTTGGCGTACATGAATGACAATCCCGTGGAACTCTCCGTCGCCGACGCCCGACGCCAGTTCGCGGATGTGCTGAACTCCGCCTCAGCGCGCGGCCGGATCACGTACATCATCAGCCGGGGGCGCCGCGTGGCCGCCGTCGTCCCACTGCCTGTCGCCGAGGATGCGGAGCGGAGGCTCGGCGCTGCGCACCTCGATGGCGAGGATGGGCTTACCCCGCCCTGAAGGACGGGACCTGCACCCAAGAACAATCCAGTCACCGCGCTCGCCCCCGGCCTGCGGGCCACCGACCTCTCGCCGCGCGCCGCGGCGGGCGGCGACCCGGCCGAGGCCGCCGAGGGAGCCGTCCGGCTGGCGCTGCTCCCCGACGAAGGACCCACCGGGGCTTTCCACTCCTGGGACGGTTCCCCGGTCCCGTGGTGATCAGCCGGCGGATTCCGCGCCGTACGACGAGGCTGTCCGGCTCCCGGGCACCGAAGCGGGGCTCGGCGACGTTGCGGAGGATCCGGCGCTCCGCCGCCGCTGAGGCCCGCGCCCCGATGTCACAGAACGGCGGCCCCGACCCGTCCTTCCTGTGACAGCGCCGATGGGAGCGAGCGGAGAGGGTGACGGGCATGAGGGAGCGGATCGTCGTTCTGGGAGCGGGGTACGCGGGGCTGGCCGCGGCCCGGGGCATCGCCGAGCGGACGCACCCGGGCAGCGCGGAGGTGGTCCTCGTCAACGCGCGGGACACGTTCACCGAGCGCGTACGGCTGCACCAGGTCGCCTCGGGCCAGCACGTGCGGCAGCGGCCCATCGCGGAGCTGCTGGGCGGCGCGCCGGTGCGGTTTGTGGCCGCCCGGGTGACCGGGATCGACGCCGAGCGGCGCGAGGTGCGGCTCGCTCCGGCGGACGGGGCCGCGGCGGACGGGGCTGCGGCGGACGGGGCTGCGGCGGACGGGAGCCTGCCGTACGACACGCTCGTGTACGCGCTGGGCAGCCGCGCCGACCCGGGCGCCGTACCGGGCGCGGCGGAGCACGCGTACCCGGTCGCGACGGCCGAGGACGCCGACCGGCTGCGCGACCGGCTCGCGGGGCTCGCGGCCGGGGACGCCGTGGCGGTGGTCGGCGGAGGGCTCACCGGTATCGAGACGGCGACCGAGCTGGCCGAGACCCGCCCGGAGCTGACGGTGCGGCTGCTGACCAGCGGCCCGTTCGGCGCGGCGTTCTCCGCGCGCGGCCGGGCGCATCTGCGCCGGTCCTTCGACCGGCTGGGGATCGAGGTGCGCGACGGCGTGCGGGTCACCGCCGTCAGCCCGGACGGCGCCGTGCTGGAGGG
>NZ_JAAKZZ010000328.1 GCF_011045075.1 Streptomyces boncukensis
CCCCGAACCCGGCCGGCCCCGCCCGCGCGCCCCGGGTGCCCCCGGTGGCCCTGGTGACCGGCGGCACCAGCGGGATCGGCCTCGCCGTGGTGACCCGGCTCGCCCGGCGCGGCATTCCGGTGTTCCTGTGCGCGCGGACCGAGGAGCGGGTCCACGCGACGGTCAAGGAACTGCGCGACCAGGAGCTGGAGGTGGACGGCCGGGTCGCCGACGTCAGGTCGGCGAAGGAGGTGCGGGCCCTCGTCCGCGCCGCCGTCGACCGGTACGGGCCGCTCACCGTGCTCGTCAACAACGCGGGCCGCAGCGGCGGCGGTCCCACCTCCCGGATCTCCGACGAGCTGTGGGACGACGTGATCGACACCAACCTCAACAGCGTCTTCCGCGTCACCCGCGAGGCGCTGACCACCGGCGGCCTGGAGGACTGCGGCGACGGACGCGTCATCAGCATCGCCTCCACCGGCGGCAAGCAGGGCGTCCCCTACGGCGCCCCGTACTCGGCGGCCAAGGGCGGGGTCATCAGCTTCACCAAGGCGCTCGCCAAGGAGCTGGCCACCCGCGGGGTCACGGTCAACGCGGTCTGCCCCGGCTATGTGGAGACCCCCATGGCCGTCCGGGTGCGCGAGTCGTACGCGAGCACGCGCGGGATCTCCGAGGACGAGGTGCTCGCCGAGTTCCACGCGAAGATCCCCATGGGGCGCTACGCCACGCCCGAGGAGGTGGCGGGGCTCGTGGACCACCTGGTCACCGACGACGCCGCCGCGATCACGGCGCAGGCGCTCAACGTCTGCGGCGGCCTCGGCATCTTCTGACCCCGCCCGCAAGCCGGCCCGTCCGCCCGCCGGTCGAGAGAGAGGCAGAGCACGTGCTGCGCACCGGAACCCACCGCACCACCCATCACATCGACATCGACGCGTCCGCCGCCGCGGTCTACGGCATCGTCGCGGACGCACCCGCCTGGCCCGTCCAGTTCGCCCCCACCCTCCACGTCGAGCGCCTCGCGGGCCCCGAGGAGCCGTCGGCGGGCGGCACCGAGCGGCTGCGGATCTGGGCCACCGCCAACGGCGAGGCCAAGGTGTGGACGTCCCGGCGGGAGCTGGATCCCGCACAGTCCCGGATCCGGTTCCGGCAGGAGGTCTCCTCGCCGCCCGTCGCCGCGATGAGCGGCGAGTGGATCGTCGAGGCGGGCGCCGCGCCCGGCACCGCGCGGCTCACCCTGCTCCACGAGTTCGCCGCCGTCGACGACGACCCCGGGGACCTCGCCTGGATCGACCGGGCCACCGACGAGAACAGCAGGGCCGAGCTGGCGAACATCAAGCAGCTCGCCGAGGGCGCCGCGCGCAGCGCGGACCTCGACTTCGCCTTCGAGGACTCCACGGCGGTGGACGGCGACCCCGAGGCCGTCTACCGCTTCCTCCGCGAGGCCGCCGCCTGGCCCGACCGGCTCCCGCACGTGTCCGGGATGCGGCTGCGCGAGGAACCGGAGAACATCCAGTGGATGGTGATGGACACCGTCGCCAAGGACGGTTCGGCCCACACCACCGAGTCGGTGCGCGTCTGCTTCCCGGCGCGGCGGCGCATCGTCTACAAGCAGCTCGTGACGCCCCCGCTGATGGCCACCCACATCGGCGCGTGGACGGTGGTCCCGGACGGCCAGGGGGCGCGTGCCACCTCCTGGCACCGGATCCGGCTCAACGAGGAGGCCATACCCCGCGTCCTGGGCGCGGGCGCCACCCTCCAGTCAGCGAAGGACGTCATCCGCGCGGCGGTCGGCGGCAACAGCGCGGCCACCCTCGCCCTGGCCAAGAGGTTCGCGGAAGGCCGGCATGAGTGAAGCGCCGCTCCTCGTCGTGGGCGCGGGCCCGGTGGGCCTGACCGTGGCCCACGAGCTGACCCGCCGGGGCGTGCGGGTGCGCCTCGTCGACCGCGCGCCGGGCCCGGCCACCAGCAGCAGGGCGCTCGCCGTGCACGCCCGCACCCTGGAGATCTGCGACCAGATGGGCCTGCTGGACGAACTGCTGCCGCGCGGGCGCCGGGTCGAGCACTTCACCCTGCACCGCAGGGGGCGCACCCTGATCCGGTTCGACACCGACTACTCCACGATGCCCACCCGCTACCCCTTCAGCCTCATGGTCGACCAGGTGGTGACCGAGCAGGTGCTGCGGGAGCGGCTGGCGCAGCTCGGCGTCGCCGTGGAGTGGGGCCTCGGACTCGACTCCTTCACCCCGGGCGCCGACGCCGTCGAGGTCCGGCTCACCGGCGCGGACGGGCACGAGGAGCGGTACGCCGTGCCCTGGCTGGTCGGCGCGGACGGGGCGCACAGCACCGTACGCAAGCGCCTCGGGCTGCGGCTCCTCGGCGACGCCACCGAGACCTGGCTCAACGCCGACGTGGAGACCGACGCCGAACTCCCGGCCGACAGCAACCACCTGCTGCACACCTCGGGCGGCACCCTGCTGCTCGTACCGTTCCCGGAGCGCGGGAAGTGGCGGGTCGTCGACACCCTGGACACCGGGAACGCCGACGACCCGGAGGCGGTCAGGGAGCGGCTCGCCCGGAAGATGTCCGATGCCCTGGGGCGGCCCGTGAAGGTGTCGGCGCCCAGCTGGCTCTCGGTGTTCACCGTGCAGCAGCGGATGATCGACAGCATGCGGTCCGGGCGGTGCTTCGTGGCCGGGGACGCCGCGCATGTGCACAGCCCCGCCTCCGGCCAGGGCATGAACGCCGGTATCCAGGACGGCTACAACCTGGCCTGGAAGCTCGCCGACGTGGTGCGCGGCTTCGCCGGGGAGCGGCTGCTGGACAGCTACGGCGCCGAGCGGGTGCCCATCGGGGAGCGGCTGCTGAGCTCCACCCGGGTGGCCACGGCCCTGGTCGCGCTGCGCAACGCGCTGGGCCCGGTGCTGCTGCCCCTCGGCCTCGGCGCCGTCCGCGGGATCGCGCCGCTCAAGCGGAAGCTGGAGCGGAAGATGATCCGCGGCTTCTGCGGCCTCACCGTGGAGTACCCCGGCAGCCCGCTCAGTCTGCCGTCGGCGTCCGGCGGCGCACCGGGCCCGGGGCCCGGCCCCGGGCAGCGGGTCGGGTGCACCGCGCGGGCGCACCGCGACCACGCGGGCTGGCGCGAGCTGTGCCGGGAGCTGCGCGATCCGCGGTGGACCCTGCTGGTGCCCGTGGACGGCGACCGGGAGGCGGCCGGGGCGCTCTTGGACACCGCCCGCGTCCACGGCCCGGCCGTCTCGTGCCGTGCCCTGTGCGATACGGCGGCCCCGGCGGAGCCGGCCGGTGCCGGAGCGGACTCCCGGCCCCGGGTGCTGCCCGATCCGGACGGGGCGCTGCGCCGGGATCTGGGCCTGGGGGCCGGGGACTTCGCGCTCATCCGGCCGGACGGCTACCTCGCGGCCCGTGGCCCGCTGGCCGGCGGCCGCGGCCCGGACCGGGCCCTCGGCGCTCTCGGACTGACCGGCATCGGGGCGCCCGGCGACAGCGGCGCCGCGCCCTGCGACGCACCGGCAAGGGGGGCAGCCCCTGCCCGGAAGAACCACGAGAAACGGAGCGAAGCCATGAGCAAGGTGCAGGAACAGGAAGACGCCTACCGGGAGCTGCTGGCCCGGCACAGCGGCGGCCGCGGCGTTCTGGTCACCCTCAAGCGGGACGGCCGGCCCCAGCTGTCCAACGTCGGGTACAGCTACGACCGGGCCACCGACACCCTCCGCGTCGCCACCACCGAGGACCGGGCCAAGACGCGCAACGCCCGCCGCGACCCCCGGGTCGGCTTCCATGTGACGACCGGGGACATGTTCGCGTACGGGGTGTTCGAGGGCACCGCCTCCGTCTCGGAGGTGGCCGCCGACCCGCACGACGCCGTCGTGGACGAGCTGGTCGAGATGTACCGCGCCACCCAGGGAGAGCACCCGGACTGGGAGGAGTTCCGCGAGACCAAGGTCAAGGACCGGCGGCTCGTGCTGCGCGTACACGTCGAGCGGTGCTACGGCTTCATCCTGCGGCAGGACTGACGGTGCCGGGCCAGCCGGCGCCGGCCGTCACCCGGCAGACTCTGCTCGACACCCTCCAGGCGTTCAAACGCACGAGCCTGCTGCGCGCCGGGGTCGAACTGGGCGTCTTCGACGCGCTCGCCGACGGACCGCTGGGCGCCGAGGAGCTGGCGGGCGCCGTGGGCGCTCCCGCGCGCGCCGTGCGCGTGCTGCTTGGCGCGAGTGCCGCCTGCGGACTGCTCGGCTGCGCCGACGGCCGCTACGCGCTCCCCGAGGGCGGTGCGGAGCTGCTGGTCAGCAGCAGCCCGCAGTTCGCCGGGCACGCGGTGCGGATCAACGCGAGCGACTGGGAGTGGGAGGCGATGCGCGACCTGGCGGCGGCCGTCCGCAAGGGCGGCACCCTGCTCGCACCGGACGCCACCGAGCCGGGCTTCGGCTACTGGCGGGACTTCGCCGCGGACGGGACCTTCGTGACCCGGGCCTCGGCCGCCGTCCTGGCCGAGGAGAACCGCGACTGGGCCGAGGCGCGGCCCGAGCCGCGGGTCCTGGACGTCGGATGCGGACACGCGCTGTTCGGGCTGGACTTCGCGCTGCGGCACCCCGGCGCCGTCGTCCACGGCCTCGACCGGCCGGACGTGCTGGAGGCGGCCAGGGCCCGCGCCGGGGAGCTGGGGCTCGCCGAGCGCACCGTGTTCCTCGCGGGCGACGCCTTCACCGCGACGCTCGACGGCCCGTACGACCTGGTGGTCGCCGCCAATCTGCTGCCCCTCTTCCCGGAGGACGAGGGCACCGCGCTGCTGCGCCGGCTGGCGGGGGCGCTGCGCCCCGGGGGACGCCTGGTGACCGTGGGGTTCGCGGTCGACGGGGGGCCGCCCGAGGCCGAGCACGCGGCCCATCTGCTGTCCCTGCTGATGCTGGTCGCCACCCCCGGCGGCGAGGCCCACTCCCTGGCGGCGACCCGGCGGATGCTCGCCGGCGCGGGGCTCGCCGAGGTCTCGGCGCGCCGCGTCGACCCGCTGCCCGTGCACGTGGTGACGGCCGAACCCGCGGCGGACGGCGCCGTGGACGAACCCCTGGACGAATCCGTGGACGAACCCCTGGACGAACCCGTGGGGGCGACGAACCCCGACCCGGAGGAAGGAGCCGGACGATGAAGTACGCGCAGGTGGGGAACAGCGGGCTCAGGGTGAGCCGGATCGTCTACGGAAACGCGATCACCCACGGGGCCCAGGTGGACGAGCCGGCCGCCGTGGCGTGTGTCCGGGCGGCGCTGGACTGCGGCATCACCGCCTTCGACACCGCCGACCTGTACGCGGAGGGCCGCGCGGAGGAGATCCTGGGCCGGGCCCTCGCGGGCGAGCGCCGCGAGCGGCTGGTGATCTCCACCAAGGCGGGCCGGTGGGCCCGGCAGGACGACCCGAACGCCGGACGGCTGTCCCGCAAGCACATCGCCGAGTCCCTCGACGCGTCGCTGCGCCGCCTCGGCCTCGACCATGTGGACCTCTACCAGGCCCACCGCTACGACGCGGACACCCCGCTGGAGGAGACCGTCGCCGCCTTCGCCGATGCCGTGCGGGCCGGCAAGGCCCACTACATCGGCGTCTCCGAGTGGCCCGCCGAGCGGATCCGGCAGGCCGCACGGCTCGCACGGGAGGCCGGGGTGCCGCTGATCGCCAACCAGGCGCAGTACTCGGCCCTGTGGCGCGTCATCGAGGCGGAGGTGCTGCCCGCGAGCCGGGAGGCGGGCGTCGGCCAGCTCGCCTGGATGCCGCTCGCGGGCGGCGCGCTGACCGGCAAGTACCGGGCGGGGCGGCGCCCCGCCGCGGGCAGCAGGGCCGGGGCGACGCCGGGCGGCGCGAAGTCCATCGGCCGGTGGGACTACCTCAACGAGAAGGTCCTCGCCGCCGTCGCGGACCTGGAACCCCTCGCGGCCGGGGCCGGGCTGACGCTGCCTCAGCTCGCGCTCGCCTGGGTGCTGCGCGCGCCGGGCGTCAGCGCCGCGGTCATGGGCGCGTCCCGGCCGGAGCAGCTGCGGGAGAACGCGGAGGCAGTGGACGCCGTCCTCGACGACGAGCTGCTGCGGCGGATCGACGCGGCCCTCGCCCCGGTGGTCCGCAGCGACCCCGTCCTCACCACCGACCCGCTCGGCCCGGCGGCACGCCTGTGAACGGCGGCGGCGCCGTGGTCTTCACGGACAAGGAGATCGGCTATCTCACCACCCAGCCGTTCGGCAGGCTGGCGACGGTGGGCCCGCACGGCGACCCGCACGTTGTACCGGTGGGGCTGCACTACAACCCCGAGGCCCAGACCATCGACATCTGCGGGCTGGGGCTCGGCAGGAGCCGCAAGTACCGCGACGTACGGCACCGGCCGCTGGTCGCCTTCGTCGTCGACGACGTCACCCCGGGCGACCCGGCGGCCCCCCGGGGCATCGAGATCCGCGGCGTGGCCGAGGCGCTCGCCGAAGGCGGGCGGCGCTACGGCGAAGCGGTCGCCGACGAGCTGATCCGGATCACCCCGACCCGGGTCGTCTCCTGGGGCATCGAGGAGAGCTGGCAGGCGGGTCCCCGAGCGCGCAGCGTGCCGGCGCGGCGACCGCGGCCGGCGCACCTTCCCCGCCCACGGACAGAGGAGGCCCGATGAGGGAACTGGAGTACGAGGAGACGGTGGCGGCCCCCGCGCGGCACCTCTTCGACCTGGTCGCCGACGTGGTCGCGGCGCCCCAGTACGTCGCCACCCATCTGCACGCCGAGATCGTGCGGACGCAGAGCCCGGAGCGGGACCTGGTCGCCCGCTGGGTGATCGACGGCGGCGCGGCCCGCGGCTGGCGCCTGTGGCGCACCCGGGACACCGGGGGCCTCGTCATCACCTTCGAGCACGAGACGCCCAAGCCGCCGCTGAGCGGGATGCGCGGCGAGTGGCGGTTCGAGGAGCAGCCGGACGGCGGCACCCGCGTCCGGGTCCGGCACGCCTTCGACCTCGCCCCCGGCACGGACCCGTCCGCCGCCGCCAAGGTGGCCGAGCTGCTGGACGGCAACGTGCCCCGGCAGGTGGCGGAGTTCGCGGAGCTGGCCGGCCGCATCGGCACGCTGCGCCGGAACACCGTCGTCAGCGACCGGGCCGTTCGCTCGGCCGTCCCCCGCGGGGAGCTCGCGGCCTGCGCGGCCGGGGCGGTGGCGGACGACGCGCGGTGGGCCCGGGTCGAACCGGCCGAGGGCCGCCTGGTCTTCAAGCGGCACACCGGTCTGGAGCCGGAACTGCACTCCTCCACCGGGGAGTTCCGGCTCGTCCCGGAGGACGGCGGTACGACGGTACGGCTCCGCCGGGCCGTCACGCTCGCCGGCCCGGCGTCCGAGGAGCGGCGCCGCGCGGCCCGCGCACGGCTGGACGCCGAGGTCCGGGAGCAGCTCGCCGACCTGGCGCGGACCGGCGTGGCCGCGGTGACCCCCTGACCGGCAGGGCGACCGGCGGACCCGCCCCGCACTCCGGCCCCGGAACCGCTTCCTGGTTCCGGGGCCGGAGTGCGGGGCGGGGGCGGGGCCGGGTCACGTGGGTTTCGCCGCGACCACCACGGTGTCGTTGCCCTGCGCCAGCCGGGTGGCGGACAGGAACACGAAACCGGCCCCCGCCAGCCAGGCGCGGCACTCCGGCACGGTGTACTCCGAGCCGCCCGGCGTGATCAGGGCCACGTTCAGGCTGCCGATGAGGCTGCGCAGTTCGGGGGCGTCCTCGTCGAGCATCTGGTCGTAGACCACGACAGCGCCGCCGGGCGGCAGCGCGGCGTACACCCGGTCGAGCAGCTTCTGCCGCTCCTCGGGCGACCAGTCGTGCAGCACATGTCCGAGGATCAGCACCTCGGTCCCGGGCAGCGCGTCGGCGAAGAAGTCCCCGGCGTGGAAGGTCACCCGGTCGGCGACGCCCAGCTCGCTCATGTGCTCGTCGAAGAACGGTTCCACGGCGGGCAGTTCGAACACGGCACCGTCCAGGTGCGGGCGCCGCCGCACCAGTTGCGCCGCGACGTTCCCCCGGGCTCCGCCGACGTCCGTGAACGAGGCGTAGGCCGACCAGTCCACCGCCTCGGCCAGCTGCGGCCCCACCACCCCGTTGTTGGCGTCCATGTGCACGAGAAAGCTCCGGGTCGCCTCCGGGTCGGTGTAGAGGGCGGCGAACGCGTCGCCGCCCGCCCCGGCCTTCGGCTCCCCGTCCCGGAGCGCCTCGGTGAGCCGCCCCCAGGTGTGGTAGTGCCGCCGGGCCGCCGTCCGGATCCGGCCGCCCAGGTACAGCGGCCCGCCGGGGACCAGGAACTCCGCGGCGTCCGGGGCGATACGGAACCGCTCGCCCTCGCGCTCGGTCAGTCCGAGCGCGGTCACCGCGCCCAGGAAGTCCCGCAGCAGGCGGGGGTGGAGCCGCAGCCGGGCCGCGATCCCGTCCCGGTCGAGCGGTCCCTCGGCGAGCAGTTCGAACAGACCCACCTCGACGGCGGTGTGCAGAATCCGGGCCTCGGCGTAGGAAGCGCTCAGCCGGGCGAGCGCCGGGGCGGTGAGCGGCGGCTGAGCGCTGGTCTCACTGATGGCCATGGGGTGTCCTCGCATCCTCGGGGAAGTCAGGGGCCCACCGGGCCCCGCGGGGGACGGGGCGCCGGTGGGCGGCGGGGAGGCCGCCGGCTCAGCCGGCCACC
>NZ_JAAKZZ010000329.1 GCF_011045075.1 Streptomyces boncukensis
AGGGCAGTGGCTGAGCTGGTGCCTCCCTGACCCTGGACGCAATACCGAACCTTCGCCCCGTCGCACCATCCGGGGACCCCCAGACCGGGCGCGGTAAGGGCGACATGCGGGCCGTACGTCGAATATTCTGCAACCTTACCTGCGCTATCAAGTGCGCCGATACCTGCCACATCATCCAACGAGGCCGGATACAGAGGAAAGTTCCCCTTCTTAGCATCATTACCCGCCGAAGCGAAGAGCAACTTCCCCTTGCGCGCTGCATATTTCACCGCAGCGCGCTCTCTCGAATCAGAACCGGGCGACCCGAAAGACATGCTGATGATCTGAGCGTCACTATCCGCCGCCGCCCTGATGGCCCGGTCAGTACGCGAAATAGCAGAATCCCCCTTGACGCCTGAGAGCGTACTCGTAATCGGGATGATCTTCGCATCCGGAGCGAGCCCCCGCAGTGATCCCTTCCTCCCAGTCCCCGCGATCAGCTCCGCCATGCTTGTTCCATGGCCGTTATCGTCCTCGGTCTCATCACCAGGAGCTCCGGAGACGTCTTTACCAGGGAGCACTTGACCACGTAGCGAGGGAGTCGATGGATCAACGCCCGTATCGATGACGGCAACCTTGATGCCCTTGCCCGTGCTGACCTCGTGCATCTCCTGGGCCCGCATCGCCTTGAGATACCACTGCTGGGACTGGATGCCCTGGGCACTGGCAGTAGGCGCTAGCCCTCCAAGACCGACGACCCACGCCCCCACCACCCCCAGCGTCATAAGCAGGCGGCGTCTCACGAGCCGCGATTGGTCTGCCGTCATAGCCTTTCTCACCTGGACTATTCGATCACCGGCGGAACGCTGTCACGCCGTCCGTTCGACCAGGTCTCCTCATCCTCTGTCAGATAGTCGGGTCGACGATCAGAAGTGTCCCGCCTGCGGTCCCGAGACCCCTGCTGTCCGCCCGGCACCAGTCCCGTCCCTCCTGGCGTGAACGCCTGGGAACTCCTGCCCTGTCCGGATGTACCCGATCGCGGCTGCCCGACGATGCCACCCGGCGCAGATACGACCCTGCGTCCGGCTCCCCCCTGGCCAGCGGCTCCCGCTCCACCCGTCCCTCCCATAGGCATCCCCATGGGTCCACGTGCACCGATTGCGTTGCCCCCGGGGCTTCCTGGCGTATTCGGTCGCACCGCAGCACTACTGGGGGTCCCACCAACGATCCCGCCTGGCTGCGCGGCGCGTGGAGCGCCGGGGCCCGTTCCAAGTCGACCCTGTCCGCCCGGTCCGGTTCCGTTGGGTGCAGGAGGCACGCCTATGGGCCGACCAGGAACACGTTGGCTGTCGGTTACCCCCGGCGCTCGGTTAGGCAGCGCCGGTCCCCTGGCAGGCAGCGCGTTCGGACCCTTGCCCGTAGGTCCGGTCGGACCCACGGGTGGAATGGGAACAGGACCGCCGCCACCGGCGGGCGGCCCGCCCGCCGGGCCCACAGTTGGGGGCAGAGTTGACGGAGTGACGGAGTCAGCAGGAGACGGAGCCATCGGCGGAGCCGCGCCATCAATCGTGGTGCCTACATCCGAGGCTGGATCGAAGTGCCCCGTCGCACCCGGTGCTGCCACGCCCCCGGCGGCAGCCCCCGCCGCAGGGGAGACGGGCCGGTAGTCAGCCGACTCCGCGCTCCCGCCCCCAGCATCCGGGATCTGCGCGCGCAACCGCTGCTCCGGCTGTGACAGTGAAGTCGAGGCGCCGCTAGGCACGGCGCTCGTTCCATCACCAGCAGCACCAGCGGAAGATGCCGCTCCAGCCACCGGAACTGCCCCTCCAGAACCGCCAGAAGATTGCCCGGGTCCGCCTCCCTCCCTCTCGAAAGGAGACGCTGGCAACCTCTCAAACTCCGGCCGGTTCGCCTCCGCCGCGCGAATGTTCTGCAGCGAGACGTCGTAGTAAGAGCTCAGCTTGTTCATCTGGGCGATGGCCTCGCGGCGGCGGCCCTCGTGGGCCTTGGCCTCGTCCGACCCCTCTTCCGCGAACTTCGGGCCGAAGGTCGTCGACGAACCGGACTTGTCCGGGTTCATCATGGGGTTGCCGGGGACCCGCGCGGGGGCCGGGATGTCGTCCTCCGTGAGGATGTTGTCCCGCTTCGGCATCGAGCTCTTGACCATGGAAAGGCCGAAACCCGCTGCCTTCATATGGGTGCCGACGGCCGCGGCGTACTCGCTGAGCTTGATGGTGTTCTTCCGCAGGTTCGCGCCCCACTTCTGGAACGAGTCGTTGCCCTCGCCGCTCCAGTCGACGGAGCCGAAGTACGTCTTCAGCTCCTCCTCCGCCTTCCGGATGGCGCGGCCCGCGTCCCACAGGGCCTGGCCCACGTCCTCCAGGTCCTGCGGCACGGAACTTTCGACCAGGTCCACCATGTCGTTCAGACGGTAGCCCTCGAAGTTCGTGCTGCCCCCGCCCCCCGGGGCCAGCTCGGCGGCCATCGGCGGGTGCCACGGCGTCACCTTGGTGAACTGCTGCAGCGGGCTGAACTGCTGTGGCAGCGCGGGGTCCTTCGGCATCTCGTCCGCCGAGTACCCCGAACCGTTGTACGGATTGACGCTGCCGTTGTCGTCCTTGCCGCCCATCGGTCGTCCTGCCTCCCCCACTCTGCTAGCGATCAGTAATCGACACGGTCGTCGCTATCGGTCTTACCCTCGCTCTTACCCTTGTCCTTCACACGACGCATCAGCTCTTCCGTGCGCCGCTGCAGCGTCGCGTACCGGCGCTGCTCGTCCGCCTCCAGCGCGTCATAGCCCCGGTCGGCCGCCTTCACGGCGAGGCCCACGCCGTCGATCTGGGCGCTGAGGGCCTGCGAGAGGGCCGTCAGGGTCGCGTGGACCTCGTTGTACTTCCGGAACAGGTCGTCGGCCTCGCTGAACGCCACGTTCTGGCCGCTGAACGAGCCGCGGGGCACCCGCCGGGCCGAGACCCGGGCCTTGCCGCCGGCCGACTTGTCGAGCTGTTCCAGCACGCCGTCGATCCGCTTCTTCAGGCTCTTGAGTGCGCCGGCTCCCCGCTCCAGATCAGAAGACGAGGCCCCCTCTGGTAGCGCCATCTCGTTATCTCCGCCCCTCTCCCCGCCCGGCCGCTGCCGTCCCTCTGTCGCACACGATGCCACCTCACACTGTAATCACACGAATACGACTGTTCCACCTGCAAACCAGGGGCAGTGGTTTAACCCCCGGTCACAGGGTGTTCGCCCGCCGACGGCGCCAGTCGCGGTAGATCAGTGTGGTGCCCGCGATGGCCGCGACCGCCGTGCCGCCTCCTATGAGGACGTACGTGCCGATCCTCTCGTTGCGCTCCTGTTCCGTCTCGCCCAATTGGAGTTTGGAAGGGGTCGGTTTTTCGCCTTTCTCGACGCCCTCCCGTGCCACGGGCTTGTCGATCGGGCGTTCGTCCTCCGTCAGGGCGCGTACCGGGTCGACCACGCCCCAGCCGACCAGCCGGTCGTGTCCGGCGATGGAGCGCTCGGCGGTCTGCTCGATCTGGGCGACGACCTGGTGCTGCTTCCAGTCCGGGTGCTTGGCCCGCAGCAGGGCCGCCACGCCGGCGACGTACGGCGCGGAGAAGCTGGTGCCGTTGTCGACGCAGTGGCCGCCGCCGGGGACGGTGGAGACGATGTCGACACCCGGCGCCGCCACGCCCACGAACTCGCCGGACTGGGAGAACGGGGCGCGCTCGTTGTTGCGGTCCGAGGAGGCGACGGCGAGGACGCCCGGGTACGAGGCGGGGTAGGTCTGCTTCACATTGCCGCCGAGGCCGTCGTTGCCCGCCGAGGCGACCACGACGACGTTCGCGCTCAGGGCGCGGACGATAGCCGCCTGGAGAGAGTTCGCGGGCTTCAGGGCCTGGGCGGTGTCCTGGGAGATGTTGATGACGTCGGCTCCGGCCGCCACCGCGTAGTCGATGGACTGCGCGAGCGTGCGGGCGTTGCCGCTGCCGTTCTCGTCGTTCTGCTGGATGGGGATGACGGTCGCGCGCGGCGCCAGGCCGACGAAGCCGGTGTCCGGGGCGGGGCGGGCCGCGATGATGCCCGCGACCTTGGTGCCGTGGCCGACCCGGTCCGAGGTGCCGTTCGCCTTGCCCCGGGGGACCTTCCTGCCGAACTTGTCCTTCTTTGCACGCTTGGGGATGACGTTCTTTCCCCGCTTGGCGTCGACGGCATCCGTGAGTTGTCTGTTCTTGATGTCGACGCCCGTGTCGATGACGGCGACGCGGACGCCCTCCCCCTGGTTCGTGTCCTTCCACAGCTGGTTGAGCAGTACGCGCTGGAGCGCCCACGGGCGGCCCTTGTAGGGCTTCGACGGGAAGGTGCACTGGGTGCCGCCGTCGGCGGCAGCCGGGGCGGCCGCCGTGACGGTCAGCGCGGACGCCGTGACCAGGGTCGCGGCGCAGAGCACCGCCAAGCGGCGTATCGGCGTCGGTGTCCGTGTCGGCTGCGGCGGCATCTTCCGTTCCCCTCCCGTTTCCCCGGTCCGCGCGCTCAGGAGCCCTGCGGCTGCCGGGCGCTGCTCGTCGCCAGTCGAGGACCCGTCGGCAGGAACTGGGACCACTCGGCCGGGATGGGAGCGGGCTTCACTTTCGCGTACCCGAGGCGCTGCTGCGCGCTCTCGTCCTCGTCGTCCGGCTGCTGGGCCGACCTGCCCCGCTCGTTCTGGTTCCCGCTCTGGTTCTGGTTCTGCTGGTCGTCTCCTGTGCCGTCCTTGCGGCCGATGCCCGCGTCGTCCTGTGCGCTGTCGCTGTTGCCCTGCATCGCGTACCGCAGGCCGGTATCGGTGACCAGGAAGACACCGCCCGCCTTGGTGTTCTTCCCCTTCACCTGGCGGAACAGCTGGCCGGTGCCCGGAGTGACGTACGCGCTGGTCGCCCCCGCGGGAAGCTCGGCCGGGAAGTCCTCACCCGCCCAGGTGCTCAGCGTGGTGACGCCGTTCCGGCCCACCTTGCGCAGCACGTTGCAGACGGTGTCGCGGTTGCCCCGTCCCGCCGCGTTGACCGGTTCGCCGCGCTGCGTCGGCCACTTGAAGCGGGAGCCGAAGTACCTGCGGGCGGGGACGAAGTTTCCCGCGCTGAGCTCCATCGGGTCACCGCCCTGCTTCAGCACGCTCAACTGGCGGGAGTTGAGCAGCAGGTGTGCCATGAAGTCCGTGATCGGGCGCACCCGGCCGTGCAGGACGACGTAGTGCCGCTTCTCCGTGCCGGACGCGGCCCGCAGCACCATGCCGACGCGGTTCGCGTTCGGCGGCAGGCCGTCCACGCCCGCCGGGGCGCCGATGGTGCCGGGCACGGTGGGGAAGCCGACCAGGTCGCCGGTGTGGAGGGTGGCCAGCCACTGCCGGGAGACACGCTGGGGCTTACGGTTGTCCGTAACGAGCCGCAGCAGCAGTTCGTCGCCGTCCATCAGCCGGTACTTGCGGCCCGTGCGGTCCACCACGTACAGCTTGTCGTCCGGCCCCTGTACGTAGAGGAGCTCGCCGCCGCGCAGCCGGTCGGGGCCCTCCACCTTGTCCTTGTCGCGGTCGGCGAGCACGAAGGTGGACTTCTGCACGGCGCGGCCGCCCTGGCTGGGGCTCTCGCACACCGCCCAGCGCTTCTCGTCCCCCGCTTCGCCGGACGAGGGCAGCCGGTCGGGGGCGTACGGGATGCCGAGGGTCGCCCCGTGCGGTATGTCGCCCTTGTCGAGGACCTTCTCGTCGACCTTGACCACATCGCCCTTGTCGGGGGCGAGGAGGAGCTTGGCCGAGGTGAGGTTGAGCACGGGGTGCAGCTGGGGTGCGCTGTCGCCGGTCTTCAGGACGACATAGCGCGTGGTGGACTCGCTGCCGATGATGACCTTCTCGCCCGGCTCGTCCCACTTGTCGGGCGCCTTGGGCTTGAACATCCCCCAGGCGCCGAAGCCCGCCATGATGACGACGCCGATGATGAGGCCGGGCAGGATGCCGCGCAGCGGCCGGGGCGCGCCCTCCTCGGTGCCCGTGGGCGAGGGCTGGAGGAACGAAGCGACCAGCCGCTTCTTCGCGAAGGTGTAGGCATTGAGCTCGTCGCGCCGTGACGCCATTCCGTGAACGCCTCTCCCCTGTTCGTTCCTGGCCCGTGTTCGTTCCTTGCCCGCTTCCGGCTCGGCTGCCGCCCGGCCGCTGCCCGTGCCCCGCCCGCAGCCGACTGTCAGACCGGCCCTCTACTATGCCGGTTGGGGAGAGGAGCGCGCCGCCCAGGGCTCTCGGGTATTGTGATCGGTCGCTCAACACCCCTGGCAAGCAGGGCGAATTCGGACAAGAGGGGGCCTGCGGGGATGGGTTCTGCGACGCGCGCCCAGGGCGCCGCGAGGTCGCCGCGTCCCGGCGGCGCCAGCGGTGTCGTCGGTGGCGCCGGCGGTGCCGGGGGTGCCAGGGGCCCTCGCGGCGCCGGTGCGGCGCCGCGCAGGCGCCGGGGCCGTGCCGTCCGGCCCGGAGCGGCGGCCCCGGCTCCCGCCGGGCGCTCCCGCGCCCCCGTGCCCACCTCCGCCACACTGCGCACCGCCTCCCGCACGGGCGGGGCCGGGCCGCTCCAGCTGCCGCAGCTCGTGCTGCTGGAGCTGGCGGTGGCGGTGCCGCTGGCCGCCGCCGCTGCGGACAAGCGGCTGGTGATCCCCGCGCTGGTGCTCGCCGTGCCGCTGGCCGTCGCCGCGCTGCTGCGCCGCCGCCAGCACTCCGTGCGGGACTGGACGGCCACGCTGCTCGCGCTGCGCGCCCGCAGCCGCGCGGCCTCGCAGCCGCTCTCCCCCGACCTGGCCGTGGACGCGCGGGGCGAGCGGCTCGACGCCGGTCTCCTGCCCCTCGTGGAGTGCGCCCCCGGGCTGCGGACGTACGAATACGCCGACAAGCGCCGCCGCGCCATCGGGATGCTCGGCGACGACACGTTCCTGACCGCCGTCATACGCGTGGACACCGGGACCGGCGAGGCGACCCGGCCCGCGCTCGGCACCCGTTCCCTCCCGCTGGAGCTGATGCGCGGCGCGCTGGACGTGGACGGCATAGCGCTGGAGTCGGTGCAGGTGGTGCAGCATGTGCAGCCCGCGCCCGCGCCGCATCTGCCCGAGCAGTCGGTGGCCCGGCGCAGCTACGCGCCGCTGCAGGAGCACACCGGGGCGCCCGCGCTGCGGCTGACCTGGGTGGCGCTCAAGCTGGATCCGGAGCTGTGCCCGGAGGCGGTCACGGCGCGCGGCGGGGGGCTGGAGGGCGCCCAGCGGTGCCTGGTGCGCGCCGCGGACCATCTGGCGAGCAGGCTCACCGGGGCGGGCTTCCGCACGGAGGTGCTGAGCGAGGAGGGGCTGATCACCGCCCTGTCGACGTCCGCCTGTCTGAACCCGGTGGCGACCGCCCGCGCCGGCCGGGCCGACGCCCTGCCCGCGCGGCGGACGGCCGAGTCCGCGCGGGTCTGGCGCTGCGACGACCGCTGGCACACCACGTACGGCATCAGCCGCTGGCCGGAGCTCGGCCCGGCTGCGGCCCCGCTGCCCCGCCTGGTGGCGCTGCTGACGTCGGTGCCCACCTTCACCACCACCTTCAGCCTGGCGCTGGGCCGTTCGGCACGGAGCGGCGCGCTGGCGGTGAGCGGGCATGTGCGGCTGACGGGGCGTTCGGACACCGAGCTGATAGCCGCGCGCGGCCAGTTGGAGCACGCGGCGCGCACCGCCCGGCTCGGGCTCGTCCGTCTCGACCGGGAGCAGGTTCCCGGCCTGCTCGCCTCGCTGCCGCTGGGAGGTGCCCGCTGATGGCGCGGGGACCGAGCCGTCCGGGCGGGCTCGGGCTGATCGGGCCGCGCCGCGCGGGGCACGCCGTGGACGTGGACCAGGTGGCGGCGCTGTCGTTGCCGCTCGGCGACGACGGCGTAGTGGTGGGCGCCGACGCGGAGGGCCGCCCCCGGCTGGTCGGCTTCCACCACCCCTCACCGCACGAGGTGGTGCTGGTCGGCGGCCTGTGGACGGCCCAGGTGCTGGCGCTGCGGCTCGCGGGAACGGGTGCGCGGATCGCGGTGGAGACCGGACGGGCGGGCGCGTGGACGCAGTTGGTGCAGGCGGCGGGCGCGGGCCAGGAGTGCATGACGCTGTACGACGTGGGGCGGGTGCCCGCGCTCGGACCGGGCGTGAGCAGCCCGGTGGTCGTCATACGCGACTGCGGGGCGCGGCCCCCGCGCGGCCGCGTCACCTCGCTGGCCTGGCAGTCGGTGCTGACGCTGCTGCCGTATCTGAGCCCGGCGGCGCCCAGGCTGCTGCGCCAGGCGTCGCTCGTCGGAGTCCAGCGGGTGTCGCCGGACGAGGCCCAGCACGTCGGACGGCTGATGCAGCTTCCGGAGCGGGAGGTGAGCGCGCTGTCCTCGCTGGGCGACGGGGTGACACTGTGGTGCACGCGCCGTGAGCGGCAGTACGCGTACACCCAGCCCACCGATGCGGAGTCCGGCCTGCTCGGCAGCGCCCGGCGGCTCGACTGACACCGCCCCGCAGAAGGGCTCACGATCGCCCGAAGGACGTCCCACCGCCCTGCCGTCGCGGGAGTCACGGCGTTTAGTCTGGGCAGGAGCGCGGGG
>NZ_JAAKZZ010000032.1 GCF_011045075.1 Streptomyces boncukensis
CCCCGGCACCGACCGGCCGGTACTGGTACTCGCCGACCAACTGGGCCTCGCCGACCTGCTGGTGGCCCACCTCGCCGGACGCGGCCGCCGCACGGCCCGGGTCGACACCGGTACCGACAGCGGTACCGACAGCGCCCGGCTCGCCCCCGGCCACTACCGGATACGCGCCGGCCACCGCGAGGACCACACCTGGCTGGGCGCGGCCCTCGCCGAGGACGGGCTCGCCCCCGGGGAGATCGTGGACCTCACCACGTACGCGCCGCCCGAGCCGGCCGGCCCCCAGCCGCCCGTACCGGCCGGCACCGCCGGGCTGCTGCACCTCGTCCAGGCCCTCGCCGAGCGCCGTACCGGCGACGGCACCGAGGCCGGGGTCACCCTGCGCGTCGCGGGCCGCCACACCCAGCCCGCCGCCCCCGGCGACCTGCCGGAACCCGACCGGGCCGCGCGGCTGGCCCTGCTCACCAGCCTCGTCCAGGAACTGCCCTGGCTCACCGGCTCGCACCTCGACCTGCCCGCCGACGGGACCCCGGAGGCCGACCTGCCGCACCTGCTGGCGGAACTCGCCGCCCGCCCCGGCGAGCCGGAGGCCGCCGTACGCGACGGACACCGGCTCACCCCGCGCCTCGCGGCGCTGCCCGAGGCCCCCGCAGAGGCCGGGCCGCCGCTGCACCACGGCGGGCTGTACGTCGTCACCGGCGGGCTCGGCGGCCTGGGCGCCGAGATCTGCGCCCACCTGCTCGACGCCTACGACGCGCGGCTGCTGATCCTCGGCCGCACCCCGCTCACACCCGGCGCCCCGGCGCCGGACGACCCCGTCGCCCAGGCCCGGCTGGAGACCCTGCGCGCGCTGCGCGCCCGCAGCGAGCACGTGCTGTACGCGGCCGCCGACGTGTGCGACCCCGCAGGGGTGCGCGAGGCGCTGGACCGGGCGCGGGCCCGCTGGGGCCGGCGGCCCTGCGCGGTCCTGCACCTGGCCGGCACCTTCCGGCAGCAGTCGGCGCTCACCCTGCGGGCCGGGGACCTCGCCGAGGTGCTGGCGCCCAAGACCACCGGCACCCAGGTGCTGCTGGACTCCCTCGCGGACAGCCCCGATGCGGTCCTCATCGGCTTCTCGTCCGTCAACGGCGCCCTCGGCGGCGCGCTGGCCGGCGCCTACGCGGCGGCCAACGCCCACCTGGACGCCCGCGCCCACCGGTTGGCGGGTACGGCAGCGCGGGGGGAGCGCCCGGCGGCGCGCGTGCGCAGCCTCGCCTGGAGCCTGTGGGAGGAGACCGGCATGAGCCGGGGCCACCACCTGACCGAGCCCAGCCGGGCCCGCGGCTACCACCCCCTCGGGCGCGGCGAGGGACTGCGTTCGTTCCTGCACGCCCTGCGCCACGACGTGCCGCACGTGCTCATCGGGCTCGACCCCGGCAAGCCGTTCGTGCGCGGCCGGCTCGACGCGCCGGCCCGGCTGACGCACCGGCTGGTCGCGCACGGCCCGGCGCCGGCCGAGCGGCCCGGCACGCTGCCCGACCGCTACGGCCGGCCCACCAGCTGCGGGTCCGCCGCCGACACCGGCACCGGCGCCGCCGACCCCGCCGCAGCGCCCGCAGGCGCCGTCCAGGAGCTGGTGGCCCGCACGTGGTGCGAGGTGCTCCACCTCGACCGGGTCGACCCGCACGACAACTTCTTCGAACTCGGCGGCCACTCGCTGCACCTCTCCCGTGTGCACAGCCGGCTGGAGAAGGCGCTCCAGCAGGAGTTCTCGATGGTCGACCTCTTCCGGCACCCCACCGTCGCGAGCCTCGCCGCCTTCCTCGACACGCCCGCGGCCGAGCCGCCCACCCGCGGCGCGGCGCGGGAGCGGGCCGACCGCCGCGCCACGGCCCGCAACCGCCGGCGCTCCCGCTGAGATTCCCTCCTCGTGGGAACACATTCCCGGTACGGCCCGTTCCCTGTTGCCCCTCGACGAGAGGAACTCATGTTCAGCTCCAGTCGCTTCGTATCCGCCGCGGTCGCACTGCCCGTACGGGCCGCCGCCGTCCTCGGCGTCACCCTCGCCCTCGTGGCCGGAACGTCCGCCACGGCCCTGGCCGAGTCGCGGGCCGCTCCGCACGACGCCACCCAACGGGCGCTGGACGCGCTGCACACCGAGGGAGGCATGCCCGGCGTCGCCGCCGAGGCCGCCTCCCCCGAGGGCGGGTGGTTCGGCTCCGCCGGGTTCGCCGACACCGAGACGGAGCGCGCCCGTACCCCCGACGACCACATCCGGGCAGGCAGCCTGACCAAGACCGTGATCAGCGTGGTGCTGCTGCAACTGGAGGAGGAGGGCCGGCTGAGCCTCGACGACTCCGTGGAGAGCCGGCTGCCGGGTGTCCTGCAGGGCAACGGGAACGACGGGAACAAGGTCAGCATCCGGCAACTGCTCAACCACACCAGCGGCGTGCCGGACACCGTCTCCACCCCGGAGTGGCAGGAGTACATGAACGGTGCGGGCTTCCTGGCCCACCGCTACGAGACCCGTACCGCGCAGCAGATCCTGGACATGGCGCTCAAGTACGCGCCCGACTTCGAGCCCGGCACCGGCTGGAACTACTCCAACACCAACTATGTGCTGGCCGGCATGATCATCGACAAGGTCACCGGGCACAGCTACGCGACCGAGGCCGAGAACCGGGTGATCAAGCCGCTCGGGCTGAAGAACACCACGTTCCCCGGCACCGACCCGTCCATGCCCACGCCGCACCCGGTCGGCTACTCCAAGCTGTACGCACCCGACCCCGGGCCCGAGATCTACGACGCCACCGAGTACAACCCCGCCTGGTCCGGCGCCACCGGCGAGATGATCAGCACCTCCGGGGACCTGAACCGGTTCTACAGCGCCCTGATGAAGGGCGAACTGCTCGCGCCCGCACAGCAGAGGGCGCTGCTGACCACGGTGGACACGGGCACCTTCTACGACTACGGGCTCGGCGTGATCGTCCGCACGCTGTCCTGCGGCGTCAAGGTGTACGGCCACGACGGCATCGTCTGGGGCTCCCTGACCAGCGCGGCCACGACAGCCGACGGGAAGCACAGCCTGACCTTCCACCTCAACGGCGACTGGCTGGAGGACGGCAGCCTCTACGAGGGCGTCCTCGAAGCCGAGTTCTGCGGCGCGAAGTAACGTCACGACGTCACGACGTCACGACGTCACGACGTCACGACAGCATGACCACGTGACCGCATGACCGTCCGGCCCGGCCGGGATGAGCCCGCGCCGGGCCGGACGGCCGGGGGTGCGGTCCTGCGGGGTGACCCTCGCCACAGCACATCACGCTCCCGCCTCGCCGCCCGCGGCATCGCGGCGCTCGTTTTCGACGCCCTCGCCGACGCGCGCGTCGAAGAGGCCCGCTCCAGCGAGATGACCCGGGTGAGCTGGCTGCCCGCCACCACCCAGGCCACTCCGCCCCTCTGCGCGTTTATTAGCCGGATATTAGCCATCACCGTGTCTTGACGGTCCCCGCGATCCGGCGGCAGTGTGCTAGCTCATCCGCATTAGCCGTTGTCTCTCAGCCGCTACCCGGAACTAATGCGCATTAGCAGTGGGGGTGGATCATGACTGGAAAGGGAGCCTCACGGGCCCGCCGCGGTCGCCCGCGGCAGGCGGAGGTGGCCCGTCTGGCCGGGGTGTCCCAGACGACGGTTTCGCTGGTCCTCGGCGGCAACAAGCAGGGCATCACGCTGCACGAGGACACCCGGCGGCGGGTGCTGGCGGCGGCCCGGGAGCTGGGCTATGTGCCCGACCCGGCGGCCCGGCGGCTGGCCGCGGCCCGGAACAACCTGCTGGGCGTCTTCAGCTTCACCGCGACGTTCCCGACCGCCGTGGAGCACTCGTACTACCCGTTCCTCGTCGGCGTCGAGCAGGAGGCCGCGGCCCGCGGCTACGACCTGGTGCTGTTCACCGGCTCCAGCTCCGGCAGCCAGGCCGCCGCGCCCGGCGCGCTGGAGCGGGTGCGGCTCGCCGACGGCTGCCTCTTCCTCGGCCGCCATCTGCCCGCCGACGGGCTGCGCCGTCTGGTCGAGCACGGCTACCCGGCCGTCCACGTCGGCCGCCACGAGGAGCTGGCGGGCCTGGCGTGGGTCGGCGTGGACTACGTGGCCGCCAGCTTCGAGGTCGTCCGGCACCTGGAGGGGCTCGGCCACCGGAGAGTCGTCCTGGTCCGCGAGGACGACGAGGCCCCGGCCTCCACCGACCGCGAGCGCGGCTTCCGCTCCGGCCTCGCCGGACCGGGCGCCGGCGACGCGGTGGTGCGCACCGCCGACCCCGCGTCCGACATCACGCCCGGCTGGCTCCGCGCCCGCCTCGCCGAGGGCGTCACCGCCTTCGTCGCCGAGGAGACCGACACCGGCGCCGCCTGGCGGGCGTTGCTGGCCGCCGTCGACGGGGCCGGGCTCAGCGCCCCGGACGACCTCTCGCTCGCGCTGCTCGGCTCGCCGCCCGCCGACCTCGCCGCACGCCCGGAGCCCGCCGGCTTCGACATTCCCCGTGCCGCGCTCGGCGCGGCCGCCATCCGGATGCTCACCGCCCTCCTGGCCGGCGAGACGGCCGACGAGCCGCTGGTGGCCTGCGCGTTCCGCCCCGGCACGACGGCCGGCCCGCCACCGGCCGCTCCCTGACCCGTACCCCGGACCCGACCCGCACCCCGGACCCGTACCTCGACCCGTACCGCACCCCGTGTACCGCCGCTGCGTGCCGCAAGGAGACATGTGTCATGCCCATACCCATCGCTACCCCGGCCGAGACCGAGGTCCTCATCGTGGGCGGCGGCCTCGGCGGCGTGGCCGCGGCCCTCGCCGTCTGCGGCGCCGGGCGCACCGCCGTCCTGACCGAGGAGACCGACTGGATCGGCGGCCAGCTCACCGCGCAGGCGGTGCCGCCGGACGAGCACCCCTGGGTGGAGGAGTTCGGCGTCACCGCGAGCTACCGGGCGCTGCGCGAGGCGATACGCGAGCACTACCGCCGCTGGTATCCGCTGCGTGCCGAGGCGCTCGGCCTGCCGCGGCTGAACCCCGGCGCCGGCCGGGTCAGCAAGCTGTGCCACGAGCCGCGGGTCGCGCTCGCCGTGCTGGAGGCGATGCTCGCCCCGCACCGCGCCGCCGGCCGGCTCACCGTGCTCACCGAGCACCGCCCGGTCTCCGCCGACGCCGAAGGGGACACCGTACGGGCCGTCACCGTCGAGGACGTCCGCGACGGCGCCCGCCACACCGTCGCGGCCCCGTACGTCATCGACGCCACCGAGACCGGCGAGCTGCTGGAGCTGGCCGGCGTCGAGCACGCGCTCGGTGCCGAGAGCCGCGCGGAGCACGGCGAGCCGCATGCCCCGACGACCGCCGATCCGCTCAACCAGCAGGGCATCACCGTCTGCTTCGCGCTCTCCCACCACGAGGGCGAGGACCACACCCTCGACCGCCCGGACGGCTACGACTTCTGGCGCTCGTACCGGCCCGGCTTCTGGCCCGGCCCGCTGCTCGGCTTCCTCGCCCCCGACCCGCGCACGCTCGCGCCCGTGGAGCGCACCTTCGTGCCCAACCCGGACGTCGACCCGCTGGGCGTCACCGCCGACCAGAGCGCCGACGCCGGGGACAAGGAACTGTGGGGCTTCCGCCGCGTCCTGGCCCGCCGGATGCACCGCCCCGGCGCCTTCGACTCCGATGTCACTCTCGTCAACTGGCCGCTGAACGACTACTGGCTCAAGCCGCTCGTCGGCGCCGGTGCGGAGACCGCACGGCAGGCCCTCGCCGGGGCCCGGGAGCTGTCGCTGTCCGTCCTCCACTGGCTGCAGACCGAGGCCCCGCGCCCCGACGGCGGCACCGGCTTCCCGGGGCTGCGGCTCCGCCCCGATGTCACCGGCACCGCCGACGGGCTCGCCAAGTCGGCGTACGTGCGCGAGTCGCGCCGCATCAAGGCCGTCACCACCGTCACCGAGCACGACGTCGCCATCGACATCGCCGGACCCCACGCCACCCGGCACCGCGACTCCGTCGGCGTCGGCAGCTACCGCATCGACCTGCACCCGTCCACCGGCGGTGACAACTACGTCGACATCGGCTCGGCGCCCTATGAGATCCCGCTGGGGGCGCTCGTGCCGCGCCGGGTCCGCAATCTGCTGCCCGGCGGCAAGAACATCGGCACCACGCACGTCACCAACGGCTGCTACCGCCTCCACCCCGCGGAGTGGAACATCGGCGAGGTCGCCGGCGCGCTCGCCGCGCACTGCCTCGCCGAGGGAGTGCAGCCGCACCAGGTGCAGGCGGAGGACAAGAGGTTCGAGGAGTTCGCCCGGCTGCTCGACCGGTCCGGCGTACAGCGCCACTGGCCCGACGTCCGCGGCTACTAGCCGTGTCCGGCGGATGGTGCTGGGTCCGGGCTGCCCCCTGCTGCGCGTCGCAGCCTGCGGGTGCTCTGTGGCTGCGCGCGCAGTTCCCCGCGCCCCGCAGGGGGCGCTTCAGGGGCGCGGGGAACTGCGCGACCAGCCCACGGCTACAGCCGCAGTCCGCAGGACACGGGCAGGGGCAGGGGCAGCCCCGCCCCGTGCGGGTGCGTGCGTGGCCGGTCGTGCCCCGCGGCGGAGCCGCACATGAATGCAGCCCCGCGCCCCTGAAGCGCCATCCCACACAAGGAGGTGTTCTCTCATGGCCCCGCACCGCATCCGCGTCGGCATCGACGTGGGCGGAACCTTCACCGACGCCGTGGCGATCGACTCCGCCACGCTGCGGCTCGTCGCCCAGGTGAAGGTCCCGACCAGCCACCACCACGCCGACGGTGTCGCGCACGGCATCGTTGAGGCGCTGGACCGGCTGCTGAAGGACGTCGGGTGCGCGCCCGGCTCCGCCTCCGACAGCATCGCGTTCCTCGCTCACGGCACCACCCAGGCGACCAACGCCCTGCTCGAAGGGGACGTGGCCCCGGTCGGCCTCATCGGCATCGGCACCGGCCCCGGCGCCCTGCCCACCAAGCGCCTCGCCGGTCTGGCGCACCTCGAACTCACCCCCGGCAAGCGGCTCCCGCTGCACTACGCGCATGTCGCCGACCCCGACGACGCCCCGGCCGTGCGCACCGCCGTCGAGCGGGTCACCGCCGCGGGAGCGGAGGTGCTGGTCGCCAGCGAGCCGTTCAGCGTCGACCTCCCGGACGGGGAGCAGGCGGTGCTGGACGCGGCACGCTCCGCCACGCTGCCGATGACGGCCGCGCACGAGATCACCTCCCTGTACGGGCTGCGCAAGCGCACCCGCACCGCCGTCGTCAACGCCGCGATCCTGCCGAGGATGCTGGCCACCGCCGACCTCGTGGACTCCGGCATCACGGCGGCCGGGGTGCGCACCCCGCTGATGGTGATGCGCTGCGACGGCGGTGTGATGTCGCTGGACGAGATGCGGCGGCGCCCCCTGCTGACCGTGCTGTCCGGGCCGGCCGCCGGAGTGGCGGGTGCGCTGATGCAGGAACGGGTCAGCGAGGGCGTGTTCCTGGAGACCGGCGGGACGTCGACCGATATCAGCGTGGTCCGCCGCGGCAAGGTCGCGGTCCGGCACGCCACGATCCTCGGCAAGTCCTCGTATCTGTCCGCGCTCGATGTGCGCACGGTCGGCGTCGGCGGCGGATCGATGGTGCGGACCGGCACCGGTCAGCGCGGGCGGTCCGTGCACGCCGTCGGCCCGCGCAGCGCGCACATCGCCGGCCTCCCGTACGCCTGCTTCGCCGACCCGGAGGACCTGCGGGACGCACGGCTGGCCACCGTCAGCCCGCTCGCAGGCGACCCGGACGACTACGCCGTACTGGACGCCGCAGGCGGCCGTTTCGCCCTCACCATGACCTGCGCGGCCAACGCCCTGGGCCGGGTTCCGGAGGGCGACTTCGCCGCCGCGGACCCGGAGACGGCCCGTTCGGCGCTGGCACCGCTGGCCGAGGCGCTGGGCACGGACGTCGCGGGCGCCGCGCGGCAGGTCCTGGACGCGGGGGTGCGGCAGGTCCGGGACGTCGTGGACACGATGATCGGCGACTACGGCCTCGACCGCGACACCGCCGTCCTCGTCGGTGGCGGAGGCGGCGCGGCGGCCGTCACCCCGCACCTCGCGGCGGACACCGGCCTCACCGGCCGGATCGCCGCGCACAGCGAGGTCATCAGCCCGATCGGCGTCGCGCTGGCGCTGGTCAGAGAGCAGATCGAGCGGATCATCCCGGGCGCCACCCAGGAGCAGATCCTCGGCGTCCGGGGCGAGGCGGAGGCCGCTGTCGTCGCGCAGGGAGCGGCCCCGTCGGCGGTGGAGGTGGAGGTCACCGTCGACCCGCAGACCAACACCGTACGGGCGGTGGCCACCGGCGCCACCGAACTGCGCGCCCAGGACCGCACCCGCCGCGCGGACGACGCCGAGCGCCTCTCGGCCGCCGCGGCCAGCCTGAAGACCGACCCGTCGGCGGTCGAGATCCTCGCCGGCACCGCCGCGCACACCGTCTACGGCACCGAGCGGCGCCGCCGCTTCCGCAGACCCCGGCACCCCGTCCGGGTCCTCGACGGGGACGGCGTCGTACGTCTGCACGCCGCCGACGCGCGCGTCGCGTCCACCACGGTCGGCGAGGCACCGGAGCTGCTGACCCGGCTGGTCCGCGAGTTCACCGCCTACGGCGACGGCGGCGTCCGCGCCCCCGCCGTCCGGCTGCTGATCGGCGCCCGCATCGCGGACCTCTCGGGCGTCCTGGACACCGAGCCGCTGCTCGCGCTGGCCCGGAGCGAGCTGCGCTCGCGCGCGGCGGACGAGCCGGTGGTGGCGGTTGTGGAGGCCCGCTCATGACGGCCGCGGTGACGGGTCCGCCGAGCCTGCGCAACGGGCTGTCCGCGGCGCGCTCGGGCGCGCTGCGGGAGACCTGCGCACGGCTGGCGGAGGCGGACGACGCGGAGTTCGGCGTCCGGCTGCTGGGCAACACCCCCACGCACGAGGCCCGCGGCCCGGAGGAGCTGGAGCGCTGGGCGGAGGCGGCGACGGCGTTCGGCACGGAACTCGCCGCCCGCGCCGGCCCGCACGGCGGTGCGGGCCGGACCGGCGCGCGGGTCGTCGAACGCGACGGCGGGCTCGACGCGTTGCTGCTCGCCCGCTACGTCTCCCGGCCCGTGCCCACCGTCGAGCTGTACACCGACACCCTCGCGCTGGGCGAGGAACTCGCCGGGTGGCTCGGCTGGCGCACGTGGTTCGCCGCCGGGGCGCTGCGCGGCGCGGCCCTCGCGCACGAGGAGGCGCACTGCCTGCTGCACGGCGACGCCGCGCTGCGGCGCGCGCTGCGCGACCGGCTCGGGCACTCCGCGCTGCGGCTCGGCCGGCTGCGCATACCCGGCCACGTCGCCGGCGCCGACGAGCTGGCCGCACACGCGTACGCAGCAGCCCGCTGCGGCCTCGGACGCACCCCGCTACTGCTCACCGCCGCGCTGGCGAGCGCGGTCCGGGCCCTCGGAGAGGACTGAGGCACCGCCCATGGGAATCGTCATTCTGCTGCTCATGCTCGCGGGCGTCGGGCTGATGCTCGCCCGCAAACTGCCCACCGCCTTCGCCCTGGTGCTGCTGGGCGTGGCCATAGCCGCCGTCTCCGGCGCCCCGCTGACCGGCAAGGACAGCATCGTCGACACCGTCCTCCAAGAGGGTTCGGTGACGCTGGCCGCCACCATGCTCGCCGTGCTCATCGGGTCCTGGCTCGGCAAGCTGATGGAGGAGACCGGCATCGCCGGCACCCTGGTGCGCAAGATCGTCGAGTTCGGCGGCGACCGCCCCACGGTGGTCGCGCTGGGGGTGCTCGCCGTCTCGGCGCTCATCGGCACGGTCACCGGCTCCGCGCCCGCCGCCATGATGGCGGGCATCATCGGCATCCCCGCGATGATCGCGGTCGGCGTGCCCAAGACCACGGCGGCCGGCACCATCCTGATGGGCATCGCCGCCGGCATGCCGTTCGAGCTGCCGGTGTGGCAGTTCTTCTCCACCGCGCTCGATCTGCCCGTCGACACGGTGCGGGGCTTCATGCTGAAGCTCTTCCCCTTCGCCGCGGCCTTCGCCGTCCTCTTCGTCCTCGTCGAGTCCCGCCGCCGGGGCGTCGCGCACACCTGGTCGCTGACCTCGGCCGACGAGCGCCCGAGCGGCGGCGCGCGGCGCCGCAGCCGCGCCCGCCGGCTCGGCGACGCGCCGTGGTACGCGCTGCTCGCTCCCGCCGTACCGCTCGTTCTCGCACTCGGCTTCGAGCTGGCCATCATCCCGTCGATGCTGGCGGGCGTGCTGTACGCGCTGGCGACCACCACCCGGCCGCGGGAGATGAACAAGCGGCTGCTGCGCACCCTCTACGCCGCCTTCGAGGTCGCGGCGCCGCCCATCGCACTCTTCGTGGCGATCGGCATCCTGCTGGCCGCCGTCAAGCTCCCCGGCGCGGTCGAGGCGCTCGACCCGCTGGTCAAAGCGGTCAGCCCGGCCAACCCCTTCGTCTTCGTCCTGGTCTTCACGGTGCTGGCGCCGCTGTGCCTGTACCGCGGCCCGCTCAACGTCTACGGCCTCGGCGCGGGCATCGCCGGGGTGCTCATCTCCGCCGGCATCTACCCGGCCACCGCGGTACTGGGCCTGACCGCCTCGTACAACCAGGTCTTCGGCGTCGCCGACCCCACCAGCACCCAGACCGTGTGGGCGGCGCAGTACTCCGGCGTCAGCCCGCAGCAGGTGATGGTGCGCACCCTGCCGTACGTGTGGTGCGTCGCGCTCGGCGGCCTGTGCGTCACCGCCGCCACCCGACTGTGACAACCCGCCCCCGACACCCGAAGGAGCCCCAACCCATGACACTCGACCGCCGCAGCTTCCTGCGAACTGCCACCGCCGCCTCGGCCGCCACAGCGGGCGGAGCCCTGTTCGCGCTGACCGGGCCGGGCGGCGCGGCCACCGCCCTCGCGGCCCCCGGCGGCTTCCCCGACTACCGCTATGTGCGCACCCTGCTGACCGCGGACCAGCTCGCCTACAACCCCACCGGCGAGATCATCTTCCCCTGTGTGCGGGGCGTCTACGACAGGCTCAACGCGCCGCTGGGCCGCTACTACCTCTACTACGCCCCGCACGACAAGCCCGGCGGCATCTGCCTCGCCTACGGCGACTCGCTGGAGGGGCCGTTCACCGAGTACCCGTGCAACCCGATCGTGTCCCGCGACTGGGCGCCGCACTACAGCGTCAGCCACGTCTCGTCCCCGCACGTCATGTGGCACGCCCAACGCCGCGAGCTGTGGCTGTACTTCCACGGCGAGAACAACACGACCCGGCTCGCCCGCTCCACGGACGGCATCCGCTTCGGATACGACAAGACCGTACTGACCACCGCGATGCTGCCCAAGGGCACCGCCGAGAGCTCGTACGCGCGGGTCTTCCCGTACGACCTGCCGGGCCGCGGCGCCCGCTACGTCATGGTGTTCATGCGCCGGCACAGCACCGAGGACCACCGCGACATCGGCTGGGGCTGGTCGGCGGACGGCCGCGACTGGGAGTTCGACCAGGAGCCGCTCATCCACCACGCCGACGTCGGCGCGGCGAACCTGTCCGGCCCGCACCTGCTGGAGCGGAACGGCCGCACCTACGTCGTCTACCACACCGACAAGGAGAGCGGCGGCGACATCCGCATCACCGAGGTCGGCGCCGACTTCTCCCGCCGCGACCACCTCGGCGTCTTCTACGACTCCGGCACCGCACCGCCCGAGAGCGGGCGCGCCGCCGCACCGGCCTTCGGCACGGACCGCGGCGTCCCGTACATGATCTACGAGGCCGGCGACCGGCTCGCCGGCTCCATCGCGGTGGCCCGCGGCTGACCCCCGCGCCGCGCCCAGCCCGTCACTCGTGCCCCTCAGCGGCCGCCGGCGACCGGTCCGGCGAGCTCGCCGCGCACGACGGCGCTGGGCGCTGGCCTCCCTCGCGCTGTGGTGGTCATCGCGTGATCTGGACTCGCGGGCGAGGGAGCCGGAGGAACAGCTTGCGCGTCTGCGTGGCGGCCCAGGGGCGTGACCCTGGGGCGACCCTGGGGCGGAGGGCAGCCCGACCGCGCCACTCCGCGTACCGGCCGGCATCACTGGCCGAGGGCGCTGACGCGCAGGGTGTAGCCCCGGCCGCGCCGTACGGTCACGCCCTGGTCGAGCGCGGCCCGCTCGGCATCGTCCGTCCAGTTCGGCGGTGCGGAGGAAGTCGGCGGCCTGACCCGGCATGTCGAGGGCGACCGGCGAGGTCACCGGTAGGCGCGCGACGGCAACGACGGCGTCGAGCCCACCGGCTAACCCCGAGCGACCTCAGCGGTGTGCGCGGGGGCGTAGCGCTCGCCCATCACCTGGCCGCTCAGCGGGTCCAGCGCGGCCAGCGCCTCGGCGTCCAGGGCGAGCTCCAGCGCGGCCGCGTTCTGCTCCAGCCGGGCCGGGCTGCGGGTGCCCGGAATGGCCGCCACCGCCACCCCGAGCTGCTCGGCCTGGGCGTACACCCAGGCCAGCGCCACCTGGGCCGGGGTGGCACCCAGCCGGTCGGCCACCCCGCGCACGGTCTGCGCGATCTCCTCGTTGGCCTCGCCCGCCTCGCCGGCGAAGCGGGGGTTGGTGCGCCGGAAGTCCTTCTCGTCCAGTGCGGAGCGGTCCAGGGTGCCGGTCAGGAACCCCCGCCCCAGCGGCGAGTACGGCACCAGCCCGACCCCCAGCTCGGCCATCACCGGGGTGACCGCCTCGACGTCCCGGGTCCACAGCGAGTACTCGCTCTGCACCGCGGTGATCGGGTGCACCGCGTGCGCCCGGCGCAGCAGCTCGCCGTCGACCTCGGACAGGCCCAGATGGCGGACCTTGCCCGCCTCGACCAGCTCGGCCATCGCCCCGACGGTCTCCTCGATCTCCACGTCCTGGGGCGGGCGGTGGGCGTAGTACAGATCGATCACCTCGACGCCCAGCCGCAGCAGCGAGGCGTCGCAGGAGCGCAGCACGTAGTCCCGGGCACCGCGGATGCGGCGTGCCCGGTTCCCGGCGCTGCGGTCGATGCCGAACTTGGTGGCCAGCTGCACCTGGTCCCGGCGGCCGTGGATGGCCCGGCCCACCAGCACCTCGTTGTGCCCGGTGCCGTAGGCGTCGGCGGTGTCCAGGAACGTGATGCCCAGCTCCAGGGCCCGGTCGATGGTGGCCAGGCCGCCGTCCCAGTCGGCGGCGCCGTAGTTCTCGCTCATCCCCATGCACCCCAGGCCCATCGTGCTGACGGTGAGACCGGGCGAGCCGAGCGTGGTTCGGGTCAACATGCGCGGATACTCCTCCTGCCCGGCGGACCGGACGGTACCTCAAGGGGTGACGAACGCCTCCGAAACTAGGATTTGGAGCGCGCTCGAAGTCAAGCCGGAGGACCGGCCCCCGCCGGCGGTCAGGCGCACCGGTCCCGGACGACCGGGACCACCGCCCCCTGTGGGATGCGGGATGGCGCTGGATCGGCCCGGACCTCATGTCCGGGGCCCAGGAGCCCCGCGCGCTCACGCCGCTGCGTCACCGCTGTGTTCACGGCTCCGTCTGCCTCCCCTACAGCCCGGCCGCTGGCTCGTCGGCGTCCACTCCACGGCCGGCCTCGCACATCTGGCCGACGGCCAGGCCCCGCCATCCCGTGCAAACCGAGGATCGGCGCGTTCGGCAGCATCCGCTCCAGCTCGGCGTGCGGCTCCTCGGCCTCGCCGGGGATGTCCTCCGCACTCAGCGGAGAGATGACCAGCTCACCCTCCTCGTTGAGCCGGACCGGCCCGTCACCCTTCTCCGGGGCCTCCGCCGGGTCCGTCAGCGCCCCGTCGAGTTCGTCCCGCACCAGCGCGAGGGCCTCACCGGCATCAGGGCTCTTGCCGACCAGGCGGCAGAACTCCGGCACGTACACATCCCCCGAGCGCAGCCCGTCGCGCACCGCGAGCAGCGTGCACAGCTCCCAGTAATGCCGGAAAGCGGTCGCATCCCCCTTCGCCGCGGCCTCATCCAGGTAGCCCTGCCAGCGGGCCGGCACGAACGCGGTCGGGGCGCCGTCGGGGACGTTGCGGGCGCCAGTGGCGTTCAGCTCCCGCAGGATGCCCAGCGCCTCGATCCAGGCCCCGCAGGAACCGCAGCTTCTCCACCTCGCCGCCCACACTGTTGGGCGACGCCTGCACCGGCCCGGTCACCAGCCAGTTCAGGCGCGTGGACTTCAGTTCCGGAGCGACGACCAGCAGCTCGTCCAGGCCGCGGGCCCGCTCCTTGGTCAGCAGGTGCGCTACGCGGGCATGGGTCTCCCGTTCGGCGGTCTGCCGGGCCGGGCCGGCCCTCTCCAGCAGCGTGACCACACCGGGCCGAATCACCTTCGCCGAGCGCCAGCCCGGATGCTCCGCCACCTGAGTAGCGGATCAGCTCTTCCTTCCCGATCGCCGGGAATGCGCGCAGGGCCTCCAGCTCCTCCTCGGAGAACACCCGCGTCGCCATCGCTCTGCCCCTCCCGTCACCGGATCCACCCGTTCAGCTCAACCTTGCTTGAGTGACGTAGGCGCCGTAGTCGATCACCCAGACGTCAGTCGGTCCGGCTCGGGATCTTGCGGTCTCGGGCCCGCATTGCGGCAGGGTCGGGTGCCGGCGCTCAACGCGGGCTGTGCCGGCTCCGGTAGGCCGCGACGCTGGCCCGGTGTGCGCAGGTTCGGGTGCAGTACTGCTTCGAGCCGTTGCGCGAGAGGTCCACGAAAGTGGCCCGGCAGGTCGGCCCGGCGCATACGCCGAGACGAGCGGGACCGAGCGTGGCGATCACGGAGGCCAGTGCGCTGAGCGTAGTCGCGGCAAGGTGCGCCGAGCAGCGGTCGGTGTCGGAGGTCACCTCGGTCCACCAGCGGCTGTCCTCGTGGCGCAGTACCGGGGTGGCGCGGCTGCGACGCAGACCGTCGTTGATCAGAGCCGCAGCTTCGACCGCGTCCGCGTTCGCCCGTTCGAGCACCTCGCGCACCGTCTCGCGCAACGCGCGGACTTCCGCCAGGTCGGCGCGGGTGAGATGCCGCGGACCGGTCCCTTGGTTCGCGGCCGAACCCGGAGGCTCAGCCGCGGGATGGTCGTCGAGGAAGTCCCGGAGCTGCTCCACGGTCTCAAGCGCGTCCTCTCCCTTGATCGGCCTCAAGGTGTTGGCCAGGTCGACGGCCGTCTGGACCACCCATGGGCTGTAATACGCATTCCGCATTTGACGTGTCTCCTCGCCGCTCCGTAATGTCACACGCAAATGAACTTTCGCATGTCACAACGTACCCGGCAGGGGACGCCGCCGCAGACGATCCCGTCTGGAGGGGCCCCGGCACCGGAGCGAGCCGACGCCCCGGACGGGCGTCGGCTGGGGCTGACTTTGGGGATGCTGGTGCTGCCGATGTACGTGGCACTGGGAGCGCCGTCGGTGGCCCTGCCGGCCATCGGCCGCGCACTCGCGGTGCCGTTCGGGGCCACCGCGTGGATTCTCGCCGCGTGGTCGCTGACCTCCGCGCTCGCGATGCCGGTCGCGGGTCGGCTGCTGGTCCGCTGGAGCCCCTTCCAGGTCCTCGTCGCCGGGGTCGTGACGCTCGCCGCGGGCTCCGCGCTCGCCGGAGCCGGGCCGACGCTGTCCGTCGTGATCGTCGGCCGGCTGATCGGCGGCGCCGGGGCGGGCGCGACCGTGATCGCCGTCTTTGCCGTGGCCACCGCCCTGCCCAGGCGGCAACGGATCCGCGCCCTGGGAATCATCGCGGCCGCCAGCGCGACGGCGTCGGGGTGCGGGACGCTGTTGGGCGGGGCGGTGACCGCATGGCTCGGGTGGCGTGCCGTGCTCGCGATCCCGGTCCTCGCGCTGCCCCTCCTGCTGGCCGCGTTGCCGAGTCGGCGCGCGCTGACGCGGAGCGGCAGCGGCGAGCGAAACGGCTCGACCGGGCGACTCGACATCGTCGGCGCGGCCGTGCTGTCGGTACTCGCCGGCTCCTTGATCACGTTGCTGCAGGCACACTCGGTCGGCCTGCCCGCTCCGGTCACGCTCGTCGTGGCCGCCGCCGGGGCGCTCGCCGCCGTGGGACTGTGGTGGCGCGTGCGAAGCACGCCCGACGGGTTCGTGCCTCGGCGGGTGATCGCATCCCGCGGCTTCCTGGCGGCCGGGCTCATCGGCGGGACCGTCTTCGCCGGCTACTACGGGGTGCTGTTCCGCGCCCCGTCCCTGATCGAGCAGGCCACGGGCGGTGGCCCCCTGGAAGCCGGCGTGCTCTTGGTCCCGGCCGCCGCCTGCTCGGTGCTGGCCGGGCGGCTGGTCGGCACCTTGACCGACCGGTTCGCCGGCTGGCAGGTGTCGGCCGGGCTTGCGGCACTCACCGTCGTCGGGGTGCTCGTGGTCGCGATCTTCACCGGGCCGATCCCGGTTGTCGTCGGCACGGCGTCGACCGTGTGCGGGTTCGCCGGCGCCCAAGCCGTACTGGTGAGCCTCGCGCCGGACCTGGTCGCCGCGGATGACCGCGACACCGCACAGAGCCTGCTCAACTTCATGAACGCCCTGGGTGGCGGGATCGGTCCGGCCGCTGTCGCGGGTCTGTCCGGCATCGTGCCGGTGCCGGTGGCCCTCGCCGCGCTCGCGGCACTCCCCCTGGCCGGACTCGTCCTCAGCCTGACCCGGCGCCCTACCGCCGACCGCCGCCCCGACCCCGACCCCGACGCCACGCGGGGGAGCCCGCGATGACCGTCCACCTGCATCTGATCCGGTAGCGCCTTGACCAGTAAGGAGCCTTGCCATGTCCGCCGAGCCATTCGAGGTCGGTATCACCGAAGCCGAGATCGCGGACCTGCGGGAACGCTTGCGCCGGACACGGTGGCCCGAGCGCGAGCCGGTGGACGACTGGTCACAGGGTTTGCCGCTGGCGTATGCGCAGGAGCTGTGCCGCAGCTGGGCCGAGGAGTACGACTTCGGGTTCGCCGAGCGGCTGAACGTGTTCCCGCAGTACCGCGACACGATCGACGGGCTGGGCATCCACTTCCTGCACGTCCGCTCGCCGGAGCCGGACGCGTTCCCGCTCGTGCTCACGCACGGGTGGCCGGGTTCGGTGCTTGAGTTCCTGGACGTCCTCGGCCCGCTGGCCGACCCGCGCGCGCACGGCGGTGACCCGGCGGACGCGTTCCACGTGGTCGCGCCGTCGTTGCCCGGGTACGGCTGGAGTGACAAGCCGTCGACGACCGGGTGGGGCATCACTCGCACCGCGCGCGCCTGGGACACGTTGATGGTCTCGCTGGGTTACGAACGGTACGGCGCGCAGGGCGGTGACTGGGGTTCGGCGGTGTCCGCGGTGCTGGGCGAGGTGGCGCCCGAGCGGGTCGCCGGCGTGCACCTGAACCTGGGATCCGTGGCGGCGGGCACGTTCGACGATCCGACGCCCGCGGAGCTGGCGAATCTCCAGGCCGAGAAGGAGATGCAGCGCACCGGCCGCGGGTACTCGGCGATCCAGGCGACCCGGCCGCAGACGCTCGGCTACGGCCTCACCGACTCCCCGGCGGGGCAGGCCGCCTGGATCGCCGAGAAGTTCTGGGCGTGGACGGACAACGACGGCCATCCCGAGGACGCGTTGTCCCGGCAGACGATTCTCGACGAGATCTCGGTCTATTGGTTCACCGCGTCGGCCACGTCGTCGGCGCGCCTGTACTGGGAGAGCTTCGCCAACTTCCGGGACAAGGTGACCGCGCCATCCGGGCTGTCGGTCTACCCGCGCGACATCACCCGCCCGTCGAGGCGGGAGGCCGAGCTGCGGTTCACCGACCTGCGCTGGTTCGAGGAGCTGCCGCACGGTGGCCACTTCGCCGCGCTGGAGCAGCCGGAGTCGCTGGTCAAGCAGGTGCGCGGGTTCTTCCGCCCGTTCCGCTGACTGTCCGCCCCCCGGGTTACCGGCACATCACGTTGTGAGGCGGTGCAATGGGCGAACGTTGTCCGGCTCGGCGGCGGGGGACTTGCTGCCGTCGTGCCGGTCGATGATCTCGGTCGAGCAGCCCCTGGCGGCGCTGCTCGTAGCGTTGCCGGACGGGCTGCGGGTGGAGGCCGGAGTCGCTTTCGTACTGCAGGGCGGCTGCTTCCCTCCGGGCCCGGTCGGTGTGGGTGTCGGTGCGGGCGACGTTCGCGCAGGCCGGGTTGCAGCGGTCGAAACTGGGCGCGCCGATTGGGCGCGATCAGCCTTGCCTCGGGCGGAGCGGCCCCCGGCCGGTCCTGGTCTGTGGTGTGGGGGAAGCAGTACTGGACACCAGGGCAGCCACTATCGCACTGATCACTGCGAGGCGAAGGTGCCTGTTTACTCTGCTGTATCCGCCGTACCGTTCGGCCGGGACACGCACCGCAGGTTGCGCGGGTCCCGCCTTCCCCGGTGTGGCCGCCGCCAGAGTGCTGCAGGGCATCGCCACCGGCGCGGCGACGACCACCCTGAGCGCCGCCCCCATCGACCTCGAACCGCCGCGCGCCCCCGGCCGCACCGGTGTCGTCACCTCGGTGGCCCCCTGGCGGGGCTCGCGCCCGGCGCTCTCGGCTCCGGGCTGCTGGTGGAGTTCGGCCCAGCCCCGACCCGACCCGCCTGGTCTACGCCCTGCTGCTCGGCGCTGCTCGGCGCTGCTCGGGCTGGGCGTCCTGACCGCGCTCGCCGGCATCGTGGCGGACTTCGTCTGGCTCGCCGCCGCCCGGACCGTCGTCGCGGGCGTCGGCCTCGGTGCCTCGGTGCTGGCGGCGGTTGGCACCTTCGCCCGGGTCGCCAGGCCGCACGAGCGCAGCGCGGTCTTCGCCTCGGCGAACATCAGCAACTGCCTCGGCAACAGCGTGCCCGCCGTGCTCGGCGGCATCGCCGTCGCCGCCCCGGGCGAGTGAGACCCGTCCCGCGGCGCCCCACCCCTGTCCGCCGAAGACAGCAGGGCACCCCTCGTACGAAAGAAGGAAGCACCGTGACGACCGCAAGCACAACAACCCGCGAGAACCGCACCGTCCAGCGAGCCGACCACACGACGATCCGGTACACGGCCGACGGGCCGGTCCTGGTCCTCATCCACGGCTGGGCGTGCGACCGCCGCGACTTCGACACGGTCACCCGCCACCTGCCCGACGGCCATCGCGTCCTCGCGGTCGACCTCGCCGAGCACGGCGCGTCCCGCTCGACGCGGGAGGCGTGGACCATGGAGGAGTTCGCCCGCGACGTGGCGGCGGTGCTGGAGGCCGAGTCGGTGACCACGGCCGTCGTGGCCGGGCACTCCCTGGGCGCGGCGGTCGCCGTGGAGACCGGCCGCCTGCTCCCCGGCACCGTCTCCCACGTGGTCGCGCTCGACGGACTGCACTATCTGTCCCTCTTCCCGGCGCAGAACGAGGAACAGTCCGACGCCCTGCTGGGCATGTTCCGCGACGACTTCACGGCGGCGGTGCGCGGCCTCGTCGAGGGAGGTTCGCCGACCGGGACCGACCCGGCTCTCGTCGACGCCTACGCGGAGCGGATGGCCGCGGTGCGGCAGCCCGCGGGGCTGCGCGCCATCGAGGGCCTGGTGCGCTGGGACATGGACGCGGCGCTGCGCGAGACGAAGCAGCCGGTCACCGTGTTCGCCATCCGCGACCTGGTGGCCCAGGAAGCGGTCGACCGCTACGGGGACCGCCTCGACATCGTGCTCGTCGACCTGGGCAGCCACCACTTCCCGGTGGAGGCCCCCGAAGCCACGGCGAAGCTGCCGGCCGCCGTGCGGAGCTGACGAGGCGTCGGTGCGGGCCGCGGGCCGGATCGCCGTGCGGCGGCGCTCGATCGCAACCCGCGCCGGGCCCTGACGGGAAACCGGCCGACTGGCATCTCGTGCACTACGGCGCACGAGCGGTCGGCGCGGTCGGCGCGGTCGGCCTGATCACGGTCGAGGCCAGTGCCGTGGGGCCGCTGCACCGGACCACGTCAGCAGACCTCGGCATCTGGAACGAGGAGCAGGCCGCCGCACACCGGCGGCTCACCTCGTGCATACGCGAGCGCGGCACCGTGCCCGGGATCCAGCTGCAGGCCGCGGGCAGGAAGGGGTCACACCAGCTCCCCTGGGTGGGCGCGGGGCAGAACGGTCCGGTGAGCGCGGCCGACGGCGGCTGGCCGACCTTCGGGCCGTCAGCGGTTCCCTTCGGCGACCTGAACGTCCCCCGGGAGGCCGACCACGCCGACCACGCCGACATCGACGAGATCGTCGAGGCATTCACCCGCGCGACCCGGATGGCCCACTTGGCCGGCTACCAGGTGGTCGAAATCCAGGCCGCGCACGGATACCTCCTGCACGAGTTCCTCTCCCCGCTGTCCAATCACCGAACGGACGAGTACGGCGGAAGTCCGCACAACCGGATGCGTCTCGCGCTGCGCGTGGCCCGCGCCGTTCGCGCGGCCTTCCCGGCGGACAAGGCCGTCTTCGTCCGGATCACCACCACGGACTGGGTCGAGGGCGGCATCTCCGTCGACGAGGCAGTGATGTTCGCCAAGGAACTGGCGGCCGTGGGCATCGACCTCATCGACGTGACGTCCGGACTGGTGGTGCGGGACGAGGCGGCCCGCCCCCCCCGAGGCGGGACGGGGTCCACGTCGAGTTCGCGGCGACGCTCAGGAACGCGGCGGGACTCGCGGTCGCCGCGGTCGGACAGATCGACGATCTGTCGCTGGCCGGTGACGCGCTCTGTGAGGTCAGGCCCTGTCCCACCGGGCAGGCAGCCTGCCCGACGCAGCACGCAGCACGCAGCACGCAGCTTCAGTCACGGGCCGGTGCGCGGTTCTGGACGCGTTGGGCGACGGTGAGCACGAGAGGCGCCGTGAGCCAGCACAGGTACGCGCCGGTGCTCGTGGTCAGGAACGAGACGGGGACGGACACCCCGAACACCGCGGCCAGGCAGATGCTGCGCACCCGGTTCTGGGCGAACGCCCGGGGCGGGACGTCGGTGTGGTACAGGTGTTCGCGTCGGATCTCCCGGATCATCAGCGCGATCAGCGTGGACGCCAGGACCTGCACGATCGCGTAGAAGCTGAACCGGGGCGGGAAGGCGCCGTCGGCGGTGATCACTCGGGTCGCGAACGGCATCAGGACCTGCATGAACAGCCACGCCAGGGTGAGGCTGGTCAGCCGGCTGCTCAGCGAGCGGACATACCGGAAGATCTCGTGGTGGGCCCTCCAGTGGGCGGCGATCACCACGAAGCTGAGCGCGAAGGCCAGGTACTCCTTGCTGTGGTCCGACGCCGAACGCAGCATGGCACCGGTGGTGTCGCCGGCGGGGACGGGGAGGTCCAGGGCCAGCAAGGTGAGTGCGATCGCGATGGCCGCGTCCACGAACGCGATGAGCCGGCCGGCGGCGACCGGTCGAGTCTCGTCGTTCTGGCCGTCGGGGGTGTGGCCGTGGTGAGTCGCCATGGTGCGGAACAGCTCCTGGGGTGTCAGGCGGCGGCGGCTTGCGTGGCCGGCCGGGGCGTGGCCGGCCCCAGGCGCCGGGAGCGCACGGCCAGGATGATCATGACTGCCGGGATCAGGAGGTCGTTGACGAGGACTCCGCCGGTGTTGCCGGGGGAGTGGTCACCGCCTGCGAACCACTGGTAGACGTGGCCGGCCAGGGCTCCCCAGAGGAACATCCCGCCGCCGAGCCCGATGGTGATGCGCTCGCGCGCGGAGGCCGAGGCGGCCCGGAAGCCCATGACCGCCAGCCCGAGGTTGGCGAAGGCGATCTCGAACATGAAGGGCGTCCGGTCGAAGCCGATCGCCGTTGCCATGACGTCCGGGGCGCCGAGGAACGCGACCGTCATCCACAGGCTGCCGCAGCCGAAGGCGCCGATGGCCCACCAGCGTTGCCAGGTTTCCAGCGCCTGCTGGGGGGAGGGGGCGTGGCGGGTCCGGATGAAGGCGCCGGCGGCTGGCGCCAGGAGCCACACCAGGGGGAACGCGGACTGTGCGAGGTAGGAGAGGTCGCTCATGACTTATTCTTAACACGTTAATATTAACCGCGCAATAATCAGGTACAGTGGTGCCGTGGATGAAGGACTCGCAGACGTGCTGCACCGCGTGGTCATGCTGCTGGGCGAGGCGGCCCGGCGGCGTACCGGTGGCCCCGACGGTTTGACCTACAGCCAGATTCGACTTCTCGGTACGCTGGAGGACATCGAACCGACGACGCAGCACCGGCTCGCGCAGGCCCTGTTGGTGTCCGACCCGGCGATCAGCCGGGCGCTACGGCCACTGCAGGCGGACGGCCTGGTGCAGATCACCGTCGACCCCGAACACGCGCGGCGGCGGCTGGTCCGCCTCACCGAGGCCGGCCGGGAAGCCTTCCACACCACAGGAGAGTCGCTCGACGAGGAGTTCCGGGCCGCACTCGTCGCCGCCGGCTTTCCCTACGACCGCTACCTCGAAGACACCCTTCGGCTGGCCGAACTCCTCGCATCCGACTGAGTACGCCGCCACGCGCTCCACGCGCCCCCCGCTCAGCTCCCGGACAGCGACGCCCACCACCACCACGCCGCCTCGTCGGACGCGAACGGGCAGTTCGCACCGCCCGGGTCGTGGCACAGGTACGAGCCGCCGCGCAGCACCCGCCGGCTCCCGGCTGCCGGGCCCCGTGGGCCGTGTGCGGGGGCTCCAGATGTCCTGGCACCACTCCCATACGTTGCCGACGGTCTGCCACAGACCGAAGCCGTTGGGTGCGCAGGAGCGGGCGGGAGCGGTGGTGATCCAGGGCGGGGTGGTCCTCGCGGCCGGTCGTGTCGGAGCGGCGTCCCTCGGGGTGCCGCCCGTCGGCGGCGACCACCGTGTGGAAGACCGCCGAGCTGCCATATCGCTCCGCCTCGGTGCGGTCGAGGGAGGTCGAGGGAGAACGCGTCCAGCGTCACGGCGTGCACCGGTCGCTCGCCGTCCGCGGGCCGGCCGTCACCCTGTGCGTCTCCCATGGTGAACACCCCGGCGGGAATGGGGGCTCGGAGCCGCGGCCCAGCACGGCACTGGTGTTGAGGATGGCCGGGAAGAACTGGCTGACGACGAAGTTCGCAACATCGTTACCGCGCTGCCGCCCGCCCGTGGCGGGCATTTCGACCGGTGAGCGGGGTGTCCTCGAAGGTGTGCGCCTCCCTGCGCGAACATGTTCGCTACGATGAGCGTCGTGGGTGTGAGAAGAGAGCCGGTCAGCCGTCGGGAGCGTCCGGCCAAGCCTGCCCTGTCCCGGCGCGGAATCGTGGACACGGCCGTGCGGGTCATGCGGGCCGAGGGGCTGGAGAAGGTCACGATGCGCCGCTTGGCGCAGGAGCTGGACACCGGTCCGGCCTCGCTCTACGTGTACGTTGCCAACACAGCCGAGCTGCACGCGGCCGTCCTGGACGCCCTGCTCGGCGAGGTCGACCTGACCGGCCGGGAGGGCGGCAAGGGTGGCAAGGACTGGCGCGGCCAGCTCCGCGCCGTCATGACCTCCTACACCGTGGTGCTCTTCGAGCACCCGCAGCTCGCCCGGTCCGCTCTTGTCGCCCGGCCGAGCGGTGAGAACTACCTGCGGCTGGTGGAGCGCATCCTCGACCTCCTCTCCCGCAGTGGCGCCGGCCGCGAGCAGGTCGCCTGGGGGGTGGACAAGCTGCTCCAGGACGCGACGGCCACCGCCGCCGAGCAGGCGACGCGTGAGCACGACCCCCACTCCGAAGACGACTGGAGCGCGGCCGTCGGCGCGCTGCACGCTGTGGACGAGGCGACGCATCCGGCGATCAGCGCGCACATACCGCATCTGGTCAGCGGCACGGCCGAGGACCGGATGCGCTGGAGCTTCGACGTGCTCGTCAACGGCATCACGGGCACCCCTGTGCCCGGCCAGGCCGGCTGAGCCGGGTCCCGTCCCGGTCAGCCGCACGGTGCTATCCCACTCCTGAGCGGGCGCCGGCATAGGCAGCCGTCTCTCCGGTGCGCACGCGCATCCTCGCTGCCCCGAACGCGGTCGTTACGACCTTGCTCGTAACGAACATGTTCGTTAGGCTGTAGTGAGTGACGGGCCGGTCCCGTACCGGATGCGCGCTCTCGGTGCTGGTCCGCGGGGTTTTCGCCGCGCCACGGCCGCAGGCCGAACCGACATGAAGAGCCGCACCATTCACTACGCGCGAAGGAGCAGGTCATGGACGGGATCACCCATGTTGCCGACGACACGACTACCGAAGCTGTGCCCGTATTGATCGTCGGCGGCAGCCTGGTAGGGCTGTCCGCCGCGGTCTTCCTGACCTGGCACGGCGTTCCGGTCGTCTTGGTCGACAAGCATCACGGCAGCTCCCCGCATCCGCGTGCGATCGGCTTCACCACCCGCACGGTGGAACACTTCCGGCAAGTGGGGGTCGACGTGCCGCCGTCGCTGCAGGGCATGAAGCCGCCGCGGCGGGCGCGGGTGGAGAGCCTGGCCGGTACGTGGCTGGAGGAGTACCCGTGGACACCGGGCGGCGAGGGCGCCTACGGCGCCGAGGACTCCCCGGTGCACGCGATCGCGATCACCCAGGACAGGCTCGAACCCCTCCTGCGTGACCGGTCGGCCGAGCTGGGCGCGGACCTGCGGCTGGGTACCGAACTGATCGGCTTCATCCGGGACGACGACGGCGTGACTGCGACACTGCGTCGCCGCGACGACGGCCACGAGTACCGCCTGCGCGCCCAGTACGTGGTGGCCGCGGACGGCGCGACCAGCGCCATGCGTGAGGAGCTGGGCATCGCCCGTCACGGGGCGGGTCCGCTGTCGGTGCAGCGCAGCATCCTGTTCCGTGCGCCCTTGGACGAGTATCTGCGGCACGGTGTGGTCCAGTTCGAGATCGAGCAGCCGGACGTGAAGGCGTTCCTGACCACCTACTCCGACGGGCGGTGGGTGCTGATGCTCAGTGACGACATCGAGCGTGACACCGACGAGCAACGGCGGGTGGTGCAGCAGGCGGTCGGCCGTACCGACATCCCCATCGAATTGGTGACCACCGGCCGCTGGGACCTGGCCGGGCTGATCGCTGACCGCTTCTCCGACGGCCGGGTGTTCCTCGTCGGCGATGCCGCCCACCAATTGCCGCCCAACCGCGGCGGTTTCGGCGCCAACACCGGAATCGACGACGCGCACAACCTGGCCTGGAAACTGGCCGCCGTGCTGGCCGGGAGGTCTGAGCCCCGGCTTCTGGACACCTACGATGCCGAACGTCGGCCTGTGGCGGACCTGCGCCATGACCAACTGTTCGCACGCGCCGACTACAAGGCGTACCTGACGGCCCCCCGGACAGACGTGCCGGTGCTCGACGACGCGTCCGTCGAACTCGGCCAGCTCTACCGCTCGGCCGCGGTGCTGGGCGCGGACGCCGACTTGCCGCCCGCGCGGCGACCGGAGGAGTGGTCCGGCCAGCCCGGCACCCGGGCCCCGCACCTGTGGGTCACCGTCGACGGCGAGGAGCGCTCGACGCTGGATCTGTTCCGGCGCGACTGGGTGCTGCTGTCCGAGGACGAGCGCTGGGCCGCCGCCGCGACCCGTGCCGCCGAGCGGTCGGGCATCCCCGTCACGTTCGTCCGCATCGGCACCGACGCGAACCCGGTGGAGCCCAACGCCTTCCGTACGGCCTACGGCCTCGAATCCACCGGGGCCGCGCTGGTCCGGCCCGACGGATACCTCGCCTGGCGCACCATCACAGCGCCGGCCGATCCCACCCAAGCGCTCAACGCCGCGTTGAACGCCACCGCTGTGCCCACCTCACCATCGAGACAACAGCAACGGAGTCCTGATCATGACCGCCACCACGCTTGAGGAACGTATCCTCCGCCTCGAAGACATCGAAGCGATCCGTGACCTGACCGCCCGCTACGCCGACGCGATCAACAAAGGATGGAACGGCAGGACCGTCGACGCCGACGCGATCCCGGACATCTTCGCGGCCGACGCTCGCTGGGAAGGCTTCGACGGTGAGGTGACCCGCGGCGCGGACGCGATCGCGGCCGTACTGCCCAAGGCCACCTCCGTCGTCCAGCTCTCCATGCACACCTTCCTCAACCCGGTCATCACCGTCGACGGCGACACCGCCACCGGGGACTGGCTGATGTGGGTCGGCTCTGTCCTGGCTGACAACCCTCGCTCGGTCTATATGAGCGCCGACATGACCTACACACGCACCGATCAGGGCTGGCGCATCCAGACCGTGCTCATCGGCTTCGGAACCATGGTCCGCGGCAGCGACGGCGGCACCGCTTGACCTGCAAGGATGCAGAAGAACCGGGCAATCAACTCGTTCTCGATCGGCCTCGCTCTGGGCGCGGTGCTGGCACGTCAGCACCGAGGTCGTCGGGTAGCAGCCGGAACGCCTTGTGGCCGGTCAGCGGCCGGACCGTGCGGAAGTGGCGGTCGGTGGTGAACAGCACTGCGGTGCCGTAGGCGGCTGCCAGGCCCTCGGCGACGGCGATCGCCGTGACGTGACCTGGCTGAGTACAAAGCGCACAAGGACGGGCTGGCGGCGATCAGCCACCTCGTCATCTCGCCCATGGTCCTGGCCGAGCTGGACCACTTGATCTCTGCGCGTGGCGGGGCCCGCAAGCCCTGGTCTCACCCTCGGTCGCCGCTGAGGACCTCGCCGCGCTGTGCGGCGGATGTGTCACCGGGACCGGGTTCACAGGCCGTGTTCGTCCATCAGCCGCATCAGGTTGCGCTTGCGCTTGTGGGCGGTGCGCAAGGCGGTGACGTACGCGGTGCACTCGTGCGGTGTGCCCAGGCGGCGGTGGCAGTCGCGGATGCTCAGCAGCAGGCTGACGAGCTGTTCGTAGACCGTGTTGCCGGTCTGGAGGGTGAGCGGTTCGGCCAGGCGCAGGTAGACGCCGAGTGCGTCGGCGGGACGGTCGGCACGGGCCTGGTCGGCGAGGGTGAGCCACTGCCGCTCGTCGGCGCCGGTTTCGGTAGCGGCACGCCAGGCGGCGTCGGCGTCCTTGTCGTCGAGCAGGGCGTCGACCAGGACGGGTCCGGCGTGCCGGCGCTCCTGCGGTCGCTCGGCGTCGGCGCGCAGCAGGGCCAGCGCCTCCACGCGCTCGTCCTGCCAGCAGTCGGTCTCCCGCGCGGCGGCGCGCAGTTGCTGGTAGGCGAACAGGGTGCGACGAGCACCGAAGTGGACGCGGCGCAGGGCGACGGCGTCGGGCAGCCGGTTCGCCCGGGTGTAGCGGTCGCAGAGATAGTCGATGAGGGCGGTGTCGACGGCGACGAGGTCCCGGACGTCCCGGATTCCGCGCTCCGCCCAGTTCAGGGCCTCCTCGGAGCGTCCTGCGGTGTCCAGTTCCCGGGCGATGACCAGGTGGGTGTGGCCGTTGGGCGCGAGGTCGGCCGCGTGCATCGCGATCACCGCGTCGATGTCGCCGCCGGCCTTGGCCAAGCGCTCCACCAGGTACTTCTCGGCCCAGCCCGTGCGGTTGGCCCGCCACGCCCCGACCGCCAGCTCCCGCAGGACGGCCATGCCCTGCTCGCCGAGCACGTCTTCGTAGTCGAGCGGGTCGATATCGGTGAGGTCATCCGCGTCACCGAGCACATGGCCGACCAGCCAGTGCGCGAGTTCCTCGGGGTCGGGGCGCGCCGCGCGGCACGCGTCGAGGTGCGCGTCGGCGAGGGCCGCGCCGATCTGGCCGAGCCAGCCGTCGGAGTCGTCGACGCTCTCCATCGCGTCGGCCAGCAGCGGCATCGCTTCCCGGGCCAGGGTGATCGCATCGGCGGCCCGGCCTGACGCGGTCAGGGCTGTGATTGCGGATACCGTCTGCCCGGCCTGGTCGGAGTAGGCACGGACGTCGGCGTACTCGACGTACCCGTGCTGTGCGAACGGGCCGATGTCGAGCAGCTCACGGATGCGGGCCCGGACCCCGGCCAGGTCTCCTCGGACGCTCGCGGCCCGCAGCTCCATACGGCGGCGCAGCTGCCGGTCCTCGGCGATCTGCTCGCGGACGAGGGCGAGCAGGTCCTCCCTGGACAGTCCGGACAGCCAGGCGTCGAGGTCCTGTGCCCGGTCCTGGGCTGCCTTCCGCTGTCCCGGCAGGCTCTCCCGCTGTGCGAGCACGGTCAGACCGAGGGCGACCAGATGCTTGCAGAAGTTCCCTTCCAGGCCGTACGGGCAGTCGCACTCCCCGGCCACGCCCTCGGGGCCGTCCAGGGTCAGCTCCACCTCGTACCGCTCCGTGCCGTGCACGGTCGCGGTGACCCAGGCGTCACCGACCTCGACGCCGCACACCGCGTCGAGATACCCGAGCCCGCGCTCGAAGGAACGGTCACCCGCCAGCGCCATGAGACTCTTCTCGCTGAGCCCGTACACGGATCGCTCCACCCCGATTCCACCCCTGCTTGTGCCGACCGTGAGCATAGAGCCACGACGCCGGAATCCTGGGGCGGAGAGGCAGCGTGGCAGCACAAAAAATGCCCCTCCGGCTACATTTTCGCAGTTCAGAGGGGTTGAGAGAGGTGCCCCCAACGGGATTCGAACCCGTGCTACCGCCTTGAAAGGGCGGCGTCCTGGGCCACTAGACGATGAGGGCCGACGGCCCACCTGGCGCTTTTGTCAGCGCTTCGGGGACCCGTGCAGCATATGGGATGTCGCGACGGTTCGCCAAAACACATTCCGCGGCGGCCTCCGCGCGGTGGAGGGCGACGAGCCGCAGAAGGTGCAGGCGTCCGTCCTCTACCTGGACCGCGACACGGACCGGCTCCAGGCGTGGGACGAGAT